>CALJGU010000053.1 GCA_938075565.1 uncultured Opitutales bacterium | reverse complement strand
CATTTCCTGTCCCTGATTGCGAGCCGACATAATAATAACGATCCCCCACAAAAAATCCTCCCCCACTTAATCCACTTTCAAGCAGAGAATAGTTTCCCCCATCGAATGCAAAAAAAACCGATTTATTTTGATTGGCACCGGAAAAACAATTTCTCCATCAATAAATCCAATGGGGGTAAAATTCCAGGCAGTAAAAGGATCTTCTGGTAGATTCCCCGCCAGCTCAATTGATACTCCGTCTGAAAGGAAAAATGCTCCACCATCATTAATCTGGGGTACGGTTCCCCAGATGTATACTCCCGAGGCAGGCTCCACAAACTTCAAGGATACCGTCACTGAGACGACCACTCCATCACCGTAATCGATAACATAAATAAACTAGGAAGAACCGGGACCGCCCGCACGAGTCGAATAGGAGTCATCCCCCTTGGCTTGAGCTTCGGCTGTTTCGGTCAAGGTAAACGTGAGTTCGAGCAGCTCGGCAATCGTCAGGATCGTGTCTACCGTAACGACAGTGCCGTCCTTCTTTCTAATGGTCCCATTGGTCGGTAACTGCGTCAGAGAGATCGACAGTGATTTATTCTCAGGATTTGGAGGAGCAGAAAGACCGAGAGACACTTCGCCAGTTCCATGCCCCAGTGCTACCGTCGTATTTGGGATATCGAGACGCAGTCGGTAAAACTGATTGAGATCCGCAATATCGGATACGAAGGTGTTGGTGTCAGTACTGGTAAGCACCTAAGCGTGAATATCCACCCAGACCGAAGGGGATGCCAAGGGTGAAGCTTTCTACAAAATGTAAGAATCTCCAGATTGTGGCCAAGAGATCTCTACCTGGTTATTTTCCACTTGCTCAATGGTAAGTTGAGGTTGGGCAAAAGCAGGCATCGCAGTACAAAGAAATACTGAAAGCCCTAGTAGGTAGGAATTTCGAATCATAAGCAGGTTTGCAGAGAGTGCAAAATTTCTATTTCTAAAAAACAGAAGGGTCAAGGAGTATAAAAGACTATCTCTCGCCGAGTATTAACGATACGAATACAACCTAGTAAAGAATTTGTTGAGCGTTGATATCCTACTAGTCCTTAGTCCATCTAATTGCCCATGGACAGAAAATCTGAGCTCAATAAGACTGGATCAGCATTGGCGGCCTTGGCATCGAGTTCAGATAATTTAAAGCGGACGGACATAATATAGGGTTCCTCGTCCTCCGTCCAATGGCCGTAGGTTACCAAGACAAAAGTTCCATCGGGCAAGACTTCCACTCCTGGATAAGTCGTGTCGTATCCCTTCTTGTTATCCATCAGACGAAACACGTATTGACCAGGTCTTCCATTCACCAGATCATCATAGGTCCCAACCCAGCCGGCCCAGTCACCATTGGTTGGCATTTTTTCAATATCCTTGGAGCTGTCGCCAAACTTAAAGCCCTTGGTAGGTGTGACTCCGCGAAACGAAATGAAGAGTCGGCCATCGGGGCCATACCTTCCGGTATGGCGATCTCCAGTGAGCGTAATAGGTAGCTCACGCGGCTCAGACCAAGTCCTTCCTTCGTCGTTTGAAAAAATGATGTGTGAGTTTTTCACCCGCCGATTTTCCCGTAGAAGGACTGCTATTTCTTTCCCATCTGGTGATCGAATCGTTCCAGGTTCGCAAAGATGAACCTCGGTGTCTTTGTAGATCTCTTTCGGTTGTCCCCATGTGAGCCCGCCATCAGCGGAGCTCGTTTGGTAGAGGGTCATCACCGTAGGATCTTCTCGCTTACTTCCCTCTCTAATGAAACGTCCGTCATCGTGAAACAGACTGGTATAATGACCGGGCTTATTGGCGATTGGAAAGTAGCTGCCCATCGTAACAATGCCGCCAAAGTCACCAATGGGATTTAATTCAGACCAGTTAAGCCCATCGTCCTCGGTGACTGCCATGCGGATGGGATACAATCCCGAGAACATGATGATGCGTTTCTTCCCCTTCGCATCGGTCACGCGGTGCAAGGTCGGCACCTCTCGTGAGGTCGCCCAAGAACTTGGTGTCGGCAATCGCTCCGACCAGGACAAGCCACCATCGGTTGAGCGCTTGTAAACGAGGCTTCCCTTTCCGTGTCCTTTGGGGTAAACCACCAGGATCGTTTTCCCATCATCTAATAAACAAGTGCTTGGGTGGCCAAGGTATTGGCCTTCTTCTCGATCGACCAAGGTTTGTCGATAGTAGTCATCCGCAAGATCGATGAAGGGGATTTGAGTGGACGCTTGGGCAATGCCCCAATTCGAAACAAAAAGAGTGAAGGCAACAAATAGCCAACGTTGTTGTTTAAAGTAAATCACAGAGACAGAATCATACATCAGCGGCTATGGCAGGAAAGAAAAAATCGCTTGTCTTCTGTAGGAGCAAACTTGTTCGCGACCCTGAATGTCAGTGATTGAAACGTTGCGAACAAGTTTGCTCCTGCAGAAGGCTCTGCTCCTCACCGTGCCGCTATTGCTAAGCAACCATTCAATCATTTATAAAACTACAATGCCCTACGTTCGTTTTGTTTTCAGCTCTGTCCTATTAGCCCTCATTGCCTCTACAGTTATTAACGCTCACCCAGGAGCACATGGCACACAGAGAATTGCTCCGAATAACCAAACCGTTCCTTTGGACATAGGAACCATTCCCGAAATCCCCGAAGAAGAATTGGTCATTCTAAAAGCCCGAGTCGTGAATGTTCACTCGGGGGTCTTGATACCTCATCGTGTTCGCATCAGTGATTCACAAAATCGTTACTATCCACCTGAGGGACATACGGAATTAGGTGAGCTCGAGGGACATGTCGACAATGTCACACTCGAACCGGATCTGGTAAACCGAGGCAACAAAAGCTGGGCCATGATCGAGGGCGGAACGTTCACGGTTCGCTTAAGAGCAATCGATGGATACTCGGTGAGGCTGTTTCACGGCTTCGAGTTTTCTCAACCCACTTACCACATGAATCTATCCTGCATGGCTGGCAAAACGATCGAGCGCACTTTCGAGCTTAAGCAAAGTATTGATATGCAGGCTCGCGGATGGATGAGTGCAGATTCTCATGTGCATTCGCTCTCACCGGAAGGTGCTATGCGGCAGATGGAGGTCGAAGATGTGGACTATACCAACCTTATGTTTATCGGACCCGAGCATCCGCTTTACACACGAGGATTTGTGACTGGAAAAGCTAATCCTGTTTCAACGAAGGATCGTATTGTTTACGTATCCCAAGAAGTGCGCGATATGGAACAGGGCCACATGACCTTGATGGGGATGAAGAACCCGATCGAACCCGTGCTCATTTATACGGGCACAGGGAAAAACGAACCTGAGCAACGCCCGAATGAGCCTCTTAATTGGCAAGTGACTCGGCGGATGCACCACCAGGATGTAATGGCCTTTCACGCTCACTATCTTTTTTGGCCGGGCTATGGTTCAGCTGTCGGTTGCGCACTTGGCTTATTAGACGGCCTGGAATGGACCAGCACCGATATCGTCAACAATCGTAGGCGCACACGTCAGGGACTGGCTATCCCCGGCTATGAAACGAATCCCACAGGATACGATTCAGGACAACTTTACTATCGCATGCTCAATTGCGGGGTTCGCTTACCACTCATCGGTGGCACGGATAAAATGTCAGCAGCAAGCCCCATTGGCTCAGTCGCTAGAACGTACGCCAAAGTCGATGAGTGGAGTCATGACGGACTCATGGAAGGTATTCGTGAAGGCAATACGTTTGTAACAAATGGCCCACTTCTTTCCTTTTCGGCAAACCGAGCTTCCATGGGAGGCGAACTTAAATTCTCAGGCGACGGTCCCTTCATGATCGAAATCAGAGGGCGTTGCATCACCCAACGTCCAGTTAACTACTTGCAGGTCGTTCACAACGGTAAAGTTATCCACGAAGTACGAACTGAAGATTATCAACTTCGATTAAA
>CALJGU010000052.1 GCA_938075565.1 uncultured Opitutales bacterium | reverse complement strand
GGACTTTTTCTGCGAATGCCCTATAAGAGAGGCACCACCGAGGGCGAAGTCGTTAATAGTTCACGTTCGAAGGATCAACGAGCCGAAGGGCAGCGGGCAGCCTGGGTCAATGTGGGGATGCAAATCGAAGGGCGCGAAAAGGATGACTGGGGACACATTGCTATTTTCGATCATCCGGAAAATGAGGCCTATCCGATGCCTTGGCGGGTAGACCGGCAATTGGGTGTTGGGCCGTCCCGGTCCATACTGGGAGATTGGGAAATACCCGCAGGAACCACCCATACCTTCCGGCATCAGCTCAAAGTCTATACAGGTCGATTGAATGACCTCCACATGCACGAGGACTGGAAAGCATATTCCGGTGAGAGAAACAATTATGCTGAATGGGTTGCAGCCCGAAACGAAGCTAAGGAGGCAGAATTTTTAACAGGTGAAGAAGCCATTGCGAAAATGACCGTGCCGGACGGGCTCGAAGTCACCCTCGTAACTTCCGAACCTCAGATCACGCAGCCTATGGCGTTTTGCTGGGATGACCGTGGGCGTCTTTGGATAGCCGAAAATCGAGATTACGAAACACGAAGGTCTGGGTTCTCCAATTATGGGAATAGCCGGATTCTGATCCTCGAAGACGAAGATGGGGATGGAAAAATGGATACGAAGAAAGTATTTATGGAAGGTATTCCTTTCCCTGCCGCGATTGCCGTTGGATTTGATGGGCTTTGGCTGGGGGCTCCACCCAATCTTATGTTTGTGCCTGACCGGGACGGTGACGACAAAGCGGACGAGGAGATCGAAGTCCGGCTCACTGGCTGGGGGATTCGTGACCGACATGAAGTGCTGAACAGTTTTATTTGGGGCCCCGACGGCTGGCTCTATGGTTGTCAGGGATTCGCGACCCCGTCCACGGTGGGTAAACCAGTGGATGGCGGACGTATCTTCAAGAAAGGTGATCCGTTTCCAACGAGTCAGGAAGTAGTCGATGGGCAGTTTATCGACGGTGGCGTTTTTCGTTACCATCCGATCAAAGATCGATTCGAGGTGGTTTCTCATGGGTTCAGTAATCCCTGGGGATTGGACTTTGATGACAACGGACAGGGATTTATCTCTGCCTGTGTGATTCCGCATGCCTTTCATATAGTTCAGGGCGGAATTTTTCACCGTCAGGGTGGGAGGCACATCAATCCTTATGTCTATTCCGACATACAGACCATTGTAGATCATAGGCACCGTTCTGCTCATGGAGGAGCCCGTGTATACCTGGCCGATTTATTGCCTGAGAAATATCACAACAAATTGTTTATGGCTAATATCCATGAGCATGCCTTGTTGAACGACGAGCTGGTACGCAATGGTTCCGGCTTCATCGCCAAGCATGGTGAAGATACGGTCCTGGCAAATGATCCACAGTGGATTGGCTTCAGTTTGGAAATCGGGCCTGAAGGTGCGATCTACATGCTTGATTGGCACGATGGAGATATCTGTGGAAACGACGTGCACGATAAGGATACCGGGCGGGTCTTTCGATTGGCTCCGGAAGGCACTCCATTTCCTACCGATTTTAATCTAAAGGATTCAAGCAATGAGGAGTTGATTGGTATGCAACTGCATACGAATGACTGGTATGTCCGCCATGCTCGTATCATTCTTCATGAAAGGGCTTTTGAGGGATCCATCACTCAAAACGATCACAAGCAACTGTGGACGATGTTCAAAGAGCAATCGGATCCTGGGCGAAAGCTCCGTGCCTTATGGGCATTGCACGTGACCGGTGGTGTCTCTCAAAAGCACCTCACAGGAATTCTTAATAACGAGCATGAATACGTCCGTGCCTGGGCAATTCAGTTACTCTGCGAGGATATGGATCCAGGTAGCGCGGCTCTTTCGAAGTTTGCCCAAATGGCCAAGTCAGATCCTTCACCGGTCGTCCGTCTTTATCTGGCGTCGGCTCTGCAGCGTATTCCGAGTGAAAATACCTGGGATATCGCGAGTGGTCTGGTTAGTCACTCAGAAGACAAGGATGATCACAATATTCCGAAAATGATCTGGTTCGGAATGGAGCCGCATGTTCCTGGAGATCCTGTCAAAGCGTTACAACTCGCTGCTGCAAGTAAGATCCCTATGGTGGCTCAGTTTATCGCACGAAGAGCAACCTCGGGACAGCTACTGGACGCAGTGGTTGGAGAAATTGCCAAAGCCAAAACGACGTCCACTAAGCAAGTGCTGTTGGAAGGAATGCGCGACGGATTACTGGGGCAACGCGACCTGGACGCTCCTTCAAACTGGTCCTCAGTTGAGTCGAGCTTGAAGGGAGTTGATAGCCTGCGGAATTTGCTATTGGAAATCGGTCAATTGTTTGGCAGTGCTGAAGCCGGGAATACTCAGTTGGCTGAGCTCAATGATGACTCGACGGACCTGTCACGTCGTAAGGAAATCCTACAGAACTTTGGACTCAATGTATTTCCTCCGGCCTTCGATTCCATTCTCAGTTATGTAGGAAATCCCGAATTGAGGCTTTATGCGCTTCGGGCACTTACGTCCTACGACGATGATGCGGTCGGTGCAAAAATTTTCCAACACTACTCTAAATTTACCCAGGCAGAAAAAGCTGTGGCTATTCAAACACTTGCCACCCGACGGGGTACTGCCAGAGCTTTGGCCGCGGCATTGAGGAGCAACCGGATACCTCGAAGTGATATCTCCGCCGTAAATGCTCGTCAACTCAGACGAGTGGTGGGTCCCAGCTTTGTCGATTGGTGGGGGGAGCCCATCGAGTCGATGGCTCAGGACAAGGAACAAGAGATAAATCGATATAAGTTCCTGCTGACCGATGAGTATGTTTCTCATGCCGATGTGACGAATGGAAAAGCCATTTATGGCCAGACCTGCGCGGCTTGTCACAAGATGTATGGAGAGGGCGGTATTATTGGACCGGACATTACTGGATCCAATCGTGCCAACCTGGATTATATTTTGACCAACATGATCGACCCGAGCGGAGAAATTGGAGAAGGCTACCAGCTGGTTACCATTTCTACTCAGGATGGAAGAACGTATGCCGGCAACGTGATCAATGAGGATGATCAACGTGTGACCTTGGCTATGATTGGTCAGGAAGTTATCCTTCCGAAATCGGATATTCTGTCTCGTCAGACCTCACCCGTTTCCATGATGCCGGAAGGGCAGCTAAAAACGATGTCGGATAGTCAAGTTCGTGACCTGATCGGGTATTTGAGAACTACACATCCAATCGAGTAATTATGAGACGATTGTTTTCTAGCCTTGCCTTATTATTATGGCTCAGCGGCTTTGCTTTCGCTGACCGCCCCAACATCCTGTTCTGTATCTCCGACGATCAGTCCTGGGCGCATACCGGGGCCAATGGAGATCCGGTTATCAAGACCCCCGCCTTTGATCGGGTGGCCAATGAAGGTCTTAGGTTTATAAATTCCTTTTGTGATGCTCCAACCTGTGGTCCTTCACGTAGCGCGATTCTCACTGGCCAGGCAATATGGCGTTTGGAGGAAGCGGGAAACATTCACAGCACGCTTCCTGCGAAATTTGCTACCTACACGGAGGAGCTCCAAAAGGTGGGTTATAAAATCGGGTTTACCGGAAAAGGCTGGTCTCCCGGTAGCCTGGAGGCTGGTGGTCGTATAGAAAATCCTGCTGGCAAGCAGTATGACGAGCGCACTTTGAAACCTCCATTTCAAGGCATACGCAACAATGATTATGCGGGAAACTTTGAAGGCTTTTTAGAAGAGGTTTCCGACGGCGAATCGTTTTGTTTCTGGCTGGGAACGAGTGAACCGCATCGCTTCTACCAAGATGGTGCGGGGATACAAACCGGTAAGGATCCATCCAAGGTGAGAGTGCCTGCGATTTTTCCGGACAACGACATCGTCCGTAGCGATATTCTGGATTATCTGGTGGAGGTTGAGCATTTTGATTCCATGGTGGAGCGAGCGATTGCTTCTCTCGAAAAACGAGGACTCCTTGATAATACCATTGTGGTAGTCACCAGTGATCACGGCATGCCATTTCCGCGTGCGAAAGCCAGCCTCTATGATTGGGGTTCAAGGGTTCCACTTGCTATTCGTTGGCCGGAAGGAATCAAGGAATCGGGTAGGGTGGTTGAGTCGTTTGTGAACCTGAGTGATTTGGCCCCCACCTTCCTTCGGGCAACCGGAGTAGCAATTCCGGGTATGATGACCGGGCGTAGTTTGCAGGATGTATTTGCGAATAAGGAAGTGATGAAGCGCGATGCGGCTTACGTTGCAATGGAACGCCACGATGGATGTCGGGCAGGTGGGAAGGGTTACCCCTGTCGTGCCATCAGAACCGCCGACTATATGTATATCCATAATTTCGAGCCAACACGTTGGCCTTCAGGTTCGCCCGATGCATCGGTTTGTGCCCGGGCTATTCCGTATGGTGAAATTGATACGTCGCCGACTAAGAGCTACATGATGGAGCATCGTAGTACGCATGGAGTCGCGCACCTGGCTGAGCTTTCTTTTGGAATGCGTCCCGCCGAGGAACTCTACGATTTGAAAAGCGATCCTGAGCAGTTAGTGAACCTGGCGGGCAATCAAAAATATAACGCGGTTCAAAATTCACTTCGTAGAAAGTTGTTTAACCACCTTTCAGTCACCCAAGATCCTCGTGTGGTCGGAGGCGTCGTAAATTGGGATTATTATCCTTATTACGGTCGGGTTAGGACAGAAGGTTGGACGGTAGATGAGAGACCATGATGAATTGCTCCAGAATTATTCTTCTCAATATTTTCGGCATCGCGAGGACGCGATTGCCCTACCTTTTAATTTCTAGCCTGGTAGGGCTACTGCGTCCTCGCAGTGCCGTATTCAGTTGTTTCGTTCTCTTAGCTCTCTTCTTTGGCCTATTGCCTCTTCGGGCGAATGATCGCCCCAACATCCTTTTAATATTTCCGGATGACCATACCTGGCAGACAATCTCTGCTTACGGACATCCATTGTCAAAAGTAGTACCGACGCCCAATATCGATCGGATCGCCGACGAGGGTATCCGCTTTGATAGATGCCTGGTTACGAATTCAATATGCGCACCTTCGCGAGCGGTAGTCCTGACCGGGAAGTATTCCCATTTGAATGGGCAGATAAACAATTATAATACCTTTGACGGAAGTCAGGTGACCTTTCCTCAATTGTTGCAGAAGGAAGGTTACCAGACGGCGATCGTCGGTAAATGGCATTTGAAGTCGGTGCCTACGGGATTCGATTACCATGAGGTGATGCGTGGGCAGGGTCGTTACTACAATCCAATCCTCTACACGGACGGAGAACCCACAGAGTATGAAGGCTACAACACGGACGTCGTTGTGGATCGGTCACTGAATTGGCTAAAGAATCGGGATTCGGATCAGCCCTTTATGCTGATGTGTCAATTCAAGGCGACTCACGGCCCGTTTCAACCGGCGTTGCGCCATCTTGGTGAGCTGGATGATGTCAGCGTCCCAGTGCCGGATAATTTTTTCGATGATTATAGTGGTCGGAGCCGCGCCCCTGGGAATCACAATACAAGTATTGCAAAGGTAATGCCCCTAAGCAATCTCAGTCTAGACTATCGGAATATTCAGGGAGAGCAGCTTGCTCAATTCCGTAGCCATTTCGACGAAGCCAATGAGGCGTTTGAAAAGGCCGATCTCCAGGGAGATGCTCTAGCGAATTGGCGTTACCAACGGTTTATCAAAAACTTCCTCCTGACGAGCAAAGCTATCGATGAAAATGTGGGTCGTGTGCTCGACTATCTTGACGAGAGTGGACTGGCGGAAAACACCATCGTGATCTATGCCGCGGACCAGGGCTTTTTTTTGGGAGAACATGGCTGGTATGATAAACGGTGGATGTATGAGGAGAGTTTGAAAACGCCATTTATGGTTCGGTGGCCGGGTGTTACTCAAGCCGGTCGGGTCAGTCGTGATATTGTTTCGAACCTGGATTTCGCTCCCATGTTTCTTGAAATGGCAGGAGCATCCATTCCTGCCGAAATCCAAGGTCGCAGCCTGGTGCCAATTCTTAAAGGTAGCGCTCCTCGAAACTGGCGAAAGAGCTTCTATTACAAATACTACGGTGAGAGATTCGGGGGGAGTGTGAGTGAAGGATATTATAATCATGGCGTCCCGCCGCATGAAGGTGTGGCTGACGCACAGTATAAGTTGATTCACTTCAAACACGACGATGTGGATGAATGGGAATTATTCGATCATGAACGTGATCCCGGTGAAATGAAAAGTGAATACGATAATCCGGAGTATGCTCAGGTCGTTGCACGTCTCAAAGAAGAGCTTAACCGACTGAAGCGATATTATAAAATTGAGCCCAGCGAAGGCTGATCCGCTTTCTAAACAATATAGATAAAATGAAACATCTAAGTGTACTTTTGTTGCTCGTAGTGGCCACAGTAGCTGCTTCTGCGAAACCCAACATTCTCTTCTGTATTTCCGACGATCAGTCCTGGGCGCATATGGGTGCCAATGGAGATCCCGTCGTTAAAACCCCGGCCTTTGATCGGGTAGCGAATGAAGGACTTCGTTTTATTAACTCTTTTTGCGATGCGCCCACTTGTGGTCCCTCAAGGAGTGCCATCCTGACTGGTCAACACATTTGGCGTCTCGAGAAGGCGGCCAATAT
>CALJGU010000051.1 GCA_938075565.1 uncultured Opitutales bacterium | reverse complement strand
GACGGCTAAACAACTCAACGGTTTAATACGCGCCCTCCGAAGTACTTTCTTCAGATTAGCCCAGGTAGCTCAGTTGGTAGAGCAGGGGATTGAAAATCCCCGTGTCGGCGGTTCGATTCCGTCCCTGGGCACCAACTTTCTCTCTACAGCCCGCATAATCATTGACCTTGATGCCGGATTGGCTTGATTTCTGTCAGGAAACTTGTCAGGAATAGCGATATGAAGCGGAAATGGAAATACCTCAGCGAGCGAAAGAGTGGCGACTATCGATACGTCAGGGACTTCCCCACGTCACTGTTAAGAACCTTCCCAGATCACCCCAAGCAATTCTCTAAAGAGCTGCACTTGAATAGCTCGTGCACGGACTCTGAGCTTCATCGTGCGATGGACGAGGCGTCGCGGCAATATGACTTGAGAGTGAAGACAGCTTTGAACAGCGATCCGAACGCCTTCTCAGAGTCAGAATTAAAGATGGCAGTAGAAGAAGTCTTGAGGCAGAGAAAGCTGAAGCCGGGTGAGTACGCCCACGTTCCCTCAACACAATACTCAAAGGAGGAGTGGGATCGCGCGATACAGCATGGAGCTAGCATAGTTCCGGATCGACACGATCTTGCAGAATGGGCCATCCCCGAAATCGAAGACATTGGCGATGATCTCAATCGCGGGAAAAAGCTCAATTTTGAGCAGCAGGTATATCTCGATGCCTGGAAATCGGTGCAGGAATTACCGAAGTTCAGAAAGAAGCAAACCATGCGTGAAGCGTGGGCACGTTATGTAGCGGATAACAACATCGACATCACAAAAGGCGATGGGAAGCACAAGCAACAACGATTCGATCGTGTCATCAAATACACGGGAGACTTCGTTATCAGCCAGGAGACACGTGAGGAGGTTCAGGATCGGATACAGAACTTCATTCACGAGAAGCGGCAAGAGAACCCAAACATCAAAGCCCAGTCCATTAAGCGGGAACTGCGAGAGTTCATCGCTGCGATTCGTTACGTTCCAAGGATCGATTGGGGAGAGCGACTTCAGCTATCAGGCAAACAGAATAATTTTCAGGTGCCGAGAGAAACCAAGCCTGTTCAGGGCAGAAATCTCACCGACGACGAACTGCGACTCTTCTTCAGCACCTGTTTGACGAAACCTGATGAGAAGTGGACTGCCCTACTCCTCGCGGCACACGCTGGATTGGGGATGCGAGAGATCATGCGCCTTCGGATTGATGAAGACGTATTTCTTGATGCGAAGTATCCGCACATTATTTTCCGCGGTGGTGATGAAGAGAAGGCAAAGGCAGATTCACGTCTGCGAGTCGTTCCTATTGTTATCGGCCTCGACGTCATCAAAGAGTGGCTTCCTGAAACCATCAAATGGATGAATAGCGTCGACCTCAAATCACCTACGAGCACCCTAAATAAACGACTCAGAGCACTCCTTGGCAAAGAGGTGACCGTCAAGAGTCACATGCTCAGGCACACCTGGTTGAGACTCAGTAGGCGCGCACGGATTTCTGAGGACAACAAACACGCCATCGCAGGATGGGAACACGGCGATACCAACAATACCGTGATGGAGCGAGTTTACGATCGCCATGGATATAGGGACGACCCTGAGCTACTCGTACAGCTGTACGATGACCAAAAAGAGATCTTCAGTAGATTCATCATCGATGTGCGCTCAATCGATAACGTTGTCGAGTTAAAACGGTAGGTAGAAGCGAGGATCAACAAACTTGACATCCGCTGATTTTTAAGGTAAGCTCGTAAAGGCTTTAAAGGCCTCACCACGAGATTTTAAAATTAAGCCTTAGGATGATACCGAGAGACGCTTAAAATCGCTCACAAAGCGATTCTGGAGCTCCTAGAGGTATATATGGATCTCTCGCGGGAAAATTGATCTGCAAGCTGCTATTTTTAAAAGCAGTAGCGAGCGCGAAAGCGGTTGATAAGTGAGTCTTTTTTCTTGTGTATGCAAAGGTAATTAAGTTTATTTCTCATGAGTGTGTGCCCAGGTAGGTGCATCACATGTAAAGGTGTCGAACCGACCAGAGAGGTGCTTGGACAATGAGCTCAATTAAGGAGCGCATCACAGCAATAATAGAGTCAACAGAAACCCGTCTGGGCCGCGCATTTGACCTTAGCATCCAGGTGCTGATCGTCATTTCATTAAGCGCCTACGCACTCGAGACTCTACCCAATCTCACCACCCAAGAAATACAGTTTCTAAGATTCATTGAAGTCTTCTGCGTTAGCGTATTCACCGTCGAGTACCTGCTGAGAGTTTGGGTAGCCACATCGCGCCCTGGCTATATCTTTAGCTTCTATGGCCTGATTGATCTTGCAGCTATTCTCCCCTTCTATCTGACCACTAGTCTGGACTTGAGATCATTACGAGCGTTCCGCTTGCTAAGGCTGTTTAGGATTCTCAAGCTCGTCCGATTCAATGAAGCCCTCAAGCGCATTGGAACAGCATTTGACCTCGCGAAAGGTGAACTTCTTCTATTTATCTCTGCATCGTTGATAGTGATTTATCTAGCTGGCGTTGGAATCTATCACTTTGAAAACACGGCACAGCCCGAGCTGTTCAGATCCATCCCAGATAGCCTCTGGTGGGCAGTCGTGACTCTTACCACTGTCGGCTATGGCGATATGTATCCCATAACAACGGGCGGGCGATTCTTTACAACAGTTATTCTGTTTGTCGGCCTGGGCCTAGTAGCAGTCCCTGCAGGAATCATCTCTTCATCACTGTCAGAAGCGCGACGTCTACATACAAAAAACGATGAGCGATAGAGAACGATCATATTCGCGCCCTCTAGATGTGCATCGATGGTCCGACTATCCAGAGGTGAAGCGTTGGGTTGATCACTTTTGGAACGAACACCTAGCCGGCTACTTTGAGAAACGCTCTTCAAGAGGTCGGAAACCTAAAAAAACTCCGAAAGACATGTTCAGAGTTTTATTACTGGATCTCTATGTAGCGTGGCTAGAAGACCCTGAGCTATCGATAGGCGTCTCAAGAACTGCAAAAGACTATGCGGTCGATAGTCGTTACAACGCCCTGTACATATCGGACAAGATCATCGATGTAATGAATGCCCTGCTCGAGCTAGGGTTTATTGATCATCGTTTAGGTAGTGAAGTTAGCGGCTACCGAACTCGGATATGGCCACTTGAGCCGTTAATTGATTACTTCCATAAAGCGGCATTCGATGAATTCGTCATTGGCACCGCACAAGAACGTGAGTGCATCGTTCTCAACAACAAAGAGATATTGAACCAAGATGATCTGGATGAGCTTGATGCAAAGCCCTCAAAAGGAACGTCTAGGGCCGTTGAGTATCATGATAACGATGACCCAAGAATTATCCCGGCTAGGGAGCTTCTTAGGGACTACAACAAACTCCTAAACCAAACACATTTGGATGTTGGTTCGCAGGAGCAACCAGCTGTTACAACAACACACTGGAATACAAAACGACGTCGCCATGAAAAGCGAATAGTTTCTCTAAGACAGCACAATAAGTTCGTGAGACGAATCTTTTATCGGGGTGATTGGAATTTGGGCGGTCGTTACCACGGTGGCTGGTGGCAACAAATACCGAGTGAGCTACGCAAGCACATCTTGATCGATGGCAATCAGACACAGGAAATCGACTTCTCCGGCTTTCACATTTCACTTGCTTACGGACTCGAAGGTCTATCGCCTCCTACTGATCCTTATGCATTGAACCTCTCGGATGCACGCTTATCAGACAAACAGCAAAGAAGTGCTGTAAAGCTCCTAGCCTTGACGGCCATCAATGCCAAAGATCAGAAGACAGCGTTCATGGCATTCAGAAATGAAATGAATAGAGAGCAAGCAGGAGAAGAAAACAAAATCAGCTTTACAGACGATCTGCTGACAGTACTGCTAGAAGGATTCCTAAGCGAAAATCCATCCATTGCTCATTATCTATGTGCTGACAAAGGTGTTGAACTGATGGCCATTGATGGAAACATCACATCGAGACTCATCGAACATTTCACATATAAGAACATCCCGATACTCACGGTCCATGACTCTTACATTGTGGAATTTGAATATGAGGATGAGCTGATCAGGGTGATGAACGATGCCTGCGCGAAGGAACTCGGAATGACGGGATTTAAGATTAAGTCGGAGAAGAAGGTAACGCCGAGGTCATTACAACACCACCAACAGCAAGACCGATCAGGAATTAGCGTTATTGAAGGCTACAAAACGATCAACCAGCAAACAGTCATCGCAGAAGGCTACAAGAACCGAAGACAACGTTATTTGGACTTTAAGGATAAATGCTCCTAATACTTATGCATAAGAACAACGGAGCACGTAGGCCCTCACCATTACCCGAACTTAATTACGATGGCAGCCCATGGCAGAACTGAAAAAGATTGACGACACTCCCAAAAAGAAGACGTCGCCAAGAAATAAAAAGCGAAAACAAAAAACGCCTTTCAGAAATTTCTTGTGGAAGCTGGTGATGTTGCCACTCGCTACAACAGTCGGATTCGTCGTTCTGTTTTCTATGTTCACTGCTTTAGAAGGTTGGCAACTAATATGGGTTCCGCTAGTCGCTTTGCTTGCGATAGGTGGAACTGGCGCCATTCTCGCGGAGATACTTGGTATCGATCTTGACTAGTCGGTGCTCAAAACGTTTGTAGCTCGGCCTCGGCATCAAACTCCTTCAACTTCTCGACTGCTGCAGATGGGTCGACGAAAAAGAACTCCCTGCGCCTGTTGATTAAATTGACTCGAGACTCCTCGAATTCGTCATGTAGCTTCTTTTCCAGTGCAGGGGCATCCGAACTGTAGGCAAACGCATGCACCTTGAACTCATGTGGCACCGAAGCATCTCCCAGCTCCTTTACCCTATCCATCGGATCCAACCTGCGAGTCATGCCAATCTTGCAAAACTCATCTCCGAAGGATTCAGGATTAGAAATCACATACACGTAGCCGGAGCGAGTAATTTCACTCATTGCTTTTGCACGGCTTTCTCTAGCCTCCAGCTCCATTAGGCGAGCTTTCAGAGCCTCTAGCTTCACCAGGTCTTCACCTGAAGCACCGCTTAACTTCTTAACTTCTTGAGCAATGAGTTTTTCCATCTGAGCGCGCTGCTTCTCGGCCTTCTTGATCTCTGCTTTTAAACGCTCCTCTTCTCGCTGAGCCTCTCTCTCCGCAGCACGCTCCTCGCGCTCTAGCTCCTTAATCTTCTTCTTGGCATTTTTAATCCGGTAAATGAGGTCTAGTTCCATCATCTTCAAATCAAAGTACTGCCTACTGATCTTTGTCTTCATGAGTTTGCCAGCATCATTAATCTCATCAAAAACAAGCCCACAGCGCTTCTTCAAGCGATCAACATTGTTCCAATCAATGATTGCCTGAGCCATTAAAAACTCTTTGTCCAAACAACGGAGTCGAAGCTTTATGTCTCGGTTAAAGAATTTATTTGCCTCAGCCTTGCTGTTATCAATAGTCACAGTCCCCTGGTAACCCGATTTACATGCAGTTTTCTGACTGACCATTTTCTTTAAATTGGCTTTAACTTTTTCTAATTGCGCCTCAAGGTCATCTACAGATTCCAGCTTGGTAGCCTCAGCAATAACAACGCTGTCCTGCGTCCCTGATCCAACTTCATAAAGCTTAAGTAGATCGCGGTACTCATCGAGCCGCCTTCGCTGAGTTTGATATTTACCCTGCAGAGTTTCGTATGCTTTGCTCACCTTATTTAGCTTTTCTTGCGACGGCTTCGTCACGTCAAACTTCTTGTTTAACTCATCATGACGGTCTTTCGCAGCACCAACTGCCTGAATACTCTTCGTAAGAAAAACAAGTGACCCTAGTGAGAGAACCACCGCGACACCGATCAATACGTAGCTGATCATATGGCCTCCGGATAGGTATTTTCGACAGGCTGCTCTTTTGCAGCGAGCCTAGCTGATCGCATCAATTTAGATTCGTTGTACTCCTGAGCCTCTATGTCGTAGTACCACTCCGAATCGACATCAAAGGACTCCATTGCGTCACGGACAGCATCAACAGAAACCCTAAAAAATTCTTTACGCTCATTTTCTTTATTAACTCTATGCTCAGCGAACTTCTGGTGAAGCGTCCTCTCTAGCTCAGGGGCATTCTCGACAAACGCTATCGTGTGAACATCAAATCTATAGGGAACGCTGGCATCACCAAGCTCAACAACTCGGTCCATAGGTTCTAGACGACGAGTCATGCCAATCTTCAGGACGCCCTCTCCAAACGATCCCACATTTGAAATTACATAGATGTAACCAGCCTTTGTCTTTTGAGCTTCAGACATAGACTCTTCGATTCGGGTTTCGTGCTCTGCAATCTCCTTCTCTAGAGAACTTAGCTCGTCGGCCACATCCTCTGCTGTCATGCCCACCAGCTCTAGGGCACGCTTTTTAGCTTTATTGAGCATTGCTGTTGAAACTTCTATCTCAGCCTCGAGCTCCTCATCGTCTTTTTTGAACTCCTTCTTTTGTTCACGAAGCAGTTTTTGCTGCTCCCGGCGCTGCTCTTTCTCATACTGACGATCCTCAAGCTCAGTCACCCAAATATCTAATTCCTGAGCTTTTAGCCGCTGATATTCTTGGCTAACCTCGACCGCAAGAACCTCTCCCAGATTCTCAAGCTGCTCAGAAACTCTCCACAGCTTTTCTTCAGACGACGCCGTATTGCTATTACGAAGTTTTTTCCTAATGTCCTCAAACTCTGCGTTGAACGTGCGAAGAAATACTTTTTTGTAGTCTGCAACCAACGCCTCTCCATCCTTTTTGCTTCCAAATAGAGTGAAGGTTCCATACTTAGTGACTGCAGCATCTTTCTTAATTAGCGCCAGCTGCTCTGCTCTGTTATCTCGCACAGACTCTCTGAGACTCTGGGTATCAAGGTAGCCAAATGTAGGTGGATACAGTCCGCTTTTACTCATTTCTACCGAAGGAGTAAGAGCCTGAACGTCTTGCTCCAGAAGTTTTAATACCTCTTTACCAGCAGCGATCTTGTCTTCTTTTTCTGCGATTTGCTGCTCGTTTTTTTCGATCTCTTGCTCAGGAGGAGAAGTTTTCAACCTTGCTTCAAGGCGCTGAGTCTTCTTTTCCCAGGTAGCTATCTCACCCCGCTTGACCCATGCATAAATAAAAACCAGAAGTGACGCTAAACCTACTGCGACCGCAATCAGGTCATTGTTTGAAAGCTGGGTGAGTTCGCTCATCGTAATCTCCAGTTGCGGATAACCTATTGAGCACCGCGAAAATCAAATGTCTTGCGGATAGCCGTTTTTACTCTCGTCGCGCATCCACGAGGGCTATCTCCGTATGCCCAACGTTTCTCCCGCAAGTTGAAGCTAAATTCGCTCGTCTTCATTTTGGGCTCCAGCATTATCACCTGCACCCAGTCGTAGTTTTGATCGAACCCGAGAATAAACTTTGTGTCTTCCTCTTCGATAACCGTGTACCACTGCGATCGGTATGGAGATTTTAGGATCTCAGCGGCGGCTTCATTATCTAGGTCGAACCTAAAACCCTCACCAGCTAATGCCTCGACTTGGTGCCTGCATATTCTCCTGACATCGTTAGCATCAAAATCATTTGCATCTAGGCTTGCCATCCACTCGCAGGTACAGGTCTTTCGGAATGGATTTACCCGGTAATCGGGTCGTTCCTCGTAGAGACTTTTACTCGCTACACGCATCTCCTTATCAAAGTGTTCAGGAACTGGAGATGCCAGAAACACTTTATTCAAAGGCTTAATGAACGCCAGTGTTTCAATGTTTTCGGAGAGATGTGTGCGCGCCTTTTCGATTAGCCCCCGTGCTGTCCTGAAATCCCCTTGGCTTGCTAGTTCACTCGCTCTTAAAACCAGCGGGGAAACGACTGGATGATGAATAGAATGTTCTGGTAACACGTCCAAAATTTCATGCAAAAATTTTTTCTGTCGGAAGTAACCGCGTTTATCGTCGTCTGGTTCAAACTTTACAGCGGGCGTTTCAACTCGATTTTTATTGGCCTCAGCGACCAGCCCCAATGCCAGGGCAGCCCCGCAAAATATCAACATGAATGCGAGATCAAATCCCGTCATTAACGTCGCCTCCAATCCCAAGGCGCTACAGGATCTTCCTCAGCCCATAGACCACGTTTATTCTTCTGAGCCTCTTCCTGACACTGTTTGAATTGAGGGCGATCAGGAGCGTAATACTCGTACCACCATGCAGCACCTGAGCAGATCATGGCTGCATTGATACTTTTGTTGTCCTGTGCCTCATCAACCCTTTTTTTCGAAGCCGGGTTTAATTGGCCATTACGCTAGCGACCATCTCGACTATCAAAGCTTCGGACGCCCCCCACTTATCCAAGCGAAGATTATTGGGGACTTTCCCACTTGCAGAGGCAACTCGCGAGTGACTGGATGTTTCGTATATTGCGACGTTGAATGCGCTTATAAACAGAACTATGTCCGTTGTAGTCGCGCCGCCATAGGTCATGTAAATCTGACAACCAATTTCATTGGCTACCGATGGCGACGAAATCGGATAGGCGGTTACACGATTTTTTTGGTTCACCGTGCGGTTGACTAAGCCTTGAACTTCGTCAGGTAACGACGGGTTGTCCACTACGCAGACTTTATCAACGCTCGACATTGGAATTGACAGGGGTTGGGTTGTGTATGAGCTACTCGCGCAACCATATGTCGTTGCCAGTGCAGCGACAAAAGTGATGTTTTTTAAGCTCATGAATATCTCCTTCCAAATTAAATCGTAGAAATTACTTCGATGTTGCAATTTTTTAGCTCTGCTGCAGTTGTGAGGGCTTCCATTTCGCTCTTTAGATGACCGAACCGCGATAGATCCAATTCGTCACCATCCAAGAAGACAAACGCCGGAAAAAATAAAACAGTGCCGACGGCCGTAATCGCGAGATCTTTGTTGCGCTCATTTTGGGCTTCCCTATATGACGCTCCCAACTTCCCTCCTATTCCTCGCATATCCACTGCGATTTCTTCACAGGAGTAATCTTTATATTTGTGGGGGGACACGTAAACCGCCGTATAGTCGTCAGGGCTAGACGTGCAGGAAAACAATAGCGTCAAAGTAAGAATCACCCATCCGTGCTTAATTTTCATTTCTAGTGAGTCTCCATCAGTGCCAGACCGGCCGATTAGCAATTTGTTGCGGCCTTCAAAAATCGGGACGCAGTCGTACTTTACGCTCTACTTTTAATTCCTGAAACCATCAACCTTTAAACCCTATGAACGGCGTAAATTATCGAAGCCGACACAAGTGGGAGTGCATTTTTGTACTACTGCGCCGTTATAGCTCCCTTGTCCAACAGCATAACCTGAGTAGCCGCATCAGCTGCCTCTTCAAGCCTTTTGTTGGGCCTCCGGCACAGCGTCTAGTGCGTCTAGGGCTGACCAGGGGTCTTCAGTGAGGACTGTTGTCGTGTTCATTGGCAACCCTGTATGCGTCTAATAGCTAGTGGCCTTATCGGTCCCGAGGTATTTGTCTAAATCTCTCCTCGACGATGCTCCCTCACTAGCACCCCCTCGCCATCAAACTCCAAGTCTAAAACTTTGCCTTCGCTACGGAGCGCGGCATCAGCATAGATATAGGCCCATCGATACTTTTTATTGCCGTTCTCAAGTGTACGCTGAGCTATGGGACTAGATCCGATAGCCTCGAGCACCTCATCGTAAGTGGTTTCACCGACTACAAACGAGTCCGCCACAGTAATATTGAAGTCCGTACCCGTGGTAGAGCATGCCGCTACCACACAAAGAACCATGGAAATCAAAAACAGCTTTATAGCCTTCATATTTTATATCTCTGTACTTGCATCTAATAACCGACCCAGTCCTTTCCTCCCTCTGGTTTCGGTTTGTTAAAGAGACGCATCCTTGCGGCCTGTTTATGTAAGTAGACGGCGACCTTCAAGCGAAACTAGTAAGGTGGATAGGATGTCTCATCTGCGGTGTAGTTTTGAATCAACTCTCTCCCCGCGAAAAGTTGCGAGCCTCGCTCAAGGTAGCCGTTTTCAACAAACACACGGAACGTAATGTGCGCTTTACTTCCCCAGAACATCGTTAAATTGTCTATCGATAGTTCAAAACCGGGAATAGGATTGAAGTTGCCGGTTCCGCCGCCCAAATACATATCTGAGTTGGCTAGTTGCAGGTAGCGAACATCACCAGCCAAGCCAAAGTTGCCGCTGGAGTAGTCATTTAGAGAGATCGAACCATTAGTCATTGTCACATTGAAGGCGGATACATAACTGCCCCTATCCATCGTAATAGAGTTTGCAAAGAAGGAGGGGGGAGTACAGCAGTCTAAGCCCGGTGAAATCGAAACTCTGGATTGCTTAGTTCCATAAACATAAATCGGCGATTCAGGCGTGTTCACTAGTTTATCAAGCGAGAGATCGGAATTGCTCAAACTAAAAAAGGTATACGCTGGAAGTCTCAAGCATCGAAAGGTGACTTGGGCGAACTGCTGAATCTCAAAGGATAGGTAACCATACTCATTACCGATAGATGCCTCTGGTTGCTCACACTCGCCGCTGTAAATAGATGGTTGTTCTGCTCCAGTTATTAACACTACTCGATCAGCGATTCTGTTATAAAAATCCATCTCGCAAGCGCCCGACACCAAAAGAATCACGTGAGACTCCTGCTCACTGCGCTTCAAGGCAGTTTGTATGGCTGAAGGATCTTTACTGCAATTTACAGGAATATGTTTGTATTCTGGCGCCCAGGGGGGGTACTCGGTAGAGCCACAAAGCTCATCTATAACCTCACTTTGAGAGTTACCGTTACAGATGCCTAAATTGGGCGCGTTACCCGGGGCAGATTGAGCTTCGTCGGTTGCCACCAAGGGGCCTAGGCTTAACCCGAAAATTAAGAAAAACCGACCAAAAAATCTATGCTGAGGCATAACAATGCACCTCCAATTCCCTGATCCAGTCCCATCCTCTCTCTGGTGTCAGGTCGTTTAAGAAGTGCATCCATGCATAGTTAACATTAGAGGATCATCACTGCCCTGACCATGTACTAAAGGGCTGATATGCGCCTTTCCTACAAACATGACAAAAAGCTAAATTGGCTTCTGATGTATCTGGCGGGTAACCGCGATTTGTTCCAACATCTCTTTATTACCTGAGTTATGCCAAGCTTTAGTTGGCCGGAATGTAGATGAAAACAAATAGAGGATTGAGCCAGATGAGTGATGAAAGTCGGATGGTCGGATGGATGCTGCGCATTGGTGCCGTCGTTATTGTATTTGCCGGATGGGATGTGGGAAGCTGGCTATGGATGAGCGTAGGCGTGGGACTCTTATTAGTTTCGTCAGCTCTATAGCTCTCATGGCGTACATGACAAAAAACCAAATCAGCCCCTAATGTATCTGGCGGGGAACTACTGCGACATTGACAAGAGTTCTGCCTCCCCCGCCCCTAATTTCTGCTCGGGCATTTATCTTTTTGTCAGGAATTCTGTCAGGAATTGATGTAATATCAGGGGGAAAGACAGCATATAAGCCATTTATATCAAGGTTTTTCGGCGGTTCGATTCCGTCCCTGGGCACCATTCCAATAAGCTAAGAGTGCACTTGCGAACGTCGCGGACTTACCCTTCTCGTGCTTGCCCCTCTCGAACTTACCCTTCTCGAACTTACCAAAGCGGCTCTGAGTCCT
>CALJGU010000050.1 GCA_938075565.1 uncultured Opitutales bacterium | reverse complement strand
AGATGAGAGTATCCATAGGGTGAGTGAAGTGGGGGAATCTGAGTATCCCGCTTTGTGTATTAGGAATATGATCTTAATGTCCTCCATGCATCAAGACCGGGTTTGATTGATTTGCAAAGGGTGGCATTGGCTGGGTCAAAGGTATTGCCACTCCTCAAACCTTTCTTAATTAATAGAGGGCTAATTTACTCGAATCACACTATGAAGCTTACCCTTCGAATCATAACTTCCCTTGCCTTATATGGCATACTGACTCTCTCTGCGGCAGATCGCCCCAACATCGTTTGGCTGACCTCCGAAGATAATTCTGTTCACTATGTGAAACTTTACGATGAGAATGGGGCCGCAATGCCGCACATCGAGAAGTTGGCTGAACATGGATTGGTCTTTGAGCATGCCTTCTCAAATGCGCCGGTTTGTTCGGTTGCTCGGACGACCTTGCTCACCGGAGCGTACGGTCCACGTATCGGAGCGCAATTTCACCGACGGTCTAAAATGGTTCCCATGCCTGATGGCGGTCGTATGTATCCCTGGTATCTAAAAGAGGCCGGCTACTATACCACCAACAACTCCAAGCAGGATTATAATGTCATCGATAAAGGAGGGTGGGACGAATCATCCGCCAAAGCCACCTGGCGGAATCGGAAACCAGGACAGCCGTTTTTCCATGTGCAGAATACAACACTCACTCACGAAAGTAGCTTGCACTTTTCAGCCGAAGAGATGGCCACCGTTAAAAATAGCACTTCATCTGACTCGGTTAAATTAGCGCCTTATTTTCCTGATACCCCGACCTTCCGTTACACCCATGCCCGTTACCTGGATAACCACAAAAAAGTCGATGATTACCACGGCGATTATATCGCAATGTTGGAGGAAGATGGTGTTCTCGATGACACTTTTATTTTTTACTACGGTGATCATGGGGGCGTGCTACCTCGCGGAAAAGGGTACGCCTATGAAAGTGGTCTTCACGTACCACTCGTTGTATACGTGCCCGAAAACTGGAAGCACTTGGTCGATGCAAAACTAGGTACGCGCATCAAAGGTTTTGTCAGTTTTATAGACTTTGCTCCCACCTTGCTCAATTTGGTTGGAATAGATGTGCCTGCACATATGGACGGGGTTCCTTTCTTGGGCGAAGGTGTCGACTTTGACGAATTGAATGAGCGGGATGAGTCCTTTGGTTACGCCGACCGTATGGATGAGAAATATGATCCGGTTCGGACTCTTCGAAAAGGAAAGTACACTTACCAGCGGAACTACCAGCCTTTCAATTTTGATGGACTATGGAATCAGTACCGCTACCGCATGCTGGCTTACATGGAATGGTGGGAATTGTACCAAGCGGGTAAGTTGAACGACGTTCAGAGCCAATTCTTCCAGCCTCGAGCTGCGGAAGCACTTTACGATGTGGAGGTAGATCCGCATGAAGTAAATAATCTCGCAGACGACCCCGAGTATGCCGTCGTTTTAAAAAGCATGCGTGAACGACTCACCAACAAGGTAAAGTCGATCAACGACCTGAGCATGTTTCCTGAAAGTGTTTTGTGGGAAGAAGCCTTTGATAGCCCTGTCGAATTCGGAAAAAAGAACAGTGAGAGAATCTCGAGTTTGGTGGATATTGCTGATCTGAGTTTGCTTTCGTTTGATGAAGCTAAGGCCGGAATTGAAAAGGCATTGAATGCGAGGGATCCTTGGGCCCGTTATTGGGGACTGATCGTTTGTAGTTCCTTTTATGAAGAAGCGGCCAGTTTCACTGAGAAAGCGAAGATGATGGCTGCAAAGGATTCTGAAAACTTGGTGCGGATCCGCGCAGCTGAGTTTCTCGGGCTGATCGGAGCACAGGAACCTTCACCCGTTTTCGTTGAAGTGCTCTCCAATCCAAACAACGAAGTGGAAGCGTTTTTAACTCTGAATTCAGTAGTGCTTCTGAAGGATCTCAAGGGATACGAATTCGATATTGATCCTGAGATATTTCCAGCTGAGTGGCGTAAGGAAGAACGTTCTGACGTGAATCGTCGCCTCGGCTATTTAATTCCAGGATATAGCCATCAATAAGAACAACGCCCTCGGGCGTTTCGTCGATTCATTTCCATGAAGATTTTCGAATGATTCAGTCAGTCGCCTGTTCATTAAGATAGGGCCATTATAAAAAAGACTGAACAGTGAAACGAATTAAAACAGTCGAGACCGTTGAGGAAGCGCATCTGTTGGTTTCGATGCTCGAGTCTTACGACATCCCCTGCGATATGACGAATGACTTCATTATTGCTGTAGATCCACTTATATCCAACGCGGTGCACGGAATTGATATACTGGTCGATGATGAATATGTCGAGGATGCACGGGCTTTATTGGGAGCTTTCGAAGAAGGGAAAGGTGATAAACATTGTCCGCATTGTGATTCTGCGAATATCCGCACACTCAGATTAAGCTGGTGGAATCTCATCCTGTTTTTTGGATCCAGTATGATCCTTCCGATTGGCAGAAAACGGATGTACTGCCAGGATTGTCTGAAAAAGTTTAAAGAAAGTGATGCTGTCATTACTGCTGAGGAGGATGGGTTAACGAAAGAAGCCCTGAGCCATCAATTGGAAGAGGAGACTCTTGAAGAGCTGCCACCTTACTTGAACTTTATCTCAGGGTTCTTCTTCGGTGGTTTTGTCTGTTTCGTTTTGAGCCCTATTTATTACCTGAAGTTTCATTACTTCCCATCGATTGAAATATACTTCAATTTCGCCCTCGGTGGCGGTGGGTTATCCTTTTTCCTTTCTTATGTTAAGGGAAAGAGAAAGAGAGCATTCGAGTCTGATAAAAACACTAACTCAGATACTACATAGCACGCTCAAGCCAATCGTTCCGGGCTTAAGAAAATTTGGTCCTAATGCCCTTATTTCCCTATCTGCTTTTTTGGTGTGTTCTGCACAGGCAGATCCCAGTGCTCCCCTTCGGTGACAATCTCCTTATGAACCTTCATCATCTGGGCCTTCATCTTATCAAACTGCTTCTTGTTTTGCTCTTTGACGTCAGTCGTTTGATCTAAATCCTGCTTCAGATTGAACAGTTGAAAGTCACTTAATCCTGCCGCTTTGATGATGGGCAGGTCTTCTTTGGATATGGCGTGAGTCTTTCTTCTCTGACTATCAGTGGTGTTTGAAATAAGTGCCCAATCCCCTTGGCGAAAAGCCATAGAAGGATTCACGCGATAGAAAAACCAGAATAGGGGGTGTTTCCTGTCAATGGATTCGCCCTTTGTAAGGTGATTACGAATACTGAGCCCGTCCAGATGTCGACCTTTGGGAAGTGGAACTCCTGCCAAGTCACAGAAAGTGGGTAATAGATCAACAAATCCAATTGTGTCATGCGAAACGCTTCCGGCTTTTATTTTCCCGGGCCAACGGAAAATTCCAGGAACTCGATGGCCACCTTCCCAGACGTTGGACTTAAAACCTCGTAAGCCTTCGTTGGAAAATGCATTCACCCCACCATTGTCGGACGTACAGAAAATGACTGTATCTTCATCTAATCCCAAATGCTCCAGTGTCTCCAAGATCCTTCCGACAGCCCGGTCGGCATTTGCGACATTGGCCAGGTATTCGGCTTCACGGCGATTGATGTCTGGATGACGTGTTTCATATTCGCTTACCAGGTCGGGGGGAGATGCAATTCTAACATGAGGTTCATGGAACCATACGGTTGTGAAGAAGGGTCGCTGCTCTTTTTCCGATACGTGGGCCTTTAACCATCCGATCGCCTCGTCGGCAACAATGTCGCAGGAGTAACCTTTAATCATACCCAATTCGATTCCGTTCCGGACAAAGTTCTCAGGATTCAGGTGGCTAGGCTCTGCGTTGTTATCGGTTCCCAGGTAATAATCGTAACCGTGGTCTTCTGGCTGGGCCTGGTCGGAATTGAGGCGACTGACATGCCATTTCCCAAAATGGCCCGTAGCGTAGCCAGCATCTTGCAATAGATTGGCCATCGTCACCTCCTCAGCTTGAAGATGCATAGGCGTCCCCGGGTTTAGGTAATTAAAAATACCAGCCCGAATTGGGCTACGGCCCGTTAGCATGCCAATACGCGATGGTGAACAATTGGGAGCCGCAGCATGGCAGTCGGTAAAGCGCATTCCCTCATCAGCTAGACTATCCATATATGGCGTTTGGATACGGCTTCCATAGGAGCTAAGGTCCGTCCAGCCGGCATCATCCAGCATAAGGATGAGGAAGTTGGGTCTGTCCTCACCGATCAGAGATGAGTTCAGCAGGGTAACAAGGAGGGTAATGATTAGAATTCGGATTTTCATAGAGCCGATTTAATGAGACAATCGGAGCATGTTGATGGCAACATTCAAAAACTTCTACCACTCTTTTGCATACAGTAAGGAATTCCTGTTGATGCTAGCGAAAATTTAGTCTTAATAAGATCATGCCATTTCAATTGACCGGTTTTACCGACGAAGCAGAAAAATCTCTCCCCGATCAAATAGCTACACTCAAGGAGGTAGGTTGGTCCGCCATTGAGCTACGCCTGATTGATGGCGCCAATGTGTGCGATCAATCAGAGGACGAGTGGAAACACACCTGGGAAATACTCCAGGAATCAGGCATCCAGGTCGTCGGATTTGGTGGCCAGATTGGAAACTGGTCGCGAGCGATCAATACCGATTTCCAGCTCGACGTGGCAGAACTTAGACGCGTCGCCCCCAGAATGCGGGAAGCCAATTGCCAGTTTCTTCGGATCATGTCGTACCCAAATTCAGGACACACACCGTTGAGTCGTGCTTCCTGGAGGCAGGAGACGATTCGGCGACTGAGTGAGCTTTCTAAAATTGCAGAAGGAGAGGGAGTTATCCTTGGACACGAAAACTGTGCTGGCTATGGCGAAACGGCTGCTGGATTCCTTGAGTTGGTCAACGTCATCGATAGTCCGGCATTTCAACTGATCTTTGATACCGGTAACAATAGCCTCCATGATCATAATACCGAAGTCACTTGGGATTATTACCGGGCCTGCTGGGAGCACGTGACTCATGTGCACATCAAGGCGGCAAAACCAGGTCCTGAGGGCGATAAGTATGTGGCCTGCTATATAGACGAAGACGATATCCAGGAAAAGATTTTGCAGGATTTGGAAGACACGCACTACGAAGGTTGGTTGTCTATCGAACCGCATATGATGGCAGCCGTCCATGCCGGGCAGGATATTGATGACTCCGGCGACGCTCGAAAAGTGTGGCTAGAGTATGCCAAGCGATTGGAGAAAATGGTGTCGCGCGTGACCGGTAAATGAAGACTCGGGTCTTCGGCTCCAAAGAAGAAATGGGAGCGGCAGCAGCTGCTACAGGTGCTCAACGGCTTCACGAAGCGCTATCCGAATCCAATTCCGCTGCCATGATTGTGGCAACGGGCGCATCTCAATTTGAAATGCTCGAACAACTGCGCCTTCTCGATTTGGATTGGACCTCTATAACTGGGTTTCATCTTGATGAGTATATAGGATTGTCTATCGAGCACCCGGCCTCCTTTCGGAAGTATTTAAAAGAACGTTTTGTGGATCTTCTGCCCTTTTCCCTGAAGGAGTTTTATTACCTTGATGGAGAAACGGACCCTGAAGGTGAGTGCCAGAGAGTAGGGGAGATCCTTTCAAAAACCTCGATTGATGTAGCGTTTGTCGGAATCGGAGAGAATGGACATTTGGCATTCAATGACCCTCCAGCGGACTTTGAAACAACCAAGCCCTATCTGCAGGTTGAATTAGACGAGGCATGTCGAAATCAACAATTAGGGGAAGGGTGGTTTTCTGATATCGATTCAGTTCCGAAGCAGGCAATCTCCATGTCAGTCCAACAAATCATGAAAAGCCGTACGATCATTTGCACGGCTCCTGATGAGCGGAAAGCAGAAGCAGTTAGAGCTGCGATTCAAGGTCCGGTTTCGCCAGATATTCCGGCCTCTATTTTACAAACACATCCGGACTGTCATATGTTTCTGGATACTCCATCTGCCTCATTGCTGTGAGACCTTTTGATGTACAAGTTAATGGCTATGCTGGGACGGACTTTTGTTCACCCAATCTTTCCGGGGAAAAATTGCACTCTGCTTGTGTGGCTCTTGAGACCGATGGTGTTGATTCGATACTGGCGACGATCATAACAGATAGCCTGGATCGATTGTTGCTGAAAGTTGCAAACCTGGTCCATCTACGTGAACAGGATCCGCTTGCTCAGAAAATGATCGCTGGTATTCACGTGGAAGGGCCGTTCTTGAATCCTGCCCCAGGATATATTGGGGCTCACGATGCCGAGTATGTGAAACTGGCCAATGTGGATGATGCTAAACGGATGGTGGATGCTGGGAAAGGAATGATCCGATTGGTGACTTTAGCTCCTGAGATGGATCCGTATTTCGAAACCACACGCTTCCTCAAGGGCGAAGGAGTTGTTGTTTCCGCCGGTCACTGCAATCCAAGTTTGGAGCAACTCAAAGGCGCTATCGACAATGGGCTGACCATGGTCACGCATCTCGGTAATGGTTGTCCGGTCGAGTTGCCTCGTCACGACAATGTGGTTCAACGCTTTCTCCACTTTCGAGAACAGCTTTGGACTTGTTTCATTCCTGATGGTCACCACATCAACTTTTATAGTTTGAAGAACTATTTAGATTTAGTGGGCGTGGAACGAGCCATCATAGTTACAGATGCTATCACCGCTGCGCGCCTGGGTCCGGGATTGCATCGAGTCTCTGGTTTCGAGGTTGAGGTGGATGATGAAGGTGTCGCCCGTCGACCTGGCTCCGCTAATTTGGCGGGCTCAACGCTTACCATGGCGCGGCTTCGAAGGAATTTAAGAGAACAACTGGGTTTGAGTGATGATGAGATTCAACAACTCATTGATATCAATCCCCGAAAGGCATTAGGTTTATAACTATGAAACGCTTACTCCAATCAATCGGTCCTGCTCTTATTGTCGCTGCTGTTGTCTTGGGCCCCGGCTCGATCCTGACCAGCTCCAAAGTGGGAGCCAGTTTTGGATTGGTTGGAGTGCCGATCATCATTGGTGCTGCTAGCCTTATGATTGCCATGGTGGCTTTGTCTGCCCGTCTCGGTGTAGTTTATGAAAACAGTTTGTGTGATGAGCTGGCAGCCCATCTCGGACGCGGCGTAACGATTTTAATTGGGCTCATCCTGTTTACTTTGGTGGCACTGTTTCAGTCTTCCAACAACATCGCCATGATTGGCGGCCTAGAACCTTTAATCACAGAAGGGACCCTTTCTTCACCGACTCGGGTCGTGGTCCTGATCGTTTTCAATGCAGCCATCCTTGGAATTCTTTATCGGATGCGAGATCTTTACAGCTTCATTGAGAAGTTGATGAAGTTTCTCATCGCTTTCATGTGTGCTGCCTTTGTGGTGAATTTCTTACTCGTGCTATTTAATCCGCCCGACTTCGAGCCCATCCGTCCAAGTGGTAGTCCTGATTTAATTCCACTCTTGGGTATGATCGGAACGACGTTCTCGGTGGGGGGTGCCTTCTATCAGGCATACTTAGTCAAAGAACGTGGCTGGGGCATGGGGGATGTTCGCAAAGGCATGTTGGATTCCATGGTGAGTATTTCAGTGCTGGGTATTATCACCGTGATCATCCTCTTAACGGCTTGGCGTACATTTTACGGAATGCCTGGTGGAGTCAGTCTTTCTTCTGTGGGTGATGTCGCTCGACAGTTAGAACCCTTGTTTGGTTCAGGTGCACGTTACATTTTTGCCGGTGGAATTCTGGCAGGTGCTCTCAGTTCTTTCCTCGTTAATGCCATGATAGGCGGTACGGTTATGTCAGACGCCTTGGGTAAAGGTTCTCGTTTGACCGACCGTTGGCCTGTCCACCTCACTGCCTTTGCACTATTGGTAGGAATGATCGTTGCCATCGCTTCTCTTGTCCAAGAAGGCAGCACGGTTCTTCTCATAACGTTCGCTCAAGCTCTGACCGTTTTGGGAATTCCTGCATTGGCGGCCGCCTTAATTTATTTAGGCACGCGAAAAGAACTCAGTGGTGATCGCAAGGTGCCGAAGGCGATTCTTACTCTTTCTATTTTAGGTTTTTGTGTATCTTTGGTGCTAGCGGGATTAACGGCGAGTAAAGTTGCAGATAAGCTTTTGTAGGAGGGGGTTTATCCCCCGATCGTGCGATAGCTTCCCGAGCAATCGGGGGATACCCCCCTGCCCACAGTTGTGCTTGAACGCCTACTTTTAAAAATGTGGATAGGAGATATTCTCGTCTGCACAGCCAGCGAAATAGTTTACTCCGGCTCGCGAAGTGAAGCCTCGTAAGAGTCGTCAATGCAGCATTGATCCTCGAGGGCCTCGGCCAATGGGTCCTGCTCATCAGCGCTGAACCCTAAGTGCAAATGGCGTCGCCAGCCTTCTGCGTATTCATATTGGCCCGACAACTTACCAACTCCTTGAGAAAGCTCATCCATCGTAACCAGGTAGGAGTCCATGCCTTGGGTGGCATCGAGAAAGTGTTTTTGGCTTTTGTGAGCTGCAAATGCTTCGCGCTTGGTCGAGTGAACGGAACCGGTATCAACATAGATTCCAGCTCGCACCTTTTGACGCATGGGCGTCTGCAGTCCGTGGGGCATGGCATGGTAAATAGTCGTGTTGGTGGAAACTGCTTCTCCGGGAGGATTGGTTTCGTAATTGGGCATGCCTTTCACGAAGGCCGATGATACGGCGAGCTTGGCCGTGTTCTCATGGTCCATCATGTAATCGCTCAACGCGTGCGTCAGAATGATGGTTGGGTCAGCCTCCCGAATGACGGCTGCAATGCGCCGAATCGTTTCCAACTCGTAAAGGATCTCCAAATCATTGCACACGGGATCATGAAACTTGGCTCCCAGTATGTCCGCTGCATGTTTCCCTTCCTCGATTCGTATCTGACGTGTCTCATCTCGATTGTGTTCCAGGCTACCTAGATCCCCTCCGGTCAGATTCATGTAATGAATGGTCCATCCTCGTTTCTTCAACAGGAGCAAAGTGCCAGCCGCGACAAACTCGATGTCGTCGGGGTGGGCGAATATCGCCAAAGCTGACTTCTGTTCAGCCATGTTATCGAAGTTCTTCTATGGAAACCGTTCTTCCCTCCGCCGCAGATAGGTCGGCGGCGAATACGACTTCCCAGGATTTCATAGCCTCGTTGAGAGAAGTTAGCGGCATGTCCTCTCCCTTATCGAGAGCATCAAAGTAAGCTTGAAATTGATCTTGGTAGGGATGATCGGCCACGTCTCCGGAATCGGTCAGTGCCATGGGTACCTCATTCCAGACCTTGTCGCCTTCGTGTAGTTTATTGGAGTAGAGTTTATTATCCAGCAAACTACCCTCACTCCCCACCAGGTGGGTATGAAAATAATAGGGCTGGAAGCAGTCGATGGACGAGGCGACCTTACCAACGGCACCGTTTGCGAAGTTCAACAATGCCACAGTCGTAGTTGGGTATTCGTATTTAGTGAAGATGTCGTGACTGGATTGAGCGTTCATGGCGCTAACGGAGATGAATTCGCTGCCCATGCAAAATACGAGGGCATCTAAGGCATGGCAACCGGCTGAAAGAAAACTGCTCCCTCCATTTTCTTTCGTGGTGTTCCAGCGATATTGTCCATACCAGGGACCGATACCATGGTAGTAATCCACTTCGCCGTAGTGGATGTTTCCGAGTGTCCCGTCGGCGATCAATTTCTGAGTGGTTTGAAACTGGTTGCTCCAACGTACCTCAAAACAAACACATGCTTTTACACCCGCTTCCTCAACTGCCTCTTGGATGGCTCGGCAATCTTCCAGGCTTAACGCCAATGGCTTTTCGATGATGAGATGTTTCCCGGCTCGAGCTGCCGCGATCGCCTGATCCTTGTGCTGATTCGGATATGAAGTGATGGAGATTACATCCACATCTGGATCGGCGAGCATTGCGTCCAGATCCTGGTAGGGAGTGATGTCGGAACCGTGAGCGGATTTCAGGTCCTCGGGGTTTAGCTCTCGGGATGAATAAACGGCAGTGACCGTTCCCTGGTTGGTCCCATTAATGGCATCGATGTGAGCAGTCGCAGCCCAGCCGTAACCGATGACTCCGACTTTGTAGTTGTTTTCTGACATAATTGATTGGGTAGGGGTGAAAGTATTTTGAAGGAGCGAATCGAGGTTCGTTCTAAGCAAAACGTTATTTGCCAGGCACTATAAACGGCAATCCTAATTCATTCAAATCGAGTCGGTTGAGCGAGAACGATTCTATTGTTTAAAGTATCCGCTATGAAGATACGACCCTGGGGATCGACGGCCAGAGCTCGAGGATCCTTGAAGCGCACTTAACTTTGTGAACCGTTTGTTTAGTTTGTCACGCGACGTAAATAATAATTCGAACAGCTAATCCGATAAGACTAGCGGGCGGCGTAGAGTGATACATCTACTTATCGCATCTGATCCTCCTGTTTAAAAGTTCGTACAGTTAAGCTTGTCGAAGTGATCCAAATTATCGATTCTTTCGAATATGCCTCTGTTCCCTGAAGCCATTCCCGACGTGACAAGCATTCCGTCACCTGCGGTGTTGATCTATCCTGACCGGATTCGGAGTAACATTCAGCAGATGGTCAATATCGCTGGCGATCCGGCTCGTCTGCGACCACATATCAAAACGCATAAGCTGGCTGAAGTGGTTCGCATGCAGGTGGAAGCTGGAATCACTAAGTTTAAGTGCGCGACCCTGGCCGAAGCCAAACTTCTAGCCGATGAAAAAGTCGAGGGCTTGCTCATGGCTATTCAACCTGTGGGACCAGAAGTGGAACTCCTGGTTGAGATGTCCTCACAATTTCCCGACACAAGATTTTCCGTGGTGGTGGACAACGCGGCCATTATTCATCAGTTGAATGAAGCGTGTGAAAATCATTCAACCCGGCTGGGTGTATTTTTAGATATCAATGTCGGTATGAACCGAACTGGCGTACTTCCTGGCATGGAGGCCGTGGCTCGTTACAAAGTGCTTCATGAGATGCCGCGCCTCGATATTCGAGGACTGCATGTCTATGATGGTCATATTCAGGACGATTCTCTGAGCGAGCGAACTGAAAGGGTGGACAAGGCTTATGCAGAAGCTGAGGACTTAATAAGACAGCTCAATAAAATGGGTTTCGCTCCTCCGGTAATAGTGGCGGGTGGTTCTCCTTCGTTCCCGATCCATGCCAAGCGTGATGGAGTGGAAATGAGTCCTGGGACAACCTTGCTTTGGGATTTAAACAGCAACATCAGGCTTGCTGACATGCCTTTCGAGAATGCTGCTTTTTTATTAACGCGAGTGGTGAGCAAACCCAAAAACGGAATGGTCTGTTTTGACTTGGGCCACAAGGCCGTTGCATCCGAGATGCCACATCCTCGAGTTCAGTTACTTGGATTGGAAAACGCCGAATACGTCGGGCACAGCGAAGAGCACCTTGTCGCCAAAGTGCAAAACTGGGAATCGATCCAAGTGGGCGATGTTTATTTGGGAATTCCCGCTCATATTTGTCCGACTATGGCCCTGTATGATCATGTGAATGTGGTGGAAGGAGATGCCGTAACCGGGCAGTGGAATAATGCTGCCCGCAACCGGCTGTAGTTTGTTGGAACCACATAAAGCACAAAAGGCACAAAATGAAAGAAGAAGAAATTAATCAATTGGCAGATACGATTAGAGAATCCGCATTCGCTGCACATAAGTATTTTAAAAACGGATTCCTTGAGAAGGTATATGAAAACTCTCTCCGAAACAGGCTTCGAAAAATGGGTTTGAACGTTGAGCAGCAAGTTGCAATTCCAGTTCTAGATGAAGATGGATCGGTTGTTGGTGACTACGTTGCTGATCTTATCGTGGAAGGAAGCATTCTGATTGAGCTAAAAGCTGTTAAAACAATTTCTGATGAGCACATCGCTCAAGTCTTGGCTTATTTACGTGGAACCGAGATGGATCACGGTCTCCTCATAAACTTTGGAGCTTCAAAACTCCAAATACGCAAATTTATCCACCAATCCTAGATATCACCCTTTTGTGCGTTTTGCGCTTTTTGTGGTTTCATTAACCAATTTCTATTATGCTCCTATTCGACGCCCATCTTGATCTCTCCATGAACGCCCTGGAATGGAACCGCGACCTGCGTTGGTCTGTGGACGCCATCCGAAAGTCCGAAGAGGGGATGACGGATAAAAAGGATCGTGGGAATAACACGGTCTCCTTACACGCCATGCGGAAAGGAAATATGGGGCTCTGTGTTGCCACGCAAATTGCTCGTTATGTGCGCCGTGATAATCCTTTGCCCGGTTGGCATTCTCCCGAACAGGCGTGGGCTCAAACGCAAGGGCAATTGGCTTGGTATCGCGCAATGGAAGAAGCCGGAGAGATGAGACAAATACGTAATGCGGCTGAACTGGAAGCTCATTTAAAAGCTTGGGAGGAAGACCCAGAGACTACACCCATTGGTTACGTGCTGAGTTTAGAAGGCGCAGACTCCATGGTTACTTTGGATCACGTTGAACGCTCCTATGAACAAGGTTTACGAGCGATGGGCCCTGCGCACTATGGACCGGGCACTTACGCACAGGGAACTGATGCGGAGGGAGGAATCGGGCAAGTAGGCCGCGATCTTTTGAAAGAATTGGAACGTCTGAACATCATCCTCGATGCCACCCACCTTTGTGATGAGAGCTTTCGTGAAGCGTTGGACCATTTCGGTGGTAACGTCTGGGCTAGTCACTCCAACTGCCGTGCTCTCGTTCCGGATCACCGCCAATTTACCGACGAACAAATGAAGGAGCTGATCGAACGTAGTGCGGTTATCGGTGCAGCACTCGATGCCTGGATGCTGGTGCCAAATTGGATCAAAAGAAAATCCACCGTTGAAGAACTTCATCCGCGACTCGAACACATGGTGGATAACATTGACCGTGTATGCCAATTAGCTGGGAATTCAGAACACGCCGGAATCGGCACCGACCTCGACGGTGGTTTCGGAACAGAACAGAGTCCTGAAGATCTGGATACAATTGGAGATGTGCAAAAGATCTTTCCCATGCTTGAAGCGCGCGGTTACAAGGCCGAAGATATGGAGAACATCGCCTGGAAAAACTGGGTGCGGTTTTTAAAACGAGTGTGGAGTTGAGGCGAAATGTTTTCCAAGTAATTTATAGAATTACGAAACGCTTCCTGAGTCATAATTCTATACTCCAAAAGAAATGGATTACATCTCTGTTGCAGCCATGGAAATCATTCATCCCCTGATTATCGGTGGTATAGTCTATCAGTATTATAAAAATCATGACTACAATGAAATCGAACGGTACTCAACTTTTTGGCCAAGGTTTTGGGCACCTTCGATCGATCAGATAGTTCTTTGGCCAATTGTAAGCTTGGTGCCAGCAATCATCTATACGGTTTGGGAACTTACCGAAATGATGAATACAGCTTTGATCCTTGGAGTTCCTACGACTTACATCCTGTACTCAATTTATTATCATGGTCGCTATGGAGCGACGATAGGAAAGTATCTATGTAAAGTTAAAGTAGTGGATGCACAATCCGAGGCCCCTATATCCATGAAACAAGCATTTTTGAGGGATTGTATTCCGTTTGCCATCGTAGTTTTGATTTTAATCCACGTGCTTATTATGGGGCCTGAGGCGCAAATTGGCAACAAATCGCCAACAAGTTTCCTCTCTTGGACGTATCTATTATGGTTCATAGTAGAAGTTCTAACTATGCTTACCAACTCCAAGAGAAGGGCATTACACGATTTTATAGCTGGCACCTTTGTTGTGCGGCGATGATGGGTGTCCATGTGTTACGTCTTGCGTAATTACGCTTGACGTAATTGTCGCCTGTGCTAGGTTCTCGCTGTGATTGAGTCCTTCGGTGATAAAGAAACTGAGAGTATATCTAATGGGATCCGATCTAGAAAACTTCCGAATGACATACAGCAACGCGCCCGTCGAAAATTAAGAATGATTGATCAAGCACAGGATCTGAGAGATCTTCGAGTTCCACCTTCCAATCACCTGGAATCATTGCGTGGTGACCTGAAGGGCTTTTGGAGTATTCGGATTAATGACCAATGGAGAATCATCTTCCGATGGCGGGATGCACTCAAACGGGATGTATCCATTGTCGACTATCATTAGAATCATGACGGCAATAAACAGATTAGAGTGTGTAACCCCAGGCGAAATTCTTTCAGAGGAATTCATTAAACCCATGGATTTAACTCAGACTCAAGTGTCCAGAGATGCTCGTATTCCAGCTTCACGGCTCACGGAGATCATCAAAGGTCGCCGATCAATCACTGCGGAAACCGCGCTTCGATTGTCAGCTTATTTTGGGACGACCCCTGGATTTTGGTTGGGCCTACAAACTGCTCACGATTTGGAGGTGGCGCAGCGTGCCTACGGACAAAAAATCAAATCCGAGGTGAACAGGCTTGCGGTTGCCGAGGACTAAAGGTCGGCGAAATCGCTGCCTTGAACAGGATCTCTTAATCATTGCCTTTTCCCATCATATAGCTACTGCTAGGCTTCGGATCCTGCTCCCAATTTTCATCCTACTTTCAATGAGAGAACTCATCGCTGAGGAATTTGTCTACGTACTTGCGCCACTACTGATTACAACAGCGGCCATTATTTATTACCGGGAAAAGGGTGTTGTTCATTTGAATCCTTATTCTACCTTCTGGCCCCGGTTGTTGGCACCCTGGATTGATGTGGTGGTTTTGTGGCCATTTGTTCGCTTATTACCGATCTTTGTTATCTATTTCTTTGACCTTCCCCCGGCGAGTAGCTCGGCGATGCTCATCTTGTCTGGAGCAATCATTCCTTTGTATTTTATCATTTCGCATGGCGCTTACGGAGCAACTCTGGGAAAGTTTGTAACAAAGACAGTCCTTGTGGATGTTAAGACGAAAAGTCGCACAAACTACATGCAAGCGATCATCCGAGATAGCCTTCCAATTATTCTTTCAATCGGATGGATGATTTGGGCGTTTGGGTTTCAGGGAACAGAGAATCCATGGGTGGAACCTTATACCAATTACATGATACCGTTATTGTATGCGGCTTGGTATGTTATTGAACTAATCACCTTTCCTTTTAACACCAAAAAGAAAGCCATTCAGGACCTGTTAGCTAAAACCGTAGTGATTCGCTACGATTGGAGTTGATTCACGATTCTACAAGTCAGCGGCGGTATTCAAAGTCAGGTATTCGAGCGCCGACTTGATCGGGTGTAGAATCAGCAGTGTGTTGAATGTGCATTTTTGCTTTCTGCGTTAGGTAAGCAACCATGTCGGGATTCTCATCAGCTACTTCGTAGGCTTCCGAAATATCTTTTTCCAAATGATAGAGCTCTGGCTTGTCCAGCTTCTGGTAGCGACTGTAGTTGACCGGTTCGTTCTGGTAGAAGTGTAGTTTCCAGGGGCCGGATCGGACCGCGTGTAAACGCGCGCGATTCCAGTAGAAGAATTCCTCTCGTGGGCTTTTGCCTTCCCCGAGCAGAGCCGGTGATAAGTCGTACCCATCCATCTTTCGATCATCAGGTGCCTTGGTTCCTGAAAGAGATGCAATGGTTGCCAATAAATCGATCGTCGATCCCATACCATCCACCACCCGATGGGGAATGCGTCCGGGGCCCCAGAAGATAGTAGGCACGCGTTGGCCTCCTTCGAAGGTGGTGCCTTTGCCGGCACGGAGAGGACCTGCTGAGCCACCGTGTGTTTTAAACGCCAACCAAGGGCCATTATCGGAGGTAAATACAACGATCGTTTTTGTATCCAATTTAAAATTACGGAGTGTGTCTAGCACTTGCCCTACACTCCAGTCGATTTCCTCAATGACATCTCCATAAAGTCCGCGAATGCTTTTCCCGAGGAACTGCTCGGAGGCATAGAGTGGGATGTGTGGCATGGAGTGGGCGAGGTAGAGGAAGAACGGTTGCTTCTTTTTCTTCTCGATAAATTGAACTGCTCGTTCAGTATAGCGTTTGGTAATCGTATTCTGGTTAGCTGGCCATTCGATTTTTTCTTCGTTCTCCATAAGTGGAACGTCAAAATCGTTGGTGTCTTGCAGGTAGTCCGGATCTTCCGCACCTTGCCTGTAGTTGGGTGCACCTTTTATTCTGGCCATGTCGTTGGAGTAGGGGATCCCGTAATAGGAATCGAACCCCTGGGTCATGGGCAAGTGTTGTGGTAAGTGTCCTAAGTGCCATTTGCCTACCGTCGCTGTGGCGTAGTTCTTTTGTTTCAATACTTCGGCGATGGTCACTTCTTCCTGAGGGAGGCCACCCGATGAATCTGGAAACAGCACGCCACGCTGCTTGGAAGTCATGCCACTGCGGATTGGATAACGTCCGGTCAGCAGGCCGGCGCGACTAGGCGTACAAATCGGATCGGCTGAATAAAACTGCGTCCACTTCTGACCTTCCCGAGCCATGCGATCGAGATGGGGAGTGCGGATCGTTGGATTTCCGAAGGCACCTAAATCACCGTAGCCGAGATCGTCGCAGAAGATGACGACGAAGTTGGGTTGATGGTGGTCGGCGAAAGCAGATCCCAATACGAGAAGGAAGGGTAGTAGTAGTTTGAGTTTCATGAAAAGTAGTTTGTTGTAGGAGGGGCTTTATGCCCCGATCGCTTCGAAGGCTATCGATAATCGGGGCATAGAGCCCCTCCTACGATTCCAAATGGAAAGTGATCAGAGAGCCTTGATGCGAATGTTGCGAAACTGAACGAGGCTGGATGCGCCGTTCCATTCCTTTTTCTCTTCATCGTAACCACCATGGTGTTGAACCGCGATGGGGCCTTCTTCTGGAATGTCAGGAAGTTGGGCGTTATCCAATACCTGCTGCCCATTCAATTTCACAGAAAGTCGATCTCCGATCATGGTAATGTAAAAGGTGTTCCATTCGCCGACTGGTTTGTCTGCGTTGACCTTGGGAGTTACACCGGCGCGTACCACTGGATCTTTTTGGTTATTACGGTAGCCATACACTTCTCCCGAGCCAATCGGCCAGGTCCAAATATTCAGCTGGGCTTTGTTGGTGCCGCGCAGGTAGACACCCGAATCTGCACCGGGGCCTGGATTCACCACCTTTTCTCCATTGGCATCGAGTTCGTAACTGCCGTCTGGAAGAACGACCGGAAAGTTATAAGTTCCCCTCTCGTCTTTCAAACGCCATTCCACATGCAGCTCAAAATCTTTGTAGCTATCGACAGTCCAGAGTGCTTTGTCCCCGCGAGGCAAGAGCTTGGGCTCGCAGTCGATAAGTCCATCTACAACCGACCACACTTCATCTGCGCCTTCCACCTTGGTTTCCCAGCCGGTGAGGTCTTTTCCGTTAAAAAGGCTAACCCAGCCATCGTCTGCAGAGCTTTCGTCCTTCGAGGAACAGGCAGTTAAAACCAGAGTTAGAGATAAAATCAGAGAATAATAGGGTAATTTCATGATTAAGTTCTAGGGGCTTGGGCGAGCTCGGTCAAGCTGGCGGGGCAGTTGGTTTCAATTTCTTTACTGTCCAGTGGGTTGGCGCTTTACGCGTGCAACGAAATTTAAGCTAATGCACTCATGAGTAAATCCGAGAATCTGAAAGCCTTTTTTCAAGATGATGGGCGAACCGTCATTTTACCGATCGACCATGGGACCGCCATTCCGGTTACCGGACTTGAGCGCCCCGGGGAAGTGATTGCCTCCCTCAAGGATACTGTAGATGGCTTCGTGGTTAGTCTTGGTGTAGCTCAAGCGTGTAAGACAGAATTGTCAGGAAAAGGAGTTTGTTTGCGGACGGATTGTTACAAGCCTGTGTATCCAGGAAATCCAGACACTGGACCTGAACGGATTTTAACCTGCGATGATGCCGAGTTGGTCGGAGCTCAGGCGGTGATGAATATGTGCTACCCACATCATTCTCATGAAATGAAGAACTTTAGAGATTGTTCAGAGCTTATTTCAGAAAGCCTGGAAACACAGACGCCCGTCATCCTTGAGTCGTTGCCCATTGGTATTGGTCGTCCCGATGACTACACGGTTGAGAATATTGGTTTTGTTGTTCGCCTCGCTGCAGAATTGGGATCCGATGTTGTAAAGACCGCTTTCCCGGTTGATGGAACGGTCGATGACTTCAAAGCGATTGTAGACGCCGCGCTTGTGCCAGTTGTAGTGCTTGGTGGTGCAGCTATGCGAGACGATGAAGCGCTGCTCTCCATGGTGAAGAAAGCCATTGGTGGTGGAGCGAGTGGAATCGCCGTCGGGCGGAACGTCTGGCAACACTCTGATCCGCCTGCTGTTGCCAAAGCCCTCCGAGCGATTGTGCACGAAAATGAAAGTGTAGAGTCAGCCCTGAAATTGATTGGCTAAAATTAGAATAGCACAGGCATCTTGCCTGTGTCCGTCACCCTCGTTTACACAGGCAAGATGCCTGTGCTACATTAACTAGTATCCAATCGCCTTGCCTATCCCAGCGGCAATTTCTGGTGACTGCCCGTTTCTACCGATCGCATTCCGGCTTCGAGGATCTCTTGCGCATTTCGGGCATGGTCCGGATGCGTGAGCAACCAGGGCTCCGCGTCATTGCGTATGATGTGGAGAAATTGGTTGGCTGAGTTTTGCAGCTCTGGCTCAGGATCCAGGACTGGCACTTCACTCCCAAGTGGATCCCGCTCAGTTGCAATAAACAGTCGACCGCCTAATCGAGGTTCTACCAGTAAGGTCCCTTCCGTTCCGTAAAAGGTAGTCGTGTAACTCGTGAGTTTCCCGATCTGAGTCCAGGACGCTTCGGCTGACGACATCCCAAAGGGATACTTCATCGCCAGGATGGCATTGTCTTCAACCGTCAGGCCTTCTTTGACCTGACCTCCGGTCATTCCGGTTACGGATTCTGGTAGACCCAGGAGGGCTGCTGAAAGCACACAGCCATAACCGCAATAATCCATCAGTGCACCCGCACCGTTGAGTTCGGGGTTAAATAACCAGTCGCAGAAATATTCCGAGCAACCCAGCTCAGCTGGCCCCGCGTGTGCCGCGCGGTACTTAACCGCCCACAGTTTTCCGACGGCGCCTTCACTGGCCATCGCTAATGCCTTCTGCAATTGTGGCCACCAGGCGAACGGCCAATTGATCATCAACTTTACTTCGTTGGCTTTCGCGGCTTCAACCATCTGGTTGGCTTGTGCCAGGGAAGCCGCCATCGGTTTTTCGATGAGCACATGGAGCTTTTGCTCCATAGCCTTCACGGCCAGCTCCGCACCTTCCGCATTGTTGCTGAAAATATAGACTGCATCGAGTTCCTCTGTAGAGAGTAACTCGATAGAAGAAGCGTAAGTCTTGCAGCCGTACTCCTCTGCTGCGCGTGTAGTCAGTGGACCATTTGGATCAGCGGCTGCAACTATGGTGGCATCTTCATGGGCAGCGAGAAATGGGAGATTGTCCCAAGCGTGATCGTGGCTGAGTCCTAGTATTCCTACTCTGAGTGGTGAGTGCATTGGGTAATTTAAGCTGCTGTTTCCTTGTCGGTCGTTTCGTCTTTGAAAAAGATCCAGAAAGCAATGGCCGCGACGATTCCGATGATGGCATTTATCAGCCAAAATTTATTGTAGGAAACCAGATCCAACACACCGTTTGGAGCGCCTGAGAGATCGGCTAACCAACCATTGAAGAATCCGGTTAAGGCAGGTGCCAAGCCCATCATGACAAAGAAAAACATGGTTTGTGCTGTATGATGAATTTCTTTGGGTGCGATTCGCTGCACATAAATAAACGCACCCGCGTAAAAGCAGCCAAAGCAGAGACCGTGCATAAGTTGAACGGTTACGTGTACATCTACCGGGAGTCCCGGAATGGCAAAAATCCCATACCTGATCGCGTAACAAGCGATGCCAAAAGTCATTATATTGCGAAAGCCAAAGCGCGTGAGCAACACTCCGAGGAAGGCGAGTGATGCTATTTCTGAAAATTGCCCCAACGACATCGCTGGCATGATATAGCTTGCCTGTAGCCCACTGGCTTTAAGGAAGGGGCTGGTGTTCATCATGTAGAGGGTGTGCAGAATACTTACGGGTAGGGCCACAACCATCAGCACTAGAAAGGAACGCTTCCGAAATAGCCCTAGCGCTTCGACAAAGGCGAGGTTCTTACGGTTCTTACTGCTCGGGGGAGTATGCGGAAGAATGAACCAGGAAAAGAAGGCAAACAGAATGGCCATGCCACCTGCAAACTTCAGGCTGTCCAGCATACGTAATGTAACATCGGGTACGTTGTCCCCAGTTATAAATGGAGGAAGCGCTTGAACCTTGAGGTTGGTTTGCAGCCAAATCATGGGGAACACCCAGGATACAACAATCCAGGCGATTGTGCCCCATAATCGCACTTTGGGGAATTGGCTCTTGGGGTCGCTCAAATGCTGCATTGCAAGAGAGTTGGTCAGTGCAATGGTTGGCACGTAGAGCATGGCAAAGACGCAGGAAATGCCCAGCCACATGGCAAAGGTTGTTTGATATGCAGTGACCCATTTTAAAATACCAGCGAACAATAGCATTACCGCCAGGAATTTTTGAGTGGCGAACTTACGATCGGTCAATTGACCGGCGATAAAAGGCGCTGAAAAAGCACCAATAGCCAGGGGTATTCCGATGATCATCCCTTTTTGGGTTTCGTTAAATCCGAGACCGCCCACAGCAACAGGTGCTACAAGAAAGACACCAGCGAGTGGCATCCATAGTCCTTTGACGCCATACTCCATGAACATCATAGCGCATAAGCGTGGATCGATTCCTTTTTTGGGTATAATTGATTGAGACATGACTCTTGGGTTCGGTTTAATTAATTTCGAAGTGCTTGGATATGTGTATCTGATAGTCGGATACGTCGCCATTGATGACCTCGTCTACAGTGACCCGACGGCCCGCTAGGTTTGATTCAAGTACGGCAAAGGCGGATGCGAGATCGGCCAGGCCTTCTCGTCCGCTGGTTTGTGGTTCTCGGGTTTCCTCGATCGCACGAATCCAGTCGAGTTGGGCAATGCCAAACTCATTGCTCATACCACTAGGGAAATCCTGCTCTTTTCGCTCAGGATTGCATTGGTCATTATAAAGCGCGGCGATGTCGTGTGTAGTGCCATCATCGAGAGTTAGAGTATCGCCGAGGATGCGTCCCTTACTTCCATAAAGCACCGGCCCACTTCCAAAGTGAGTGCCTTCTCCGTGACCAGCCCAACTGGCGGTTAAAGTTCCAAAGGCGCCATTCTCACTTGTGAAAGAGGCATTGAAAACATCGTCCGCATCGCAATCCATGGTTTCCGGAATTCCTGCCGCATTGATATAGTGACGACTAGGTTCCACCACATGGGCCGTACCAACCACGGAGTTAATATCACCCAGGAGCATTCGGGCTAGGTGGAGTTGGTGTACCCCTAAATCCAGGGCGATGCCACCGGCCATTTTCTTGATGTGACGCCAGGGTGTGTGAGCGACCACTTTGTCCGGTGTCCACCAATTGCCTACATTGCCGAAAAGAAACATCTGGGGTGTGCCAATAATATCTTCATCAATGAGCCACCGCATGTACCGTGCCTTATCCCGGAATCTCCAGTTTTCAAATACACCGATTGTGAGTCCCTTTGCTTCAAAATCCTCGCACATTTTTCGGGCCGCGGCGACGGTGACTGCTAAAGGTTTCTGCGTAAGCAGATGCTTTCCGTTTTGACAGGCGACGTCTGCGACCAAGTGGTGCATACCATGCGATGTAAAGTCGTTGATCGCATCGATCGGTCCGTCAGCGATCATTTCCTTGTAATCATCATAGAGGGCCACCTCTACGTCGTCCTGAAAGTCGGACACATATTCGTCGTCTATGGCCAACGGATCTCCGGGCGCGTCACTCACTGCGGGACGTTGCGGTGGGCCTTCCCCTCGCTTGGCGTACATTTGGGCATCTTCTATCTTGCGTGCACAGAGAGCAGTGATCCGAAAGTTATCGAAGCCGGCTTCGCGTAAACGCCGGTAGCCTCTCAAATGGGCGGCCAAGATGCGACCGCAGCCTACTATGCCAATTCTAATCATCGTTCCGTAACGCGGACTTGGTAACCGCCTTCTTCGCGGCCGTCCTGATAGTGAATGCTGGCCTTCAAGTTTTTCGACCCTTGAGTTACCTGAATGATGGGGAAACGAATAGAGGTGGTTCCTTTCTTCACAGGCACGGCGTAATCATCACTGCCGATGGATAGTATAAGTTCTCCATCCGTGTCCGGAGCATGTTCGCGAGGCATATCGACCTGAATGTCGAAGCGACCGTCGTGAGCAAAGTTCAATTGCCAATGACCGTCACTGCCTTCTGACCAGTGGTCCGCAACCCGATCCTGCCAGGTAAGGACCGAAGGATTCTCGTGGTTGCCATCGATGATGATTTCCGGTGGTCCCGGATTTTCCAATACGTTGGACATGACGTCGTCAAACCAATCGTCATAAAGCCCTTTCAGGTAGTTAAACTTGTGAGGGTACTTCTCTTTCAGATTGTTCGATTCACCTGGGTCTTCTTCGAGATTGTAGAGTTGTAAGTCAGCTTCTCCTTCAAAGGTTTGTGTTCCAAACCCACTGGGATGAACCAGTTTCCACATGGAGTCTCGCACCATGAAGTTGTGGTAGCGCTGTGGTTGAGTGCCACGATGAATTTGCATGAACGTCGTTCTTGGTGCCATGCGTTTGGCAGGTTCCATGAGTTGCGGCATGAGGCTACGACCGTCGATTTTGAGACCTGCTGGAAGTTTGGCACCGGTTGCTTCCACAATGGTTGGAAAAATATCGATATGTGCGGCTAGAGTAGTCTCCGCCGTTTGGTTGGCACCCAGCTTGGCCGGCCAATGGCTCCACAGTGGGGTGCGAATACCACCTTCGACGATGTTGCTTTTCATGCCACGCAAGTCCCCTACATAGCGCATGGTGTTGGGACCGTTATCCGTCATGAGGAAGACCAAGGTATTCTCGAATTGTCCGGTCTCCTTGAGCGTCTCGAACAAGCGTCCAATATTCTGATCCCAATTGGTGATCATGGCGGCGATGCGGCTGAGCTTGTCGACCTCTGCATCTTCATCGCGAACCTTGGCCCGGAAAAGGCTCTTCAGATCCTTCTTCAAATAGTGTTTCCGCAAATCCTCTGGGACATCGTGATAAGGTCCATGTGGAGCATTCGTGGGAAGGTAGGCGAAGAAGGGTTTATCCTGTTTTTTTACCTCCTTAATCCAATCGATCGCATAGTCGAAATAGACGTCCGTGCAATAACCCTGGGTCTGAACCTCTCTGTCATTGTGAATGAGAATTGGGTCGGTGTAACGGCGTTCGTTTTCAATTGGATCCGCTGGCTGCCCTAATCCACCACCTCGGTGAACAATCGATTCTTCAAACCCTTGATCGGTAGTTCTCATTGGGTAGTTGTCACCCAAGTGCCATTTGCCAAATACACCTGTGGCATAGCCTGCTTCTTTGAGCACTTCAGCGATGGTGACTTCATCCGTGTGCATCATGGATCGACCCAGCCAGGTATCCACGCAATAAGTGCGGTGATTATAACGGCCTGTCATCAGGCTGGCCCGGGTGGGAGAGCAAACAGGACTGACGTAGAAGTTGTCCCAGAGCACCGAGCGTTTCGCCATGGCATCGATATTGGGAGTTTTAATGATACTATTTCCCATCGCGCCAAAATCGCCATAGCCTTGATCGTCGGAGATAAGGATTACGACATTGGGGCGTTCTGCGAGGGTGTTCAGACTGAACAAGGCTAGGATTGTAGAGATAACGAAGCGAAGACGCGTAGACATAAGATAATCTAGTAGGGTAAATTTGACTAATCCACTTGGACCGAAACCGGTCCAATCAAGAACCCATCTTCGTCTGATTCGAGGCTACTTTGCAAGTGGAGATAGGAAAAACCGTGTGGAAGGATGGGGGAGTGGGTGAAGGCTAGATGAGAGCTTTGGCCATCCAGCGTGATTTGTGCGGATTCATCCTCGTAAGACCAACTGATTTCCAGTGAGTGCCAGGTGTCGGGTGTCAGGCGAATTGTGGTGTCTTGGATGGTGCCATCCTCTTGGATTTGGATGAGGAGTGGAGCGACTGTCCGAACTTGATCGTCAATGGGAGCGAGCCACCGGTCGTTTAAGGCAATGACGCCGCCCTTGCTGCCACTAGGGAGATAAACACTGGTTTTTAGCGTTCCGCTTCTACCAACAGGAAAATTCCAAAGAGCTCCCTGGGGCGAGCTGATCAAGCTGTCGTCGGGAATATGTTTGAGTGAAAGAACTTGTTGATCGGGGTTGGATGGGTTGGGCACGAGTATAGCCCCGGATTGTCGGTTGTAGGCGCAATGCCCGACGACTCCCGCTTTGAATTGTTGGACGTGCCAGGCGTCGAGTCCTTGAGAAAAATCATCTGCTTGCTGTTTCTCCAACAGCCAATCGGGGTGCATAATGAGCAGGCTTCTCAAAGCCGGATGCTGCCCCGCTTGAATCAAGACTCGCTCATCTTTTATATCAATGACTTGGGATTGGTGAACACTACGGTCGTTGGAGGGACCTACACCTCCATGAGAGGTCCCAAAGTCCGGTGCGTTGCGCAATCGGTTACGAAGAATTTCGCGAAAGCCCACCCAGGTTTTGCCTTCGTCGTAACTGAGAGCAGCGTGCAAAGTATCGCGGTTCGTAAAGGCTTCCTGGCGTCCGGTCTCCCAGTCCTTCTTGCCTTGCTCGCGAGTGTGGTGAGGCGTTTCAGGAAGCGGTGTAGCATTGGTCCAAATGAGCATCAGCCTACCGTCTGGAAGCCGATGGAATGTCTTCATGGTAATGGTGCCCCAGAAGGGAGAAGGTCGCAGTCGACTCCAAGAAGCGCCTCCATCTTCCGAGTAGCTTTCATAATGTCTGTCCAGAGAGGTACGAAGCAGGCACCAGAGGCGACCATCTTTGAGTTCAACAATGGTTGGCTCTACGCCGGGGTTTTGCCAACGAAGCCCTAAGTGAGGTGGCGTGATGGAATGATCCGGCACTTTCTCCAGATGCGCATCCTGCCAGGTAACACCACCGTTATCGCTATGGTAGATGCTGGTCCATCCACCCAGCGGATTGAAGGAATGATTGTGCCCGGCTGCGATGATACGTGAGCCATCCCGAATGAAGATAGGAGGGCGCATCATGATGAGTGCCCGATCGGTAATTTTCTGTGTAGTGGGCGTCACTTCCCAGGGATCCCCTTTCCAGCGAGTCAGGTAAGGTTCTTTCCCATCCATAATCGCTAACCAGTCCCCGGTGGTCGGGTCCTGTTTGAGACTGGTGGGGATATAGGTATGAAAGGGATCTTCTTTATCCTCAGTTCGCTTGATGGTGAAGGGGTTCTGTGTCCATGTCAGGCCTTCGTCGTTGGAAGCTAAGGTAATGATACCTTCGGGACTTTTAGCGGTACCCAAAAAGCCATGACTATGGATGCTCCCGTCAGGAGCTCTCCATAGTGAGCGAAAGGCGTTGGCGGGAGGGGTCGCTACAAAGGTGGGTGAGAAAGGTAGCTTTGATGTTTCGGTTTTCCCGCAGCCAATAAGGCAGAGCAAGATTGTGAGAACAGCTAATAACCTGATCAAAGGCTTAGTCTCCCAACTGTGAGATCTTAAATTTCTCTAGTTCTGCAGGCTTATGCTCTTGCACCAATAGTAATTCCATCTTCCTAACGATCTCTGGATTCGCTGCTGCTACATCAATCTCCTCCCGTGGGTCGGCCGTCAGGTTGAAGAGCTGAATGTCCAAGTTGTCTTTAAAAATATTTTTGCGGATGCCTTTCCAATCGCCCATTCGAATGGCTTGTTGCCCAGTGTAGGATGGGAATTCCCAATAGAGGAATTCGTGGGCTTTTTGTTCTTCTTGGCCCAGGAGGGTAGGGAGAAAGCTGATACCGTCTGTGTCGGTGGGAGTCTCGGCCCCTGACACATCGCATAGGGTAGGTAGCACATCCCAGAAGGCTGATATGTGGTCACTGGTTTGCCCTGGATTAATCGTTCCTGGCCAGCTGGCGATCATAGGTACGCGGATGCCGCCTTCGTTTACAAATCCTTTGGCCCAGCCATAAGCGCTATTGAAGGGTGCAGCGCTGTCAAAGAATGCCGAGTCACTTCCGCCATTGTAAGTTGGGCCATTGTCACTGGAGAAGACGATAAGCGTATTTTCGTATTGGCCCATTTCCTTTAAAGTTTCAATCAGCTTTCCAACGCTCTCGTCGAGGTACGAGACCATCGCTGCATAGGTAGCTCTGGGAGTTTGGTTAGGGTAGTAGCTTTTGTTACCGATATAGGGTTCTTCTTTTCCAAACTTTTCTTTGTAGTGATCGACCCAGCGTTGGGGTGCTTGAAGAGGCACATGGGGAATGGGAGAAGCAAAATAGAGGAAGAATGGATTGTCTTGGTTCTCCTTCATGAAGCCGACTGCTTCATTCAACATGAGTTCAGGAGTATAGTCGGTGAGCCGATATCTGGCATAACTCGCTTCATCATTCGGATCGGCTTCGTCTTCGAGAGGCGTGCTGGGAGGAACCAATTCATTTGCTAATATGTGTTTCTCTTCGTTTCGCCAAAGATGAACCGGGTAAAACGTGTGTGCCTGACGCTGGCAGTTGTAACCGTAGAAAAAATCGAATCCCTGCTTGTTGGGAATGCCTTCCGTGAGAGGTGCGCCTAGCCCCCACTTTCCGACGATTCCGGTTTTGTACCCCACGCTTTGTAGTAGCGATCCAATGGTGTTGGTTCCGGCTGGGATGGGTCGTTGTCCCTCAAGATTGGGGTCTGCAACCGCCTTTTCAAAATTCCAGGTATCTCCGCGCTCACTCCATTCATCATTCCCGCGAATGTAGGCATGGCCACTGTGTTTGCCCGTTAAGAGTATGCAGCGTGATGGGGCGCAAACGGGCGACCCGGAGTAGTGTTGGGTAAAACGCATGCCCTGTTCTGCCAGAGCGTCCAGGTGCGGTGTCTCAATTAATTCCTGTCCGTAGGAACCCAGCTCGTTGTAGCCCAGGTCATCGGCCAGAATGTAAATAATGTTGGGCGGCTTGGCATCGGATTTTCTTTCTGCTGAATCTTTCGATGAGCAGGCAGTGAAAAATAGAATGACTGCGGAGCCAAACAAGAAGGGGATGATGGACTTCATGATAGGAGATTAAGGTTAGATTTTTAGGAAGATCTTTCTCTGATAAAGCCAATGACACAAATACCAAAGTATAAACCAAGTTCCCAGAGCCGTAAAAAGTTGTACCCAGGCTGGGCTGAAGCCAATGCTTCCGAAAATGCCTTCACTGAATATATCTACGTTGGGTCTAAGCCATCGACCTCCCAATAGCTGGGCTGTCAGGTAAATGAAAATGGAATTGGTTCCGACTACATTGATGATGTAGAGCCACTTTGGCTTCCAGCCTTTCAGATCGATAGCATAATAAAACAGAGCCAGGATGAGCAGGCACCAACCACCACTCGCATAAATGAATGAACCCGTGCAAATGCGTTTGATGATGGGGATCTTCAAGGTGTCGCTTCCGAATCCCCAATTCATGAGATATCCCAGAGCTAGTCCTCCGAGACCCGCGTATATGAGTATTTTAAGTTTTTCTTGGGCTGACTTTTCGCTGCATAGAAGCCGCCCGACTAAGGCTCCCCAAATAGTATGGGCTGTTGTGGGTATTGCATTGATCGCTACCCAGTGACCTTGAGTAGAAATTGGATTTCTCAAGACCGTATCCATCCAGGTTCCGAAGTTCTCGCCTGGCGTGTATGGGTTGTTAAACCCTTCCACGGAAAAGACTCGGTAGGTGATATCCGTAAGGAGTATGAGCCCAATTGAAATGCCCAGTTGGGTTTTCCTAGGCATTCGGAAAATTAGGAAAGTGAACAGAATCGTGAAGGCCAATTGTGCTAGCACATTGCGTAATATCCACACCATCTCTCCGGCGTATATACAATGTAGTCCTGTTCCGAACGCCAGTAGGAGAAGACAGCGAATATAGATGTGTTTCCCAATCGTTCCCCATGCGTCTCCTTGGCTTACGCGTTTGTTGATAGAGTAGACCATCGCTACTCCTACGATAAACATGAAGGCGGGTTGGACCAGATCCCAGGCACGAAGGCCATGCCAGGGATGATGAGTGAACTGAATGAGCAAGGAGCCTAACAGACCATCCTTGTTGCCGCCGCTTGAGAGCGCTCTATAAATGCCAGCCCCTTCAGCTACCAAGAGGAACATGACCAATCCCCGAAACAGATCCAGCGACAGTAATCTCGCTGGTTGCTCAACTGGAGAATTGGGTTCGCTCATTGGTCGAGGGATTCAGATTAGGAGACGATGCCGAGTGGTTGTGTTTTTCTCCACTGTCCGCGGGTAAAATCAGGGAATTTCTGTGAAGAGCCATGTTCCAGAATGGATGCCTCGCTCAGAGGTGTAACCGCACTCCAGAAACAACCTTCGTAAAGATTCTGATCGAGAGGCTCGCCCTTGCGCAAGCATTCCACCATTCGATAGCGCATGAGGAAGTCCATACCACCATGGCCACCCATGCGTTCAGCCAAAGAGCCCATGCGTTTGTAGAGTGGGTGATCGTGCTCCTCCATAAATGCCTGTAATCCTTCTCCCTGTGCCCACCTGTGATGATCTTTGGTCGCTCCGGGTACTCCACCTTCAAGTGCGACGCGAGTGGGGAAGCCAGCAAGCGTTCCCTTGGTTCCTTGAATCAAATTGTGGCGAGAGTAGGGGCGAGGACTGGTTTCATCCCACTGGACCATGACGGTCCGGCCGAGCGTGGTTTTTATGATGGAGGTATTTATGTCGCCCCCTTCGTAACTGAGCTGATTCCATTGATGGTCAGCTGGGTAGTTCTTTTCCGCATACAAGGCTCGGCCTTTGCCCGGAGATGAAAATGAAACCAGGCGATCAAAGTTGTCCTCTCCACGCCCCAGGTTCATATACTGAGCGACGGGTCCGAGTCCGTGGGTTGGGTAGAGGTTGGCATTGCGCATGGCGTAATGAAAGGTTCTCCAGCTACCGGTGCCACGCTCGACCTCATTCATTTGAAAACGAAGCTCATGAATGTAGGCGGCTTCTGCATGAAGGAGTTCGCCAATGATTCCCTTCCGGCACAGATTAAGATAAAGGAGCTCTTCCCGACCGTAATTGACGTTTTCCATCATCATACAGTGCTTGCCGGTCGTTTCGGAAGTATCGACCAATTCCCAAAGCTCCTCATTGGTAAGGCCGAGTGGTACCTCTACAAATGCATGTGAACCTTGCTTCATGGCTTCAATGGCCATGGGTGCATGATCTTTCCAGGGGGTAGCAATGACGACCGCGTCAGGCTTCACTTCGCGAAGCATTTTCTTCCAGCCGTTTTTCTTACCGTGGTAAAGTTTGATAGACTTGTGTCGCTCGCCGTTGCCGGCTTCCTCACAGTTTTTCAGTGAGCGTTGGGCGAGATCTTCGTAGAGATCTGCTATGGCAACCACTTCTGTGCCTTCGATGGCTGCTAACTGTTTAGCATGACCCACTCCACGTGCACCTACCCCTATGAAGGCGATACGTACGGTCTCAAGCTTGGGTGCTATAAAGTCACCCATGTATCTTGCACCCGATGGCTTTGCCGGCGCGGCGGCCAAGCGGCTGTTGGATGCGGCCAAGACGCCAGCTGTTAATCCAGTGACTTTCTTGAAAAAGCCGCGTCGAGAATCGTTGAAGAAGTTCATGATATGTCGGTGAAGTTATTTCTTAGGAAAAGTTATTTTTTGCCTTTCTCGTCAGCCCATTCGGTTGCTGACGGAACATTGCTCGTGCTTACTGGGAGCTTAGCTTCCCAGCCTTCGTGGAGGCCTTGGAGTTTGGTAAGGATTTCTGGATACTCCTTTGCGAAATTCGTGGATTCCGAGGGATTCGTTCTCAGGTTTCGAAGGAACACGCCTTGCTCGAGTTCAACCTTTTCAGTTGGAGAAGCTCCGGGACCATGGACGGTGTGCAATTTCCAATCGCCTTGGCGGACAGACCATTCATCCGCGGTCTTCCAGTGGAGAACATCGTGTTGGTGATCGGGATCCTCATTTGTGAGAATTGGAAACAAATCGATTCCATCAGCAAACTCAGGCGTGCTTTGCCCAGAGGCCGTAAGAAAGGTAGGTAATAGATCTAAAGCGCTTACGACATTGTGGGAGACCTGATTCTCGGGCAAGCTGCCAGGCTGACTAACGATAAGATGGACGCGTGTGCCGCCTTCGTAGAGCGTGAACTTACTTCCTCGAAGGGGAGTGTTCTCCGCATAGATAGGGCGTGAGCCACCATTATCTCCGATATAAACAATCAGGGTGTCTTCACGCAAACCGAGTTGGTCTACATGGTCTACGAGTCGACCGACCTCCTGATCGAGGTAGTGGAGTTGTCCAAGATAGTGAGCTCGACCTTCCGGATTGTTTGGACGGCGGGAACGATAGTACCAATCCAGGTAAGGTTCCTTCGAAGGATCCCAATCGCCATAGTCTTCCAGTCCGTGTTCTTCCAAATACTCATCAGGCAATTGATGGGTAAAATTGTGAACGGCGTTGAATGAGAGGTAGAGAAAGAACGGTTCATCCTGATTACGACTCACAAAGTCACGGGCTTTCTCTCCGAAGATCTCAGTACTCATGCCTTCCATGTCCACTTCATCAACCCCATCACGAAAGGGACCCATTCCCCAGGAGTTGCTTGGTGCTGGATTCTTAGCCCGAGCTTCATCGAATGCATCAATCGCCTCTTGGTTGTGTATCATATAATGAATACGAGCATTTTCGGATCCGAAAAATTCGTCGAACCCATGTTCCATTGGGAAGTTCCTGGCGCCAGGTCCATTGGGCGAGCCGTAGTGAACTTTGCCGACATAGCCATTGTTGTAGCCAGCCTCTTTGAGGAGTTCCGCCATAGTGGGTTGATCCCAGTTAGAAATTCCGGGGCCTCCATACCACTGCATGCCGAAGCGTTGTTGGTAGACTCCAGTGATGATAGCGCAACGTGAGGTGTTACAGATAGGCGAGCTGGCGTAGGCTTGAGTGAAGCGTGTGCCCTGGGAAGCGAGCTTGTCTATGTGCGGTGTGGACACGTCGTCCAGAATACCAGCAACGGAAAGATCCCCGTAGCCTTGATCGTCCGAAACGATCAGGATAATGTTGGGTTTGGATTTCTTGGGGCTGGCTGCTTTTTCCCCTTTGGATCCACAGCCAGTGTAGAGGATTGCCGCTGTGCATAAAACTAGCAGTTGTAGTGATTGAGTCATGCCGCCTGCTTTGCTGAATGCGTAGAGATTATTTTGTAGCCTAAGGCTGCTGCAATAAGCAGGAGAATTAATCCTGTCAGGGTCGAACCATAGATGATCTTTCCGATCCCGAATAGAAATCCATATACGGAAATAGTACCCATGAGCATGGATCCAATTTGCGGGGCAATAGATTCATTCGGTGGACTACTATCGCCGAGAAGTTTCCTAATAGGATTCCATCCGTTCCCAGCTGGATGAACCTTTTGGTAAAATGATTTGAGGACAGACTCATCGGTTGCAGGAGTCATAAAAGTGACCACCAGCCAGACGACGGTGGTAAGGCCAACACTCAAGATGAGTTCCATCCACCAGGGCATGCCGTGATCAATGGTCCTGAATGCAACAGCAAAGATAAATGACGCGATCATGGCGCTCAGTTCACTGAAGGCATTAATTCGCCACCAGAACCAGCGAAGCATGAATATTAAACCGGTGCCAGCGCCCACCTGGAGGAGGATCTGAAAAGTATCCAACGCATTCTGCAACTGCAGCGCTAGGAGTCCGGCGAGGATCATCATAATGACTGTCGATATACGGCCGACAGTGACCAATTGTTTCTCGGTCGCTTCCGGATTCATGAAGCGTTTGTAGAAGTCGTTGGCGATGTAGGAGGATCCCCAATTTAGATGGGTCGAAATGGTGGACATGTAAGCGGCTACGAGTGAAGCCAGTACCAGTCCAAGCCAGCCATTGGGTAAGAAAGTAAGCATGGCTGGGTAGGCGAGATCATGTCCGATAGTGCTCGGGTCGAGGCCAGGGAATGCCGCTTGGATATCATCCAATGTTGGGAAAACAACCAAAGAAGCTAGAGCGACAAGAATCCACGGCCAGGGTCTTAGTCCGTAGTGAGCGAAATTGAAAAATAGAACCGCGCCGGTAGCATGTTTCTCATCTTTGGCCGCGAGCATACGTTGGGCGACGTAACCTCCACCGCCAGGTTCTGCTCCCGGATACCAAACGCTCCACCATTGCACGACCAGTGGAATGATAATCAAGGTCATCCAGAGATTGAGATTTTGATCTGAAGTAGCCCCTTCACCGCCGGTCGGGGGGAGGAAGCTGAGCTTGTCCGCAACATTGGGATGTTCCAACAAGGCTGAAAGGGAGCCAATGTCTGCATGACCGATGGCAAAATAGGCTGCTGCGATGGATCCCACCATTGCGATGACAAACAGAAGACAGTCGGTGAACACAACGCCACGAAAACCACCCGCGGAAGAGAAGATGACAGTTGCCAGTCCGGCCCAGAGTATCGATTGCATGGGGCTCAGCCCTAGCATCACTCCGCCAATCTTGATCGCAGCGAGAGAAACGGAAGCCATGATCATGACATTGAAGAACACGCCGAGATAGATGGCACGAAATCCACGCAGGAACGCCGCACTCTTTCCGCTATAGCGAAGCTCGTAAAATTCGATATCTGTCAGCACTTCTGAGCGACGCCACAATTTGGCGAAAAGGAAAACCGTGACCATGCCTGTGATGAGAAAGGCCCACCACACCCAGTTACCTGCGACTCCGTTTTGACGGACAATGTCTGTTACCAGGTTCGGTGTATCGGTAGAGAAGGTGGTTGCGACCATCGAAAAGCCGAGTAACCACCAGGGCATTTGCCGACCTCCCAGGAAAAACTGGCCACTATCTTTTCCTGCTGCTTTGGCTACTAAGAGTCCTACGGCGATAACAGCCAAAAAGTAGCCGATGATGAAGATCCAATCCAGGGTTTCGAGATGCATTATTTAAATGGGGTTGGGTACGAGCTTATAGAGTAAAGAATGGAGAGACGAACTGGGGTGATTGAAGATGTGCTGATATACTCACCATTTCCGCTTACATGGCAAATATCTTATCCATCGCACGCGAGGTGTTTTCAATGAGTGTTTCGGGAGCGTATTTGTAAAAGGGAACGGGCGGAATCATTTCTGCAGCTACCCAGCCATCGTATCCCACTTCCGCAAGTGATGTCATGACTGCAGGCCAATTGACATCACCAGATAGGAGATCACAAAAGCCATCCACAGTGCCTACGGCTTTTCGGTAATCTTTGAAGTGAACGCGTTTGATGCGTTGCCCCAGGATGGATATCCAGTGTTCGGGGTAGCCAGTAGCGAGGACGTTGCCGACGTCGAAATAACTTCCCACATGAGGCGTATCGAATTGATCGATGAAAACCTTCATCTCGAGCGGGCTTAGCAAGAACTTGTTCCAGACATTTTCGATCCCGATGTTGACTCCCAGTTCTTCGGCGAGCGGAACAGCAGACCTGATGAAATCGGTTGCTCGTTCGAGCGCCAGATCATATGGAATCTCTTCACCTCCAGGAATGAAATCGGCTCCCACCGCTCCTGGAACAACCAGAATGGTGTCGATGTGCAGGTGTGAGGCGACTCGTAGTTGCTTTTCTAATACCTGCTGGGCCTTGGCTCGTGTTTCGTCTTTGCCGCTTGCCGGGTTGAATTCCCAATACATACCCGTAGCTACACCACTCAGTGTGATGCCTGCCTCGCTGGCTTGTTCTGCGATTGCATCGAGATCCTCATCCGTGGAATCGAGGGTAATGGGTCCGTCAGCGCTGACATCGATTTCGAAGCCTGAGAACCCTGTATCCTTTGCAATTTGGAATTTTTGTTTTAAGTCCCAGTCACCATAGAAGGACCAGATGCTGATCGATTTTTTCACAAGCTAGGAACGGCTGAAGCAGATTCAATTTCATTGAGTGTGAGAGCCAGAGAAGAGCGTGCATCTTCCAGCGTGGCAATGGCGGGAGCTTTCCCCTCCTTCAAGCAGTTTGTGAAGTAGAGGAGTTCATTGTAGTAACCTCCCAGGTCCGAAACATTCCCTTCGCCTGCCGTTGACTCTCCAGAGTCTGGCTTTGCGATCTCCATCGATCTGGGCTCCTGGTCACCTTCGCAAATCATCAGTCCTTTATCGTTTTGGGAATCGTAATCCAGAACGGCATATTCGTAGATAGCTTGAAATGACATTTGGAAGCCCCACTTCTCTGGGTAGTTCCATCCGCCTTCAGTTGTGACGGTTAGATCTCCGTAGTCCATCAAAGTGAAAATATGGGCTGGTCCACTAAAGTCCTCAGTGACTCGACTCGTGAAGGACTTGGGCTCTCCAAGTAGAGCGAGGGCAAAGTCGCTATCGTGAATATGAAGGTCCAATGCTGCGCCACCTGAAAGGTCAGCATTGTTCAGCCAATTGCTGGCTCCGTAGCCAGGTCGAGCGGATCGTCGAACGAGGTTTAAGCTCAACAGCTTCCCGCCTTGCCCCGAGCGATGGTAATCCATCAAGGCCTGGTATTCGGGCCAAAATCGGATGCAATGACCGACCTGAGCGGATGTGCCTGAAACATTGGCAGCGGTGAGGATCTGATCGGCTTCCTCCAGATTGAGTGCCAAGGGTTTTTCGCAGAATAAGGCTTTGCCGGCTTCAATCGTTTTTAGCGCATTGTCCAGGTGCTGATGTGTAGGCATGCAAATGTCCACAAAATCAGCCTCTGCTTCTGTGATGGCTTCATTCAGAGATGCAAAAACAGGAATGGAGATTCCAAAAGATTTTAGCTTTTCTGCACTCGGTTCCGGGCGATTGTCAACGGCCGCTACGAGTTCGACACCTTTCAATTGAGTGTAGATTTGGGCATGCATGCCGCCCATGAAGCCGCAGCCGACGAGAATACCTTTAAGGGTGTTGTTGGTCTCAGTCATGTAGTAGAAAAGGATTTCGAAACGAATCGATAATCCGCTTTGTCAGACGGGTAAATTTGCGGGCGGGTTAGCCTTCGAGAAGTTCACTCAACTGGATTCGTTTGAATGCTTCTATCGCTTCATACTCGGCCATGCCTACGTCGTCATAGGCTGCGGCTGTATTGCGATTTAGCTCGTCCGTTTGTTGCCAGATTTCTTTATGAGCAGAATCCCGCAGAGGAAATTGGCGCCGTTGGGAGCGATACTGGAAGCTCGCCTCTGTTTTGTGGTTCAATTCGTCCGGGCTTAGAGGTACCGCCATATCGATTTCGAATAGAGGCCATTCCTGGGCAAGGCCACGGTAGCTCCATAGATAAGTTTCGTCTACCCAAGCTTCTGAAGCCGTGGTGGCCAACGCTTGTTTGAGTAGTGTGAAACAAACACCTGCTACGGATCCCGGGTCTGCTAAGCCGCCGGTGAAGTAGATTTGGTGAGGCTTTACAGCTTGCAGTAGTTCGACCAGATCCTGTTGATCTTTTTCGCTTGGATTGAATGCACGGTAACGACCAGTTTCGTAAAATGGGAGATCCAGAAATTTGAGACTCGAAGGATCGATCTTTAGTAAGGCGGATGCATCGCGGGCTTCGTTGCGACGAATAAGAGATTTTACCTGACGGATGTGCGAAGACTCTGCTGTGTCGCCTTCGGTGCTTTGAAGCTCTTCCAGAAGAACAGAGGCGAGTTTCCCCAAGCTGAAATCTTCAGCCAAATTCTGATCTAACTCCTTTTCCATTTCGCTCATCAGCGAAAGGACCTGTCGTGCCATGGTGTCAGGAACGGCTAGATTCCCTGAGGTCAAATAGGCCAATGTAATCTCGCTTCCCTGGTTGTTGAGACGATGAATCGTTCCTCCCATGCAAAGGATGTCTTCATCGGGCTCTGGCGCTAAAACGAGTACGCGTTTTGGAAAGGGCGTTGCGCGTTCTGGGCGACTGGTGTCGTCGGCATCCGGTTTGCCTCCGGGCCAACCAGTGATCGTGTGTTGGGTTTGGTTGAATACGCGAATGTTGATATCGTATGCAGGTGCAACGTCGGTCAAAATTTCCCCTAGTCCGAACTCATTGTAGTCGGAATCCTGTAATTTCAGGATGGGTTTGTTTGCTTTGTTGGATAGCCATATCACGGCTTTACGAATGGATCTGTCTGTCCACTCTACGGGACCCACCAGCCAGGGGTTACGAATTCGGGTGAGCGATACGGATGCTGATTCATCGATAAAAAAACGAACATCTGGATGCCCCTGTAGTAAGCCAGCTGGAAGGTTTTCATTGGGCTCTTCTTCCACAGCCTGCTGAACAACACCTGCCTTTGCCTGACCCCAGGCCATGAGGACTACGCGTTTGGCTTTTAAAATAGTATCAACTCCCATGGTGATCGCATAACGTGGTACGTTGGCTTCTCCTAAGAAGTCGCGAGCGGCATCTCGTCGGGTTAATGCGTCGAGGGTCACCAATCGGGTTTTGGAGTCTCGGGTTGAACCTGGTTCATTGAATCCGATGTGTCCGGTTCGGCCAATCCCCAGAATCTGATAATCCAGTCCTCCTGCCTCTTCAATTGCCTGTTCGTATTCGGCGCAGTTCGCGTAAACCTTCGATCGTTCGGTTGTGCCCGAGGGTAGGTGGACCTGATCTTCTGGTATGTCCACATGGCCTAAAAGACGTTGCCACATGAATTGATAGTAGCTTTCAGGGTGATCGGTATTCAGTCCGTAATATTCATCTAAGTTAAAGGTGATGACATTGCGAAAACTCAGGTTTTCTTCGCGATGCTTGCGAATCAGCTCCCGGTAAACCGGTAAGGGGGTCGATCCTGTGGCAAGGCCGAGTACGGTTGTTTTTCCGTCTTTCGAACGGGATTTGATTAAATCGGCGATTTCCTCCGCAACGACAGTCGCTGCAGCGTTGGAGTCTTGGAATATCTTAGTAGATATCCGTTCAAATTGTTCTGCTTCTGTGCTCATTTTATGGTTAGATGCAAACTATAGCATTTATAGTCTGGTAAAAACTTTTCACATACTGCATCAAATTTAGCGTTTTCGATTGAATTGAAGGCTTCTTATGCGCTTTTCACTCTTACAAGATGCGTTGAATCTATCAGCGCCTGATGACTACTTTTCGGGCCGAACAGCAGAGGATATCTGTATTCCCCGGAACTTGATCGTATTTTCCAGGAAAACGACACAAGAGCTTCAGCGCCGCTCTTTTGATGGTTACCCCCATCATCGATACGTGTTGCTCTTCAATTTGATGACTGAAGGTACCATGAATTTGGATGGGATTCATTGGCGCCTTGAGCCTGGCGATGCGATGATGGTGTTTCCTTATCAGTTTCATCATTTTATCGATTTGGCCGATACAAATTTGGTGTGGCTCTTTCTTACCTTCGAATTAGAGCTCCCTACGGCCATGCAGGCATTTCGTCATAGAATCCTAAAGATGGACAAACGATGCCACGAGCTCCTGGCTCGGATTATTGACCACTACCAAAAGGGCCAGTCCTTACTTCTTGGCTCAAATGTCAATAATCAAGAACCGACCTCTTTCTCTGTGGAGCGGTATAATCGTCGGCTGACGTTGGACTCTGCGATGTTGATCAATCATTTGCGGGAGCAGGTCAGGCATGAGGTCTCTGAAACGATGCAAGGTGGAAACATCAAGGGATCATCGAATGCGCTCATCCGTGGAATTCAGGATTGTCTGACTTCGAATCCTGGGACGTTACAAAGTGTCTCGGACATCGCTGGTGCGTTGAACATGTCTGAGAGTAATTTACGGGCTGTATTTCGTCAGCAGTTTAACATCAGCCTTGGGGCCTACATCAAAAACTTCCGCGCTCACCAAGCTATTCAATTAATGCAAAACTCGAGCATGAGTTTTACGGATATCGCATTTGAGTTGGGCTTTACAACTTTGTCGTCCTTCTCACGTTTCTTTACCAATACTATTGGCGAGTCCCCCAGGCAGTACCGCAATAGCGTGACTAAGAGTGTGAAAGGGTAGGGGAAGACGGTTTCAGTATTCAGGTGTCTGGAGTAGAGTAGCACAGGCATCTTGCCTGTGTTTGTTCTGTGCATCTTCCCTCGGATTGTAGTTTCTGATTAAGAGGAAGAGAAGAACAAGAGTTCCGAGGAGCAACGCGACGACTACCGAGCGCAGTGACACCTCAATGCAGCGCAGCAAAAATAACAGACCGGGCTGCGAAGCAGAACCGGAACAGGGTGGAGGTTTTATACAAAAAAGCCCCTGTCGTTTCCGACAGGGGCTTTGAGATTTTTGAAATAGCTTTTACTTAGAAAGTAAAGGTATTCGTCAGGAAGTACTGTTGCTCAACCGGCACGCGGATAATTGCAACCGTTCCATCTGGATTGGCCCTAACTGGGATATCGTTCGATCCATTGCTGCGGTAAAGATTCCGCGCATTGAACTGAACAGTCCAGTCGATCTTGTCTGTGAGTGCCCGCCGGTAACGTAGGAAGAGGTCTCCATCGATGGAGTCTTTTCCGAACCATGGGTTAGCAACGTCAGGTAGGATCGTTCCGAACTCATCCAATAGGTTTGGATAACCTACAGCGACTTTGTCCTGGTAACGAGCAGTCACACCAGCTTGCAGACCTTTGAGGCGACCTTCATTGAAGTCGTAACGAAGGGTGGTGTTCCAGCGGTATTTCCGTTGTTCCGGATTTTGAGTTCCGTCCAGAGCCAAAGCCAAGCGAATTGGGCGAAGCGTTTGGTTTTCAAAACGTTCACCGATTTGGTCAGACTCAACTTGGAACGGAGAACCACGAAGATCCCACAATGCCCATCCTCCAGGAGAGGTAGGAATGGGGCGCTGGAGGCGCTCTGCTTGTGCAAAGGCGATTTCCGCAGCTACTGGAGCTGTGTTGGAAGTAACCGTTGCTTGCTCAGCGAAGTTCAATGAGAGACTGAGGTTGTCGGTCAAACGACCCACAATATCAATTTCTGAACCAGTTGCTACGAAGTCACGTGTAGAGTTTAATCCACGAATCGGATCGCTCACTTCAAACGCTTGACCATTTTCGTCGCGCAAAATGCGGTGATTGAAAATGGACTGAAGCTCAGGAAGAACCGCGTCGATGATGGCCGCGTAGTATTCGTCAAACGAAGTGAAGCCCATAAGGTCAGCACCTGTTCCACTTTTGCGTTGGCGGTTGTCTGGAATCGTATCCGGTGTCAAAGCAGCGTCTGATCCTTCAGTCGCAGGCATATCGAAGCCATTGAAACCTTCTGGATACAGTGTGGTTGCTGTGTCATTGTCAGCCGAAGTGATCCGGTCGAGGTAGAAGCTGATACGACCAGCGATCTGTCCTAGTCCACCACCAAGGTTGGTGCGGTTGTTGGCACTAGCAGTTTCGAACTTGTTGTAACGGATAGCCAAGCGGCGCTCGAACAACTCAATGGTGAAACCATATTCCTCAGTAGTACCAAAAGGACTAGCCAGTTGCTGATTGAGGATGTTGTTTGAGATACCAGCTGGAACGAAACTTTCCGCTTCGTAGTAGTGTCCGTAGAGGTCCATGCCGAAAGGCAGGTCACCTAGAAGCACTTCAGGATACTTAGCAACTACACTCCAGGTTGTCGTGTCGTCTTTATCAACGGTCGCTGGCTCTGGTTCTAGTTGAAGAAGAGCCATGTTGAATGAACCATCAATTTCGTTGGTTCCAGGTTTGTCGATTCGTAGAGGAACGACTCCTGGTGCATCTGGATCACCGTAGTTAACGTTTTCCTGAATGCGCTGCCAAACAGACTGTTCGTCAGTCCGGTTAGCATACATACCAACAATGTGTCCGTCTAAGAAACGGCTGTTTAAGCTGTAAGCTGAAGACTCGAGGTTCGTTAGCTGGGTGTTTCCACCTGAGATGTTCTCAATGATTCTCCAGGTTTCCTGCTTCGCATCTTTTTCGCCATTATCGAAGTACCAGACTCCGTATTCGTCTCCGATTTCAGGAAACTCTTGTCTTGAGATATCCAAGTATCCGTCGATGCGAACATCGTCAGCACTGGAAAGTCCACGTGTGTCTCCGCCAAGATAAATCTGGCTACGAACTACACGACGGAAGTTGTCACTCAGACCATTAGAAATGTCTGGGCTACCAGGCCATTTGCTATTGTCTGCCCACCAAGATCCACGGTGGCTACGAGTCCAGAAATAGTTGTCCCGGTCTTCGTAAAGACCTGTAATTGTGTGGCTACCAAGGATTTTACCGAGTTTGCCGTCTACGTAGTCAGAGAAATCCAAGCTACCGTAGAGTGTTGCACGGAAGGTGTCCTGCTCGTTTTCACGTGCAGTATCAACCGTTCCCAGGTATGCTACTACTGGACGACCAAGGTTTTCATTGAAGTGACGATCAGCAATACCATCGTAGTCGATGTCACCGGAACCATGATTTTGTGAAAGATCGAGATGGATCGCTTTGTCGCTACCACCGTCAAACGGTGTGCGGGTGAAACGGCTCTCGTCTTGCTCGTCATAGGCAATTTCCAAACCAACGGCGCCATTGAAGAATTCCTGCTCGAGCACGAACTGACGGATTTCAAAATCACGGGTCACTTCACTGGTTGTTCCAAGGAAGTTCAAATTGTGATAATCGAAGATATCACGGTTTTGAATCGAAGGAGCAACGAAACCTGTTCCACCCGTTGGAGTATTTGACCAGCGGACGTCTTGAGTGATGTTCTTTCTGGAACCATTTGGGAACAGAACCCGTGGTCTCCAACGACCCATGATACCTTGAATACCAGCCAATTCTGGATCATTCCAACCTTGGGTAGGGTCGTTGTGGCTATTGTAGTTAATAGCTGGGTATAGGAAGTATGGTACCCGTTGTGCGGAAAGATTACGACCACCTTCTGTGGGGTCATTTCCGAGTGGGTTTGAACGTTTGAAACGGTCTACTGTTTGGTTTGGAACAAATTGTCCTTCAAGCTCAGCGTATTCTTGCGTTGTTCCACCCCATGTTTCTGGAACTGACTCGATGCCTGCATTGATTGCGGCCAACGCTTGCGCAGAGGTGATACCTTGATTGGAGATTTCATTAAATCCAACACCAGGAACAGATAGGATGCGGTTTACATCTTCCTGGGTTCCAATACCATTCCACCAACCAGAAAATCCATCGGTGGGAGGAATTACGTCTGGAGCATTACGATCGATTTCGCCAGCTTCGAAGCTTCCGCGGAAACGAGTCTTGCCCAGCCAATCAACGCCTTCATTTTCAAGAAGAACTGCATCCCAAGCAACGAAGAAACGTTGATCAGATTCATTTGCAGGCTCTTGTTGCCATTTGATATTCTCATTCAACATAGCAACGCGGATGGCCAAGCGATCTTCAACGATCGTCTTGTTCACGTTGAGGCTTTCGCGGTGTCCACCACGGTGATCAACACGGAAACGGACTTGTCCTGTATCGGTGCCGATTTGAGCTTTGGCGGTGCTGTTATTGATTACACCCCCTGGAGATCCCAAACCAAACAGAATGGAGTTAGGTCCACGATTCACAGTCACACGAGTCGTGTTGTAAGAATCGAATGGAATATCCGTTTGGAAGTAATCACGAGTTGTAATCGCGCTTACAAGACCACGGATACGTTGACCGCGTTGTGGATTTTCACGAGTTTCTTGTGTTCCAGTTCCTCCGCCAGAATTTGCGAAGTTACCAAGAGATCCACCGACTTCCACGTTACCAACATTGGCAAGTAGAGATTCACCATCAACAGCACCGGTATCTTCCAAGTACTCTTCAGTGATAATTGCGATGGAAGCACCAATGTCACGGACACTGGTTCTAACACGAGAACCTGCGAGTGTGGTTTGGGCCATGTAGCCGTCATCCTCACTTGCTTCGACGGAGAACGGACTCAATTCGAATACGTCCTCTTCGTCATCTTCTTGCGCCTGGACGGCGAGTGGCAGTGCCACGGGTAATAGTAAGCCAAGCATCCAAAGCTTGGACCAACGTAGTAGTTTATTCATAGTGGGTTATGTTTTAGTCTAAGAATTATCCGCCACTTTACGTGAACGAATATCAAGTTTAGAAAGTATTTACCTGGGATGTGTAGCCAATGCTGCTAGCTGTCCGAAAGTTCTGTAACGGCTGTCCATTTGATTACGTCCAATCTTACGGGATTCGGAATCGAGCCAAGTCTCTGACAACAATGAGCAGTCTTTGTCCAATGGTAGTTTGTTTAGTTGAGCAGTTTGAACTCTCACTCCGGTAAATAAGCGAGCCCGGAGATGATTGGAGTTCGTAGAAGTTCAGATAGTGTGTTCTATAGAGAAAAGATACGTTTTATGGTGTTACGGGGGTCTGTCAAAGAGTATTTTTTAGCTGGAATTGAGTATTAATGGGCGTTATCCCTATGATTATGAGGTGAAATCGCGATATCCTCTACGATGGGGTCTTTGGTATTTTGAATGACCGGCTATTATACTGATCTTGATTTTGAAAAACTTGAATATTTGTCCAATTGCTTGGTGGATCCATCTCAATGGCTAAAACGGCCAAAATATTGGCATTCCTGGGCTTCTAGAGCCTAGGTGTGGGACTATTTAGGAATTGTATGTTTGGAATGCGGGAAAGGTTGAAGCTCTGGACCCTCGGGGCAGATGTGATTGGTTCGGGGCAGTTCGTTGGCTGAACTGACCCATTTGGCTAGAATATAGCAGATATTTCCGGACTGCGATGCTCTGATACGGCCCAGTTCTTAGCGATTCCGATGAAGTAAACAGAAGAAATTGCCAATTCTGAATGTCCTGACTCTTAGGAGGCTGTCCGGTTGTTATACCAGTTTTGCTGGTTTTCGGCGGATTCTCTTCAATAGGAGAGGGCTGATGAAGGCCACTATAAGCAGCAGGACCAGAAATGCGCAGATAGGGCGATTAAGAAAGGGGAGCAAGCTGCCTTCGGACTTTATGAGCCCGGTTCTGAAATTCTCTTCCACCATGGGACCCAGTATGAGGCCCAGTATGAGGGGAGCCAACGGGACTCGCTTGGCTTCTAGAAAATACCCGACTAAGCCAAATATAGCCATTACGTAGACGTCGAAGATGCTGTTTCTCAGTGAGAATGACCCGACGACCGAAAAGACCAATACTGCTACCATTATCATACTGCGTGGCAGTTTGAGCAACCAGCCAAAGGTCTTTAGGCCTAAGTAACCGCAAGGTATAAGCAGCAACTGGGTGATTAGCGCGATTAGGAAGATGGCATTTATCTGCTCTGGATTCTGTTCGAAGATCAGTGGCCCAGGTTTGATCTCGTACATCATCAATGCACCAAGAACGATGGCGGTTACGGCATCACCGGGAATGCCAAATACCAATGCCGGAATCCAGGCGCCGCTTACGGCAGCGTTGTTTGCGCTTGTAGGAGCTACCACGCCCGCAACTTCACCTTTGCCAAAATTAGCTCCCTTTTTCGAAGTCCGTTGTTCCAAGCCATAGGCAGCCCAGGCTGCTATATCTGCCCCCGCTCCTGGAAGAGCTCCAATGATGGTTCCAGCCATAGAGGATTTGATTACGGTGAATTTGTGTTTCCAGATAGCGACCAGAGAATGAAGAGCCGAATCGCCCTTGTCTGAGTTGGTAGTGTTGGAGTCTTCAGCTTTGAATCCAGACAGGACGCTTCGAATAACTTCTGATACCCCAAACAAACCAATCATGACCGGAATAAATCCGAGTCCGCCCATGAGTTCGGGGTTACTAAAGGTAAAGCGCTGTGCCCCGCTGACCACATCCAGCCCAATGGTTGCGAGGAGCATGCCGAATGCGGCCGCCAGCAGACCCCTTCGGGTGTTTCCGCTACTAACAACTGCACTCATGCTAAGTCCAAAGATGGCTAGCCAGAAATACTCAAAGTTTGAAAACTTGAGTGCAAAGCGCGCCAGTTGGGGGGCAATAAGAATCAGAAGTGTGACGCCAACCAGACCACCTATGCTCGAGCAGAATAAATCTATGAGCAGTGCAAATCGGCCTCGCCCTTGTTTGGCCAGTTGATGGCCATCAAGCGTAGCAGCAGCGGATGCTGGAGTCCCAGGGATGCGCAAGTAGGTGGCCGGTATGTCCCCTGCGAATATGGCGGTAAAGCTGACTCCGATTATCATTGCCAGTCCGGTGTTGGGATCCGGCATGTAAAAGCTAACGGGCACGATCAATGCCACGGCCATGGTTGCTGTCAGTCCGGGTGTTGCTCCGACAAATATTCCGAATAGCATCCCCAATAGCCAGGGAAGCAATACGTGCAGTTGAAAAAGCTCAGATAGCACAGACATCAGAAAGGCATTCCAAATACGCCACTTGGTAAATGTACCCGGAAAAATAGTACGAAAAGAATGTAGATGATTGTTAAGAGTACGAGGGATAATGAAAGGGCACTCCACCAAGGATTTCCAAGTATCATCATCATCGTTGTGGCCATTATCAAAGTGCTGATGGCGAATCCCAACCAAGGTAGCAGTATCACGTAAACGGCAAATGCAGCTAAGAGGAGCAGGACCGATTTTGCTTCGCCTCTTACCGGCTCCTCTCTGAGTCGAGCCGGATTTCTTCTGATAAATTCGAAAACTCCCCCTGCGGCTAGAAGGAGAGATAATCCAATAGGAAATGCCTTGGGCCCTGGATCAAAATTATTGCCTAGACCTATAGATTTAATGGAGCTCGATAATACGAGCACAGCCAATGTTACACAAATAAAGAAAAGGCCTAGCCAGAGATCGCCACTGTTTTGTTGCTTTCCTTTATTTGGCATAACCTGCGGCTTCGATCACCGTCTTCCATTGACTATCCTGGTCGGCCAGAAATTGAGAGAACGCATCTCCGGTTCTGATCTCGGTTGAAAAGCCGTTCTTTTTCATGAAATCGTCATACTCGGGTGAAGTAATAATCCTTTCGCAAGCTTCCCGGATAGTTTGCAAGATGGGTTCGGGGGTCCCTTTGGGAACAGCGAGTCCGCGCCATCCGACAGCCACCCAATTAATGCCCGACTCCTTAGCTGTTGGCATGTCTGGGTAGTCAAGTAGCCGATCTTCTGACATAACAGCCAAAGTTCTAAGCTGGCCCGCTTCAATTTGAGAAATGGCTTCTGGGACACTACAGCAAACAGCGTCGATATGACCTCCCAGTAACTCGACTATAGAAGGTGCAGATCCCTTGGTTGGAATCCAGCGAATGGCTTCTACCGGAACATCGGCTTCCAACTGGAAACCTGCGCGAGCTAAGTCCCAAGCTCCCCCGGTTGATGTTCCTGACATGGTAAGTTTTCCGGGGTCGGCCTTAGCCGCTGCGAGAAACTCATTAAGGTTTTTCCAGGGAGCGTCTGCTCGGACAATAATCGCTGCCGCATCTGCATTCATCTGAAGTACCGGTTCATAGTCCTCCCAGGTTAGATCTGAAATGCCCATCCAGTGCATGGTGCTCAGCTCAAAAGTAATCATGGTGATTGTATGACCATCAGGCTTGGCCAGGGCTCCGGCTGAGTGCCCCACCGCACCGCTTCCACCGGTTCTATTTATCACAACACCGGGTTTCCCTAGCTCCGACTGAAGCTGGTCTGCAATAAAGCGGGAAAGGCGATCCGTTCCCCCTCCGGCAGCCCAAGGGCAAATTACCGTGATGCTCTTGCTTGGGTAGCTGGCGGCAGCAGCATTAGGATCGGAAGGCTTACACCCGATAAGGAAAGGTAGCAGGATTAGGAGGATTGCGTGAATCGATTTGGTCATGAAGTGAAATGTAGTTCTGTGCCTTGTACTGTTAAGTCTGATACAATATACAAGCCTGTCTTCTGTAGGAGCAATTTTAATCGCGACCCGTTGAAACCTGATTGTATTGGGTCCGATTAAAATTGCTCCTACAGTTATTTGAAGCGTGAAGTTTAAAACTCGTCATTGAGGTAAGTCCGAAGACCGGTCCGCCAATAGTATTGTAGTTTAAGCATCCAGCGTTCGTAGCCGACAATGGCATCTGTTCTGGATGCCCAGTTATGCCAATCACGAGCCATGGGAATGACAATGTCGTAGTAGTGGTCGGAAGCGATGTTGTTAAGCTCGAGTGGGTCATTATCGATGTCGTATAACTCCCAGTCGTGGTGAGGTTGGCCGTCTGTGGATGTGAAGTTTTTGGATACCAGTTTATACTGATCTTTGAAAATGGCTCGATTGGCTTCATGCTCAAAGCAAATGACTCGATCGGCCAGTTCTCCTCCTCTCAAAGCTGGCATCAGGGTGGTGCCTTCCATTGGGAGGATGTCATGTCCTAATCTTTGCTTCGGGTACGTTGCTCCAGTGACATCCACGATGGTGGCCATGATGTCTATGACGTGGCTTCTTTGTGTCTCACGTTCACCTTTGCGTTTAAGACCTTCCGGCCAATGAACAACCATCGGCGTGTTGATACCGCCTTCATGGTTAAAGTGTTTGTAGAGCTTAAAGGGTGTATTGCTGACAGCGGCCCAATGGGCTCCGGTATGGTGTCGCGTGTCTTTGGATCCCATGGTCTCCAAGTCAGCTCCGCTGAAAGGTCCATCTGCACCAAAGGGTCCACCTTCGTAGTTTGCTCCGTTATCTGAGAGGAAAAAGATGAGTGTGTTATCCAACTGCCCCATGTCCTTTAACTGATCGACTATTCGTCCGATGCCCTGATCCATTTGCTCCATCATAGCAGCAAAGATGGCCATGCGGCGGACTTGGTCTCCCCGTTGCGTATCAGTGAGTGAATCCCACGCACTTAGTTTTGCCGGATCGGCAAACTCGTCGTGCCAGGGTGGAGCATCGGAAGTCGGTGGCAGTTCCTTGATGTTGGCGAACAATCCCAGTCTTTGCATCTTTTCCCAGCGTTCCTTTCGAACTTCATCCCAGCCTTTTTCGTAAATTGGAATATATTTATCTATAAGTTCTTTGGGTGCATGCAGGGGAAAGTGTGGGGCTTGATAGGCCAGGTAGAGGAAGAAGGGACTGTCTTTCTCGTTCTCTTCATGGTGTTTAAGGAAACGCACGCCATGATCAGTCGTCGCATCGGTGGCGTGAAAGGGCTCAACCGTGTAATCAATGGGCTCAAGCTCTGGAGATTCCAGGATGTAGATTTCCGGATCCCAGAAACTCCCGCAGCAACCTTCGTAAGCATAGGAGTGGTCGTAACCTCTAGCTGGAGGCAGCTTGTCGGGGGTATTTCCCAGGTGCCATTTCCCCGACATATAAGTAGCGTAACCACTATCACCAAGTACTTCCGATATGTATGCATTATTGCCTGGTTCTACCGGTTCGAGCTCATAGCAGCCAACCTGATGGCTATAGAGCCCAGTTGATATACTCGCCCTGGTAGGGCCACAGCGGGCACAGTTATAGAAATTGGTGAAGGTCAGGCCATTGTTCGCGAGACGATCCAGATTAGGAGTCTCAATCTCGCTCCCCTGAAACCCTGGATCTGAGAAACCCATATCATCCGACATGATAATCAGAATATTGGGTCTTTCAGCGGCAAAGGAGTGAATGCTTATGAGGAACGATACCAGGGCAGTGAGTATTCCTGTTTTTTTTAAGGGATACATATTTCTTAGAGTAGGTGTGTGGGATTGAAATTAAATTTGGACAAAGCGTTTCTCGCGGTAAGAAAGATTCCCGTATTGGCAGATCGCGGCTGCTTGAACGCCCGCTTCGACATCATCGACTGGCTGCCGGTCATTCTTGATCGCATCCAACCAGTCAGCTATGTGAAATTCTTGGGCATCGAAGTCGACTGCGTGATCAGACCCTAACGGCCCTGCACTTGCCACCATGGATTCGCTGACCTGAGCAACCGGTTCGTTGCCGGGTCGCTGCGGAATGACTTGGTAGAGGTTCCGATCAAAGTAGATAGTTGCATCTGTACCCATAATAACGGTACAGGCTTTTTGATGGTTGTTGCTCCAAGAGCTAACATAGTCCATCTGCAGGTCAAGTTTTGGGTATTCCATGATGCAGTTGGTGATGTCGGGTGTTTCAAAGCTGCCTTTGCGATGGTACTTCCCGCCAGACATTATGACCTGGCTCGGCATAGGTAAATCCAACAACCAATTGGTCGCATCCAGCCAATGCACCATCAGGTCTCCCAATGGGCCATTTCCAAAGTCCCAGATCCAGCGCCAGTTTCTCATGCGGAGTGGATCGAAAGGTTGGTCAGGAGCATTTCCGAGGAATCGTTTCCAGTCTACCTGATCCTCTGTGATCCTATATCTGGGATCTCCGCCGAAGGGACCCGTATTGCGACACCATTGCATATGTACCCGTGTCACTTTACCGGGGTTGATTTCGCCGGAATCGAGTTTTTGTTTCAGCACGACCAGGTGAGGCATTGTTCTTTGTTGTGCGCCGACCTGGACTTTCTTTCCGCTGCGTTTTACGGCCTCAATGAGTTGATGGCCTTCTTCAAGTTTATGGGTGACTGGTTTTTCCACATAGACATCTTTGCCAGCTTCCACCGCATCGATGGTAATGGGGGCGTGCCAATGGTCTGGGGTAGCTACGATGACCGCGTCGATATCTTTTCGCGCCAACACCTCTTCATAACGGGTCGTTTTCTGAATTTCCCTCTCGCGACCTCCGACTAACACATGAGTAGAGTTTAAAAAGTCGTCATATACATCGCAAACGGACGTGATTCGGGTGCCGGGATTTTTTTCTAAACCGCCGATCAGTCGCCGCATGCGCCCTCCACAGCCAATCAGCCCGAAATTCATCGTTTCATTTTTAGCGAAGCTTTGTGCCTTGGATGAGTGACTTCCGAGCGCCAGGCCAGTCGCTCCAAGGCCCAGGAATTTCATAGCCTCGCGGCGGGTCATCGAGTTGGATGGATTGTCAGCATTCATGGGGTATAGGTGTTAGGGATTCTGTGTATATTGTTAGCTTGCCTTCCAAACTAGTGTGCTGTTCCGGTTAATGTTAAGTTAAAACCTCGAAACTATCGCATCTATATCTTGATTTGTGGGGGCGAAACGACAGAATTCTCCGCGTTTTGGGTTATCGTGCTATTCGAATGTCCCACAAGCTCTCATCTCATCCTTTTTCATGATTCCGTTTAAGAATACCTATAAAGATAAAAAAGTTTTAGTGACTGGGCATACCGGTTTCAAAGGCTCGTGGCTGAGTCTATGGCTTGATTCCATGGGTGCTGAAGTTCACGGTATATCCGATGAAATTCCGACCATTCCCTCTCATTTTGAGACGGCGGAGCTCCCCGGGATTATAAATCACAATATCCTGGATGTGCGAGATCACCAGGCAGTGAACAAGCTGATCTCTGAGATTCGGCCCGATTTTATCTTTCACTTGGCTGCTCAACCTCTGGTTCCTGAGTCCTACGCGAACCCTTTAAAGACCTTCGAGGTCAATGTTATGGGAACGGGGAGCATCCTTGAGACTATTCGCACTGCAGACTTTCCTTGCACGGTTGTCTTTATCACCAGCGATAAATGCTACGACAATGTTGAGTGGACCTATGGCTATCGTGAGACGGATGCCTTAGGGGGAAAAGATCCATACAGTGGTTCTAAAGGTGCCGCTGAGTTGATCATTAAAAGTTACTTTCATTCCTTTTTCGTCGGGCAAACAGATCGCCTCCGTATGGGGATTGGTCGTGCTGGGAATGTAATTGGTGGAGCCGATTGGGCAGCTGATCGTATCGTTCCAGATTGTATTCGTTCCTGGTCAAAAGGTGAGGTGGTGCAAATTCGCAGTCCTCATGCCACACGGCCCTGGCAGCATGTGCTCGAACCATTGAGCGGTTATTTAATTCTGGGGCAGCGACTTCATGCTGAGCTAACTGGAGAACCTGTCTTGGGACCCAGCGTTCACGGCGAGGCTTATAATTTTGGTCCCGATGCGGTTCAAAATGTTACGGTGGGTGAGCTTATCGAAAGCATGCGAGTGCATTGGGAAGGTGTTCGGTGGGATGATGTTTCTGAGTCCAACAATGCCGGACATGAAGCAGGTCTCTTGAAGCTTTGCTGTGACAAGGCGCTCCATGGGCTCCATTGGAAAGCCTGTTTGAATTATGACCAGATGGTGAAATTCACTGTAGATTGGTACCGTGACTTTTATGCCAATAGTGGGGAGTCCACTCTGGAATTAAGCCGAAAGCAAATCCAGGAATATATGGAAGCTGCACTCGCTAGTGAGCTTTCGTGGATTTCTGAGTAAGTGTTGTCTGATGTCAGCCTCTCAATCCAACCATTGTCCAATTCCGGACGTCACTTTGACGCCTTTAAAAGTTATTGAAGGGGCTCAAGGTAACATCATGCATGGTGTGCGTTCGGACGATGAAACCTTCGTTGGATTTGGTGAAGTTTACTTTTCGACCGTACATGGGGGCGAAAAAAAGCCCTGGCGTCGGCACAGCAAGGTTACTCTGAATTTATTGGTTCCACATGGAGAGATTCGTTTTGTTCTTTGCGACGATAGAGATGGACCAGGTCCCGTGTTTTGGGAAATCAACATGTCTTTGGAGAATTATCAACGCCTGACAATTCCGCCCGGCATTTGGCTTGCTTTCCAAGGAGTTTCCGAAGGCACCAACATGTTACTGGATCTGATTGATTCACCTCACGATCCCGATGAATCTGACAAGCGCGCCCTCGAGGAAATTCCCTACGACTGGGATTCTTGAAGCCGGATCTTAAGCGTAGATCACGACTAGAAACAAAGTCGCAATCGATTTTGCTTTGTTGCTGATAGCGTGCGGTATATCTGCTCGGTAGTTTGCAGAGTCACCTTTTTCTAAGATGTCGCTTTCCTCGCCTGAGGTGACTTCAACCTTGCCTTGCTCCACGGTCAGGAATTCGCGGGTACCTTCAAAGTGAGCTTGGCTCCTGAGTGCGCCACCACGTTTCAGTTGTACTTCATAGAACTCCACATCCTTTTCCAGATTGAGAGGGGAAAGAGTTCGGATTTTGCAGTTCTTGTCTGACCGGTAGTGAAACGTGCGGTCATTGGCGCGAATGACATTCAGTGAAGTGCTGGCATTGGGCATGTTGATCAACTCACCTAGGTCGAGTTCGAAGGCATGGGCGATGCGCAAAGTCACCGCCAGGGTGGGGTTGGCCTGTTCCCGCTCGATTTGACTTAGCATACTTCTGCTGACGCCGCTAGCGTTGGCCAGCGTCTCCAATGACCAGCCCTTGTCGGAGCGCAGCTGCTTCACGCGGGAACCCAAGTGTCGGTTAATGGCTTCCGCCGGATGGGGTGACGGCTTGGAAGTTGTTTTCTTTTTAGTATCCGACATTATAATGGATAGAATTCTTGCATAATGGAATCCTGTATGTAGGAAATATGTTCAAAATAGTGGAAATACTTTCCCTGAGAATCAAGTCAAATCATGAAGGCTTTAGTAAAGAAAGAATCGAAACCAGGTTTATGGTTGGATGATATCGATCCTCCCAAGGTGGATTTAAATGACGTCCTCATCAAGGTCCACAAGACGGGTATCTGCGGAACGGACCTGCACATTTACAATTGGGATGAGTGGGCACAGGCTACGATTCCTGTTCCCATGGCGGTAGGGCATGAATTTGTTGGGGAGGTGATCGAGACCGGTGCGAACGTCACCGACTTCTATCCTGGCGAAATCGTGAGTGGTGAAGGCCATGTTGTTTGTGGCCGATGTCGCAACTGCCTGGCAGGGCGTCGTCATCTTTGTGCGGAAACGCAAGGCATTGGTGTGAATCGCCCCGGTGCATTTGCGGAGTACATTTCTCTTCCTATGACCAATGTTTGGCATCATCGCGAAGGAGTGAATCCAGAGGTGGCCGCCATCTTTGATCCATTCGGAAATGCTGCGCACACCGCTTTGATGTTCCCTGTGTTGGGTGAGGATGTCTTGGTAACTGGGGCAGGCCCTATCGGTATCATGGCTGCGGTTATAGCCAAGCATGCCGGTGCGCGCTATGTGGTGATTACCGACGTAAATGATTACCGTCTCGATCTGGCACGACAGATGGGAGTAACGATGGCCGTCAATGTTCAGAACCGGAGTCTCAAAGAGGTGCAGGAACACCTAGGGATGGTCGAAGGATTTGATGTCGGTTTGGAAATGTCCGGCAGCGAGACTGCTTTTCACGGTATGCTAGACAACATGTGTCATGGTGGGAAGATCGCCATGCTCGGAATCCCCCCAAAACCATTCGCTATCGATTGGAATACCGTTGTCTTTAATATGCTCACCATAAAAGGCATTTACGGCCGCGAGATGTATGAGACTTGGTACAAGATGTCCGTGATGCTTCAGAGCGGGTTGGACATCAAGCAGGTCATTACGCATCGTTTTCATTATACGGATTTTGAAAAAGGATTTGAGGTCATGAACACGGGGCAGTCGGGAAAAGTCATCCTCGACTGGGCATGATCCGAAGGTCTCAGCAGGTGCGAGCAAAGGATAGCGGATTTTATTTAGAAAGATGGTAATCAAAATTCAATTTCAGATTCTTTGCTTCACGATTGCTCGCACCTTCGGGCCAATGTGCCGAGTGTGCTGTCCCTCTCGGCTCAGTTACGCACCGAAGTGCGCGCCTTCGCCTATCGGTCGGCAAGCTCGACACCTTGACTCCGTGAGACCTCCGGATCCTATGTCGGAGCTCGCGGGTGACTGTCATTTTGAAACTGTAGGAGCGGCTTTATGCCGCGATTATTGGGAGCGTGTGAGTCAACCTGTGAAGATTTTTTCTCTACATTACACATGCACATGAAAATTGTAGGAGCTAGCTTGCTTGCGGATCGAATGCCGACGATATTGAGATCGCAAGCAAGTTAGCTCCTACAGAAGAGAATCGAACATTCTATCAACCAAATGAACAACATCTTTAAAGCCCACCTCGAAGAACAAATCACCAGTATCCGTGAAGCGGGTACTTACAAGGACGAGCGTATCATCATGACGCCGCAGGGATCGGTCATTCGTGTGGCTGATGGTGAAGAGGTGCTCAACTTTTGCGCCAATAATTACCTGGGTCTGGCGAAACATCCCGCGGTCGTTGATGCAGCCAAGCAGGCCATCGATGACTGGGGTTATGGTTTGGCTAGCGTTCGCTTTATTTGCGGCACTCAAGGCATTCACAAACAGCTCGAAGAGAAGTTAAGTGAGTTTCTTGGAACTGAGGATACTATTCTCTATTCATCCTGCTTCGATGCCAATGGGGGGCTCTTTGAAACTTTGCTGGGGCCAGAAGATGCTGTTATCAGTGATGAGCTGAATCACGCATCGATCATCGACGGCATTCGTTTGTGTAAGGCTGCTCGTTTTCGCTACCGCAATAGCGACATGGAAGACCTCGAGGCTAAGTTGAAAGAAGCGTCGGGTGCCCGTCATCGGCTAATCGCCACGGACGGAGTGTTCTCCATGGATGGTTATGTAGCACGCCTGAAAGAGATTTGTGACCTCGCTGATAAATACGATGCCCTGGTCATGGTAGACGACTCGCACTCGGTCGGCTTTATGGGCAAGACCGGTCGCGGCACGCATGAGCATTGTGGTGTGATGAGCCGTGTGGACATTATCACAGGTACTTTAGGCAAAGCACTGGGTGGAGCGAGCGGTGGCTATACTAGCGGTCGAAAAGAAATTGTTGAGCTGCTGCGCCAACGTTCTCGGCCCTATCTGTTTTCGAATACCTTGGCTCCGTCGATAGCGGGCGGATCTTTGAAGGTCCTTGAACTATTAAGTGAGTCAACAGAGCTGCGTGACCGGCTCGAGGAGAATACTCGCTACTTTCGGGAAGAGATGTCGAAACTGGGTTTCGATATATTACCGGGAACGCACCCCATAACTCCGGTCATGCTCGGCGATGCTGCATTGGCCACAAGATTTGCCGACGCCATGCTGGAAAAGGGAATTTACCTGATCGGTTTTTCATATCCCGTAGTTCCACAAGGAAAGGCTCGTATAAGGACGCAAATTTCGGCGGCCCATTCTCGCGAAGATTTGGACCGTGCGATTACGGCCTTTAAAGAAGTGAAAGCTGCAATAGAGTAGCACAGGCATCTTGCCTGTGTATGTTTCGTCTAGAATTGATAGACAAGCGAGTAGCCCCTTTCCCTTAATTCAGGCTACTTAAATAGGCTACCAAATCTCTCAGCTCTCTCTTGTTCAAAATAAATCCCATGGGAGGCATTGAGGACATCGGATCAGTCCGAGACTCAATTTGTGCATTTGAGATGATTTGTCTGTTTCCTTCCAAATCAATAAGCTCGATGCCCGAATCTGTTTCTTTTCCCAGTTGAGCGGTGAGGCTTTCTCCATTCTTCAAGCTAACGGTGGTTATACCGAAACCTTCCGCAATATCGGCGCCAGGTTCGACGAGGGATCTAAGGATGTATTCTTTGTCTCTATTAGCACCGATGTCCTTTAGGTTGGGTCCTATCTCGCTACCCCTGCCATCTTCAAATTTGTGGCACCGTGCACATTGCGCAGCCAGGTGTGTATTGGCAATCGCTTCACCCGCCTCGATGCTTCCTCCGTCAAGGGTCTCGATATAAGCTGCGAGGGGTGACCCCGTGGGGCGAGTCGCTTCAAACGCTTCGATTTCGCTGGTCATGGCTCGGGAGTTGGCCGCTTCAAGAATATCCAGCTGCAATCCCGCGGGTAAGGTTCCAAGGTCCAGCTGTTCAAACTGCAGTTTGATTTCTCGGTCGGCGGTCTCGTTCCCTATTTCGGCCAGCATGGCTATGGTTTTTTGTTTCTCGGTGATTGAGCGGGAACGGCCTAGGCGGGTTGCCAAGAAATTAGCTGCACCCTCCTTGTTGGTTTTCATAAGGAAACTGGCCGCGGCCATTCGCAAATCTTCGCTGCCTGAGTTTTGCGCGTATGTTATGTTCTTTGGGTTTTGAAGACTCTTCAGTGCTTCCATGCGGAGGGAGCCAGGGGCCTGGTTGTTGCGTAGGAGCTTTTCCAGCGCGACTGGACTTAGGGTGACGGATAAGTTGTTTGCCGCGCTTACAGCTTTCTCCAGGATTTCGGAGTTCTCGGAGTTGAGCAAGTTCTCCAATTTACCTTTTACCATACTTCCAATATTGGCCGCAGAGCGATCCTTGAAGTAGCGGCGTCTTCCATCAACGCGGTCGAGTGGGGGAGGAGTTTTCCAATTTGCCAAGGCATCGAGTGCATCCAGACGTAAGACAGCTGAATTGTTATTATTTTCTGCGTATTCAGCGACCTGGTACGCTTCGTTCTCGCCTCCAATCCGGAAGTTGGCATTTATGAGTCTCCGCACAAGGGCTTCGTTGTTGCTGCTGTTCGAAACCAGGTGTCTCGCGAGTTTAGGCAATGCTTCTTCGATTGAAAAATCATCATGGATGGCTCGTGCTGCTTCGGTCACGACGAGTTCCGAACTATCCATAAGAAAATCAGCCACCGATGGATTCACGAGTCTGCGTAGCGCAACTACAGCGCTGAGGCGAACTTGTTCCGAAGTATGGCTTAAAAGGGTCTCTGCACCTCCGATGCCCTCAAGGGCAGCCACGCCTGCATGTCGCATGTAGGTGTCATTCTCATCGTTGGATTCGATGAGTGAAACGATCTTATTGAAAGCTTCGCTCACTCCTTGTCGGCCGATTGACAAGGCCGCTTGAAAGCGCACTCGAGGGTGATCGGAATCGCATAGAGGAATAAGGACTTGTCCATTGAAGCTGCCAGGTTTTAAGTCGCCAAGCACTTTACTCGCCTGCACCTGAATCTCAGGATCAGACGCATCGAGGAGTTTGAGCAATTGGTTGATGGCTGTTTCGTCCTCTGCTCTCGCAAGCTGTCCGAGTCCCCAAACAGCATGAATCCTTTTAAGTTGATGATCGGCTTGGCTGTCTTCCACAAGCGAGCCTGTCTCGTTTCGCTTAACGAGTTCAAATTGAGCGTTGAGGCGAATGCGCTGATCCGGATGAGACAATAACTCGCGTAGTTGGGGAACATTTCTTTCAGCCATGCCTTCCAGGAGTAATTGCTCCACTTCGGCCCGAATAGCTTGATTCCCGCCTGGAGTATCAAGTTTCCAAATAGCGCCTGTTTCATTCATGGGGTATCCTCCTCCCCAATCTGGTGTGTAGAGGGCACCATCAAATCCCCAGGTGAGGCCGATCAATGGCAGGCCTTTCCCGATCTGGTGGTCATTCACCATCTTGAATGACGCTCCATCTGGCTCCACCTGGAAGGCGTATTGGGCTCCGTTCATTGTAGCATTGAGAAAAAAGTAATCTTTGTAGCGTTCGTTGAGTGCCGTGCCTGGGTTCTTTACGAACCCAGCGGGTCCATCTACATAATTGCGAATAGTGGGCGTAATGTAAGCCGCCTGTCCTTTATGGTGGGGGATGGTCATCTTTTCCTCCATCCATGGATTGTATCCATCGCCCCGGTACTGGTAATCATTGCGCCAGCCTGCGTCCATGCCATCCACGATATACATGAAGCGCTCGGTCTCTCCCGTTTGGTCCGAGTCGTTGTCCACACCAAACCAATTTCCGTAGTTGTCGAAAGCGGGCTCTTGCACGTTTCTTAATCCACGAGCGAATACTTCAAAATCGCTTCCATCTGGATTGGCCCGAAGCATTCCGCCTTGGTTGGGATAGAAAAATTGTTTTCCTCCCTTTGAGGTCACGTTGATTCCTTTGTCCCCGATCGACCAGTAGATCTTTCCATCCGGTCCCACAATAAGTCCGTGCATGTCGTGACCCCCGTAAGCGATGTGTACTCCAAACCCATGGGCGAGCACTTCTTTCTGGTCAGGAATATCATCACCATCTGTATCGCGAAATTTCCAGACATCGGGTGCTACGGTGGCATAGACGTCACCCTCATGCCAAAGTACGCCAGCAGCCACGCCAGTTACCAGAGTCTTGAAATCATCATAATAAACTTTGGAGCTATCTGCGAAGCCATCGTCGTCGGTATCTTCGATCAGGTAGATGCTCTCACTGAGGACAGCCAGATCTCGCCAGTCGATGGCACCATCACCGTTGTGATCGAGAAAACGATCTTTGTTTTCCTCGGCTCTTTCCGGATCCAACTGTGCCTTTAGAAAGGCTTCCTTATCATCCACATGGTTGAAGCTCACATCGTCAACGATCCAATCTCGCTGTCCACGTATATCCAGGTCGTTCGCTCGTCGGCGCCGGGTCTGAGTCACGTAGGCACGGCCACGATCATCAAAGCTAATCGATACAGGATCCGGGATATTTAATTCAGGCGTCCACTTGATGTATTGGATGTCCTGGGAATCGGCATCATTTGCAATGGGTTCATCTTGAGAAGCTACGACTTCCTCTGCTTGATCCGGTTTGGCAGTAGAGCGAGTGCTCGTTTGTTTTGAGCAAGCCGTGAGTAGAAGAATGGACAAAGTAGTCAGAAAAAATGGTAGGACGCGAAGAAGCATGGGGTTGAAAGATGGAATTTCGTGAGTGCTCTGCAAGTTAATATCTTGCGCAGTAAAACAGATGTCGCGATTTTGTGAATGTGATTCGCATTGCTACAGAATATGATCGTGATGTTTGGAAAGCATTGAGAGGAATTGTCTATGATGGTTGTCCTGAAGCGGTTCATGAGGAGGATATCAACATTTGGCTCCGTGACTCCGATAAAGTTTGTTTCCTTATAGAAGAGAATTCCAAGGTCGCGGGCTTCCTCGAGGCTTCTTTACGCAATGTTGTCGATGGCTGCTTGTCGTCTCCCGTTGGATACATGGAAGGTGTCTGTTTCTTCCCGGAGTATCGGAGTCATGGTCTTTCAAAGCAATTGATGGAAGCCGCGATGCAGTGGATGAAAGACCAGGGCTGCACAGAAATGGGGTCCGATGCGGAGTTGCATAATGCCGAGGCCATTAAGTTTCACCAGGCAAACGACTTTAAGGAAACCTTTCGGGTGGTTCAGTTCATGAAAAAGTTTAACTAACTTGGACGGCATGAAACTTAGTAATTAAGAAATGAGCCTGAAAGATTCTGATATACAGATACGCCCTCTCTGGCGAAAGATTTGTCCGAACGGGTTAATCCTTCTCGGCATCGTGTTACTCATCCTGACACTCTTCCGGGCTTACGGAACCATTGTTGGAGGGCCCGGGCAGATGACCATGCTAGGTTTTCTGCTAATGTGGTTTGTCCCTTTACTTTTTCTAACCCATCAAGGCAGGAGCGACATCGGGCTGACCTTGCCCAAAGGATTTGGTTGGGGCATATCGGCCCCGTTGCTCGGGTTGATGTTAGCTCTCGTCTGCTACTGGATCGGAATTCTGTTTTATGACGATTCGGATCAGCATTGGTTTCAATCTGTGGCGGCCACTTTCCTTCAGGACGAACGAGTCCTGCAAATGCCGAGGAATAAACTGTTTTGGATGTTCACCATCCCTGCCATGATCTTTTCACCCATTGGGGAGGAGATATTGTTTCGCGGCTGCATTCAGCGAGTGGTTCAAGATCGCTGGGGCCTCATTTGGGGTGTGGGTGTCAGTGCCTTCCTCTTTGCCACTGTGCATTTATTCCATCATGGAATTGCTCTCGGGGAGGAAGGTTTGAAGGTGTTTTGGATCTCTGGATTCCTCCGGTGGGTGTTGATGATCGTGACAAGTTTGGGTTTTAGCTGGCTTCGGATAAAATACCAATCGATTCTTCCGGCGATCATTGGGCATTCATTTTATAACCTCGGTATGAATTATACCATTTTCTATCTACTACTCTCTTGAAACCGCACATCAAACTAGACGAAACAATAACACCTGATGGAGGCACGATGTCTCTCTTTGAGCACGATGGTGATTACTCTATCAGCTTGGATGGTGCAGAGATCATGCATTCCAGGGCAAGCACCTCTGAAGAGTTGCTGGGGCAGTTGGGAGTTGAACGACTCAATCCTGAAAAAGAGTCCCGGGTTCTGGTCGGAGGGCTCGGCCTAGGATGTACACTTCGGACAGCGCTTAAATTTTCGAATGATAAGACGATCGTCGAAGTGGCTGAATTATTGCCGAAGATGGAGGAGTGGAATCGGGAGCATATGCAATCCCTCAACGGTGCGCTGGTAGATCATGCCCGGGTGGAAATCCGTATTCAGAATGCCAGTAAGCTGATCCGCAAAGCAAAGCCGGGAACCTACGATGCCATCATGCTGGACGTCGATAATGGCCCCGTTGCCCAGGTGGCAAAAGATAATTTCTCTTTGTATTCAAATACTGGACTCAGAGCCATTCGCTCTGCCTTGAAACCTAAAGGTCGAGTCATCTTCTGGTCAGCCGGTCCCGAACCCATGTTTGAACCACGCTTTGGCCGCGTAGGATTTAAGGTAAAGGCCGTTCCAGCCAAAGTCCACGAACGCGCCAAGCGTGCCGCTTATATGTTGTATATTGGCGATCGCTTGGCTTAGAATTAGAGTAGCACAGGTATCTTGCCTGTGTTTTTCCCACGACTTACCTAGCTTAGGAAGCCTGTTCCTGATTCACCATTTTGACTTGGATGACAAATCCAACACTAAGATTTTGTAATTCATGATTCTGTCTATTTTCTTAACAGAATAATGGATACAGAATCATATTTTCCTGAAGCCATTAATGGAGAGGTGGGGCTGATGTATTGGTGTCGTTTGCGTACAAAGCACTTTGCTGTCATCCCAAAGGAATCCGATATTCTTTTGGGTTGGCACAAGCTACCATCCTAACATCGGATTTGTATTTGTATTATTTACGGTGTGTACCAATTAAGCTTTAAACTAGCGAAGATTAGCGGTTTAAAAAATTACGCTGTACGCTGCAGTTGTATAGCTTCGTGTTCCTTCGTGCTTAACTTTTTTTCTTTCGTCACGAATAATTGAAAATAATTGACCCTCAAATCACCCGAACGGCGCATGAGTAGATATAGGCATTCTATATCTCTCTATGAACCGCACATTTTTACGCTTCCTGAAGTCCGGGATTGCCTCGGCCATAATGGGCAATATTCTTTTCTGCAACAGGGATGCTCGAGTCCCGTTGCTTTCTTCACCATTCAACAAGCAAGAAAGGTTTCCCTATGTGATCTCCTAAAAAAATGAATCGTCGTACGATGCTCCAGCTTGGACTGGGCGCTACCGCTGGGACCGTAACTGGCAATATCGCCATGGCGGGCGACAAAGCAGCCTGTGGTGTTTCTGCCGATCAGGTCATGGGACCATTTTATCCCGTCCATGAACAGGACGATAAGGACTTGGACCTCACCATGCTCAAGGGCCATACCGAACGAGCCAAGGGTGAAGTTATTCGGATTCGCGGCAAGATCCTCGACGAGGACTGCAACCCGGTCCCGGGCGTATTTATTGAAATCTGGCAGGCCAACGCAGCCGGTCGCTACAATCATGTGTAGGACAAGAACCCGGCTCCCTTGGACCCCAACTTCCAGAGCTTCGGGTAAACGGTCAGCGATGACAAAGGTAACTACGGTTTCAAAACCATCAAGCCGGCTCCTTATCCATTAGCCTTCCTCGACGGAGGCGAACCCGATGAAGACGCGGGCTACCGGGCACCGCACATTCATTTCAAGATTACCATGCGGGGGTATCATGAGTTGATTACTCAGTGCTACTTCCCCGGCGAGCCGCTCAACTAGCCAGATATTCTTTTTAGCAACCTGTCGGTGGAAGAACAGGAGCGTTTGACGGTGGTTCCCAAAGAGGGCAGGAGAAATATATTCAGCCTCAACCTTCACTGAAAGAAGGTGCCCTCAGCTGTCGATCATGAGGTATTGGATACCTATGTCGGTCAATATCTCCTAAAGACGAAAAAGACCGAACGGACCTACACGGTCACTCGAAATGGTCACCAACTGTTTGTCGAAATAGACGAACATTTCCCCAAGGTTGAAATCCGACCTCTGGCAAACGGACGATTTACCTTCGGTGCCAGCAGCGATGGGAAACAGGTTTCTTTTGATGCGACTAAAAGCGGAAAAGTAAACGGTCTCACTATCCACCCGAAGGATGGCAAAGATCAAATCCTGAAAAGGATAGGCTAATTCTTTAACTCCATTCCCCTAATCAACGATCCCTACGTTTTATGTCCGAATTTTATACCCCATCTCGGGTCCGGTTTTCTTTCTGGATCTTCCTTTCTCTACTGTCGATTTCTGCTTACTCGATTGTGCAAGCTCAGGCCTTGGTCGATGCTGTGCACGCGGGTAATTCCCGAACTCTTCGCTCCTTGTTGAAACAAGAAGTCGACTTGGACGTTCGAGATGAGCTTGGAAATACGGCTCTCCATTGGGCTGCCCTGAATGGCGATGCGAGGCTTGTGAAAGAAATCCTCAAACGAGGTGCCGAAGTGGATGCACTCAATGATGCTGGAGCCACTCCGCTCATTTACGCCATCGGCAACATCCAGTCGGTCAAAGCGCTCTTGAAAAAAGGTGCGGATGTTAATCACGCCTCTGATGGCGGCGGTGATAAGGCCTGACTCCACCAAGGTGGTAAAACTGCTATTAGAGCATGGAGCGGAGACGACGGTGAAAGTCGAAGCTCTGACCAATGAATTCTTTCAATCGTCCCTCGTGGGAGTGGCTGCCTGGAATGGGGATTTGGAACAGGTGAATCTGTTTTTGGAAAAGGGAGTAAAACCCGTGGATGTGATTAAGCCGGCATCGAAAGGCCATAAAGCGATCGTTGAACGCTTGCTTGAGGTGGGGGCTGATGTGGATGGTTTTGATCCCTTTTTCGGAAACGCTCTTATCGCATCTCTCTACGGACAATGGCCTGACATCTCTAAGCTGCTTATCGAGCATGGTGCGAACCTGGAGGCTCGATCTCCATTTGGTCAGCATGAAACTCCCGTTATGCTTTGGGCTGCCTACAACGAAACGGATGAAGCCTCCGTGGCAAAGCTGCTGATTGAGAAAGGTGTGGATCCAAACACTATGAGTGTTCTCGGTGAGACAGCGTTGGATTGGGCACGTGATCGAAACAACAAAGCCTTGGAAACCGTATTGTTGGAGGCCGGTGGTCAAGCGGGTACTAAAGCCAAAAAGAATAAGATCATCCCGGACCATCCGCTTCCGGCGTTCGGCGAGGATCTCAATCCAATTATCCGGGACTCGATAACTCGGGCTGTTGATTTGCTACAGATCAACTCGGATGGATTCCTTAATAGCGGTGTCGTTCAAGAGCAGAAGTGTGTTTCCTGTCACCAGGAAACCTTGCCAGTCGTAGCTTTCAACATGGCTATCGATCGCGGCTTCGAAGTGGATAAAACATCCATTGCTCGCCAGACACAGGATCATGTCCGCTATTGGACGAATGATGATGATATCGCCAAGGCCTATGAAATGATTCCTCCTCAGCCGGATGCACCCATCGTGGTTGGATACGGCCTCATGGGGCTTGCCGCCTCAAAGTATCCTGCCGATGAATTGACTGAGGCCATGGCTCGTTATCTGATCGCGGCACAATACCCGGACGGATCCTCGTCCTCTAACGAATATCGCCCACCCATGGAAGACGGACCGATCCTGGGGGTTACGTTTGCGGTGGGAGGTATACAGGCGTATCCGGTTCCGGCGCTTCGCTCCCAAACGAAAGAAGTCCTCAGCAACGCCCGAAAATATTTACACAAAGCCGAACCGATGAACCTCAATCAGGAGCTCCATCAATTACTCGGCCTTGGATGGGCAGGGGAACTCACGTCACGGCTGCGCCCCTACGTGAAAGCAATATTAGCTCAGCAGCAGACCGATGGTGGTTGGACCCAGGTCGAAGGCAATCCCAGCGATGCCTGGGCAACTGGGTTGGCGCTCTATACACTCAATGCGGAGGGGGGAATCAAAACTTCACACGAAGCATTTCAGAACGGTGTCCGCTGTTTACTACGCACGCAATTTGAAGACGGGTCGTGGTTTGTGAAAAGCCGGTCCTGGCCCTTTCAACCCCGCTTCGAAAGTGGTTTCCCTCACGGCAAAGATCAGTGGATATCTGCCGGTGGAACTTCATGGGCCGCGATGGCTCTCCTCTTAACCCAACCGGAAGTGGGTGAGACTGAATCGACCGATTGGATGGTTATGGAAGTTCCTGAAAACTACGCCAAGAAAGTGAAAGTTGCTCAGATAATGGAAGGTTCCTCAGCGGATGCTCCTCCATTCGATTATCATCGCGATATTCGCCCCATCTTTGAGCGTTCTTGTACCGGTTGCCACGGGTCCGATTTGAAAAAGATCAAAGGCGGCTTTAACATCGATAAACGCGAAAGCTTCCTCACGGGAGGTCAATCCTTCGATCCCGTAGCCATCATCGGTCAAGCCGCCGACAGTGATCTCATCTGGATGGTGAGCGATCAGCTCGAGGACCTGGAAATGCCTCCCCTTTTTAAACGTGAGAAATACGAAGCCCTTTCCAGTGACGAAGTTGAACTCCTCAAAGCCTGGGTGGATCAAGGTCTACCTTGGGAGGAGAAAGATGACAGTGATAATTTGTAATTCTCTCCTGGAATCGAGTATCCCTAATTCAATTACGTTTCACCGTCTTCTGTTTCGGCGCATGGGTAGAATATTTACTGCGTTTTACGGGTTACACTTTTTGAAAATTCTCCTTTTAAGCTCCACTCGGTTTTGTTTCAATTGGCTTTGTTCCCCGAGGTCTCCCGTTACAGCAAAAGACCTGAATCCTTTTAACTCTCTATGGTAGAAGACTCTGATATTGAAATAACAAACGTAAGCCGGCGCTTCGGTGAAACCGTTGCCTTGGATGGGGTCAGTCTAACGATTAAGCAGGGCGAGTTCTTTTCCTTATTAGGTCCATCCGGTTGTGGGAAGACCACACTCTTGCGGATTATTGCCGGGCTTGAATATAACGATGAGGGAACGGTGTGTATCGGAGGAGAGGATACCAAGGATATTCCCGCTTTTCAGCGACCGGTGAATATGGTCTTTCAATCCTATGCCTTGTTTCCTCATTTCAACGTGCGGCAGAATATCGCGTTCGGATTGAAGATGAAAAAAGTGTCTCAACAGGAGACCGATGAGCGGGTGAATCGTGTGATGGCCTTGGTCGAAATCGAGGACCTCGCCGATCGAAAACCCAACCAACTTTCCGGTGGTCAGAGACAACGGGTCGCTTTGGCTCGGGCAGTCGTGAATGAACCGAAATTGCTCCTGCTGGATGAGCCTCTTGCCGCTCTCGATCTGAAGCTTAGAAAACAGCTGCAAGTTGAGTTGCTAAACCTGCAACGCAATTTGGGTATCACTTTTATCTACGTCACCCACGATCAGGAAGAGGCCCTGGTCTTGAGTGATCGCATCGCTGTCATGTGCGATGGAAGGATCGAGCAATTGGGTGATGCTGAATCGCTCTACGAAAATCCAAAAACACGGTTCGTCAGCCAGTTCCTGGGAACCTGCAGTTTGATTGAGGCAACTGTGAAGTTGTCCGATGGAAATGGCATGCTAGTCGAAACAGCTTTGGGGACATTGCGAGTGGCCGCTAAACATCCTGGCCGCGATCAGTTTACCCTGGCCATCAGGCCGGAGAAGATACGGCTCGTTTCAAAAACTACCCAAAACGGTGAGAACGAGTGTACCGTGTGCATCGACCAATTGATCTACAAAGGATCAGAAACGCATTACGATCTCAGCCATGGTGATCAGCCGCTCCAGGCAGTGGCCATGAATCGGCATCATCCGGAACACAGTTTGAATCTTGGAACTGAGGCGACTGCGTATTTGCCTCCTGAGGCATTGATTATTCTCGATGATTGATCTGCGATTCATCCACCAATCTATGCCAAGAGTTGTTCTAAAGTTGGGCTCAAAATGTAGCCATGGTCGTGAGACCATGGACGGCTTGAATGGTCGGTTGTTGATGGATTTTCAATGGTGTCACCACCATTGCCACATTAATGAAGCGCAATCCCATCTCAACTCCGTGAGACATGCAGGGAAAGAATAGAAAGTTCAAATTCGGCGAGCAACTGACGGCCAAAGGCGAGCTCATCCGCTCGGCCTTGATTAGCGGTCCTGGCATTGGTTGGGTGACCGTCTTTCTCTTGGTGCCACTGGTCTTCATTCTGTTGATCAGTTTTTGTGGCCGGGGAACCTACGGAGAGATCGAATGGCAGTTCACCTTGGAGAATTTTAAACGCTTCATTGGTTTCGGATCCTTTGGCTTTGATCCGTTGTATCCCAAGATCATTTTGCGCAGTTTTTTAATGGCTGGTGGCACGGTGTTGTTCTGTGTGTTGGCCGCCATGCCTTTGACTTTCTTTATCGCCGGCCTTCCTCGAAACCGAAAGCTACTCGGGCTGATGTTGCTGCTTATTCCTTTTTGGACCAACATGCTTATTCGGACCTATGCTTGGCAGGTCCTGCTGTCATCCAATAGTTGGTTTTCGAAAGTGGCGGTGGCTCTAGGATTCCTGGAACCAGGGGAGGGGTTGTACCCTAGCGCATTTGCTGTGTTCCTGGCCATGACGGCCAACTATCTGCCTTTCCTGGCCCTGCCTTTGTACGCCTCAGTGGAAAAGGTTGATTGGTCGTTAGTCGATGCTGCCAAGGACCTGGGTGCGAATGGCTGGCGGGTCTTTCGCCATGCGCTCTTACCCCAAATCAAACCAGGATTATCGGCGGGCATGTTGCTGGTATTTATTCCTGCCACCGGAGAATTTGTAATCCCCAATTTGTTAGGTGGATCCAAAACCATGTTACTCGGTAGTGCCATTGGCATGCAGTTTGGCCAAAGCCGTGACTGGCCGTTTGGTTCAGCGATCGCTTGCCTGGGCATGTTGACCGTAATGATCGGACTGTGGGTGTTTGCCCGGACGGCTGGCGAAGAGGGAAGGGAGAGCATGCTATGAATCGCAATCGTCCCTGGTCCTGGGTAGTAGCCATTCTGATTTATGTATTTCTCTACGCGCCCATTGTGGCCGTGGTCATTTATTCTTTTAACTCCGCCAAGTACGGCGGACCTTGGGCAGGCTTCAGTTTGGAGTGGTATGGAAAACTGTTCAGCACCTCCCAAAAGTTGGATGCGGCTGCCAACTCGCTCATTCTAGCCTTAAGCAGTACTGCGATTTCCACTGTACTGGGAACCATGCTCGGCTATGGTTTGGTGCGCTATTCATTCCCGGGTAAACAAACCTTTTCCTGGTTAATGTATTTCCCGGTGGTAGTGCCTGAAATCGTCATGGCTGTTTCCATCCTCATCTTCTATTCAATGATGCATAGCAGGCTGGGACTGTTTCAACTGGGGCTTGGAACCATGATCATTGCTCATATCACCTTCCAGGTTCCTTTTGTGGCCATCGTCGTACGTGCCCGTATGGCAGGTATGGATCCCTCCATCGAAGAAGCGGCCCACGACCTGGGAGCAAGCAATTGGCAGAAGTTTCGGTACATCACGTTGCCACTGATACTTCCAGGCGTACTGGCCGGTGGAGCTCTTGCATTCACCTTGAGTATCGATGACTTTGTAGTGAGTTATTTCACCGCAGGTCCTGGGGCGACTACCTTGCCTATTCTTATTTTCTCTTCCGTAAAGCGTGGCGTCACCCCCGACGTGAATGCACTTTCAACCTTAATCATTTTAGTATCTATCATCAGCACCGTTCTGGTACTGTTGTTGAGTCGAAGGAGGGCCTGAGCAAATTAAGAAAATGGAACTATATGGATTGCTCAAATACGTTCTCCCGCATATCTGATTGTAGGAGCAAACTTGTTCGCGACTCGAAAAAAAAGATACTCCATGTCGCGAACAAGTTTGCTCCTACATTTAGAATGTCATCCCCAATGGTCGTTGCCACTCGCTGGTGGCCTTGGCGATCATTCCTGCCTTTAGCACCGTTCCCGAAGCTAACATCAGAGACTAACCTTTTAAATATTATGAAACACATACTCTTAATCCTCACCGCATTAGCCTTCGTCAGCTGTGCTGAAAAGAAAGACCAACTAAACATCTTCATCTGGAGCGAATACCTGGATCCCAAGGTAGTTTCCGACTTCGAAAAGCAATTCGATTGTGAGTTTGTCATAGACCATTATGAAGAACCGGAGTCCATGATGGCTAAGTTGTTTGCCGGTGGAGATGCCGCCTATGACCTTGTGGTGGCTGATCACAGAACCATAACTGCGCTTAGCAACCGGAACCTACTAACGGAGATCCGGCAGGAAGCTATTCCGAACCTAAAACATATCGATTCCCGATTCAGGGATTCGGATTTTAATCCCGACTTTAAGTACGGCGTACCCTACCACTGGGGATCCACGGGATTGTTCATCCGCAAAGAGTCGGGAAAAGACATCGATGAATCCTTGGGTTTGTTTTTTGACCCGGACAAACAACCGGGCCAATTCCTGTTAATGGATGACATGCGGGCAACCATGGGCTTCGCGCTCATGTACCTGGGTTATGATGTGAACACCATCGATCCGCAGGCTCTGGCCAAAGCTGCCGAATTATTAATCGAAACCAAGGAGCGGTCATTGGGATTTGAAACGAGCATCCTAGCCAAAAACCGAGTGTTGGCTAAGGAGGCGTCTCTATCCTCCACCTACAGTGATCATGGAGCAAAGGGAATGAATGCAGATGCGGAGACGGTCTATTTCATCCCTCGCGAGGGTGGGTTGATCTGGGTGGATATCTGGTGCATCCCAGCTCGGGCACCACACCAGGAACTGGCTGAGAAATTTCTGAACTTCCTTAATGATCCGGAGATCAATGGGCAAAACACCACCTATACTCAAGCGGCTACACCTAATAATGCTGCGCGCGAGTATTTGGATTCAAGTGTGTTGGAGAACCCTGCCATTTATCCGCCGGATGATGTTCTCGATCGCCTTCAATATGATGTGGACATCGGTGATAGTGCTAAGCTCTACGATGAACTCTGGACCAAAATAAAGTCGAAGTAGGTGTGTTGCATCTATGGGTACACCTAAGCGCCCTTGCTCAACCTACAAGAGCAAAGGCGCTTTGAACTCTAACTACTTGGAGCTATGTTTCAGCTCCGACGAACTACATACTAAAAATTTTCTCTATAAGATTTCCTGAATCTATGGCGGGATTGAGATGTTGGGCTTGACGACTGATAGGAGAGGGCGCGCATGTTTGTTCGTAACTGAGTCGAGAGGGAGGAACAACCGGCATGTCAACCCGAGGATGGGTGTAAATGTTTGTCTGGTTTTTGCTCATACAGCAGTCGGGAATATTGTGTCTCTTTTTGCAGCCATCCGGTCAGAGTTTCAGGTTAGCCGTCGGCCATTTCCATGATACTGTCTTTCATGGTGTCCATATCATCGGACTTAGTGAAGACGTGCTTGGTCTTCATGGTCTTGGGATCGTAGACCAGGACGAGGCCGGTCTTGTTGTTTTTCTTAACTAAATTTTCTATGCCCAAGGATTCGGCAAGCAGGCGGGACTGTTCCGTGTTTACGGGATTGGTTATATCAAGTGTCAAGAACAGGACCGGCTCATCTTTGAGTTCCGATTTCAATTCTGCGAGCGTTGGTTCCAGTGCTTTACAGGAAGGGCACCAGTCGGCGTGCATCTTTACCACGACTGCGGCTGGGCCTCCATCGCCATCGATTTTTACGGTGCCTGCTGTCAGGCTGTTCAAGGAAAGGACCCCTGCGAGCTGTATTATTTTTTTCATAATGAAAATGTATTTGATTTAGATACTGTGACTTCCTGGGCCTAAGATTATTCCATAGATATATTTTCTTTTTGATATCCGTGCAGATTGAGTGGGTCTCAACGTCTAAGAGAATGAAGTGCTGAGGAGTGGTTAATGCCTGGCAGAATGAGGCCTGGCGATATGGCCATTTCCTGACGAAAAACGGGTCCCTGAGGTTACAAATTTCTTTTTATTTTATTTTTGCAACTGGGCTGAAACCGGTCCCGTTATCTCGGTATAACACAATTTTCGGGGCCCCGAGGATTTGAAATTTTTAAAAAACCCTTCCTCAACCAACGACGAGGAAAAACCCAAACAATTAAAAAATCAAAACCTTGGAAGAAAATGAAAACAGCAATCAAATATATAACTGTAGCCGCCATCATTAGCGCATTGTCTTTAACCCTGAATGCCGCTGATACAGAAACTAAGTATAGGGGTTACACGGCCTCCGTCATCGACACGCTTCCAGTTCCTAAGGAGCGCACCATTCCTACGGCTGATAGCGATATGGTTGGAGCCACCGTTATTTTAAAAGTAACCGTCGACGAGTTTGGAATTCCTACTCGCATCGACACCGTTCGTCTCCCTTTCGAAATCGGATTGGGCACGGACAGCGAAGATACATTTGTAGCCGATCTGAAGGACTCCGTTTCTTCTTGGGACTTTGACCCGCAGTCGACAAGAACGGCAACCCCATGGAAGTCACCGTGCGTATGCCGTTAACAGTCATCGAAGACGATGGAGAACAGAAGGCACGAGTCTCAGTGATCCTCGATCTTAACTTCGCCTACATCCATGGCTAAAAGATTTTAGGATAAAGTATTTGGGAAGAGATAGTTTATTCACTGCGAAGGCGCGGACTCGAAATGGTCCGCGTTTTTTTAATGAAAATGTCAGATGAGTGACACTTTCTTTTGGGAAAAAGAGCATGTTAGTTTAGAGAAACGTTTTTCTGAATGTTAGCCTTTACGAACAAATTGTCATTGAAGGGCCTTTGCGGCGTCACCATAGTAGTATGAGCATGAAACCAATGGCAGCCTTTTCCTCTCTTTTCGTATTTGTTGTTTTTTCTGTTGGTATCCATGCGCAGGAAGTTCCGATGTTTAGCTCGGAAGATCCTGTAAAGATCAAGGTGATTGCTCCTTTGAAATCACTTAAAAAGCAGCGAGGAGAGGAGCTGGAAGAATTGCCAGGCCAAGTGGTTGTCGCGGGGAATGACGGATCGGAGCGAACCCTCGATATGCAAATCGTAGCCCTGGGGAATTTCCGTAGACAAAAAAGTACCTGTGACTCTGCCGAAGCCTACACGCAGTCCGATGCCCAAGGTGAAGAGCAAGTTGGTAGGTACAAAGTTGAAACTAAAGTTCATTGTAACGGAGAAGGGAAAAGTAGAGGACATTCGCTTGGAAAAACCACTGGCCAGTTACAGCAATGTCGAACGCATGACCTTTGCCAACCAGACCCTCGAGGCGGTCAAGAAATGGCGCTTCGAACCGGGCCGAGATGCCAACGACAATCCTATCGCGGTGAAGGTTATTATGCTGGTCAAGGTTGTGAAATACGGCAAGATCTTCCGAGCTCTGGCCTCCATCGATTTTGATGACGGAGAAGTTAAATTATAATTTCTAAATTTTTTTGAGACTTTTTGCCGAGGAATGTCGCATGGCTAATATCCAGATCAAGAGTATTGCTTCTCCATCCACACCAAACGAGATGGCTCGCGACTATGCTGAACAAATGAGGGTTTCATTGTCCAAGTGGAAGTTCAATCCTGCCAAGGATGCCAATGATCTGCCAGTAGCCGTCACGGTTCGAGTTCCTGTTGTCATCAAGCATAAAGATAACAACCCATCCTCAATCACGGCCTCTATGAACATGATCGTGGAAAGCGCAAACCGCTCTTAAACGAATTCTATTAAGTTAACGTTCAATCGGCCCCGTCACCTGTTAGGTGGCGGGGTTTCTTTTATTAAAGTAGCGCAGGCATCTTGCCTGTGAATTTTCTGGATGGCTTCAAAGGCAAGATGCCTGTGCTACTATCTTCAACCCCGCTCTAACGGAGCGCTCCGGCCACTGTCTACAGAAGCGTCAAGCAACGCCTTCAGCATGCGGACGATATCGGGATGTTTATTGTAAAGATTGTTTCTTTCACCCGGATCTTCTTCCAGATTGTAAAGCTGACCAGGTTCGTCGGGTGCGGCATCGGGAAGTATAAAAGGCTTTAAGAAATCTCGGGTTTCATATCGGTTTCCACCGGAGTTCTGGTGATCGAGATACTTCCATTTGCCAACACGCACGGCCAGAGCCAGTCGTATGGTTTGGTGTAGGGTGTAGGGACGGATGGGCTCATCGTCCTCGCCTAGGAATACAGGTAAGATATTAAAGCTATCTTCTGCTGCATTAGTAGGAAGATCATACCCGAGGATGGCTGCGCAGGTGGCCATGGTGTCGGTGAGGCAAATGGTTTGGTCGCTGGTTGAACCGGCCTTAATCTTTCCGGGCCAACGGGCAATAAACGGTACGCGATGACCCCCTTCCCATTGGTCGCGCTTCATGCCGCGCCAAGGAGCAGCCCCGTCGTGATTGTACACCTTACGCATGTCGACCACCGTTGGAACTTCCGGTCCATTGTCACTGGAGAAAATAACCAGGGTGTTGTCGGCTACACCTAGCTCTTCGAGGGTCGCCATCAACTGCCCCACATGATCGTCGAGTTGGTGAATAAAATCTCCATGAGGTCCGGCCTCTGTTTTACCTTTGTAGGCATCACCAGGAAAAGAGGGTAGGTGAACTGCTTGCGTGGAATGAAATAGGAAGAACGGTTGGTCCGGTTTCTCGCGAACGTGGTTCTTAAGAAAGGCGACGCTCTTCTCGAGGAACAAGCCATCCACTTCCTCAAGGTCGAAGTCGCTTGCCAGCATCCCGGGGCGATTGTCCTTTGAGTAAGCGTGTGTTGGAAGCCCCTCTTTTCTTGCATCCAGCTCTTCAGTGGGTGGATTGGGAACACGATCTCCATCGATGAATGCATACAACCAATCGGTAGTCGGGCAGCAGGCAGTCCCAAAGAAATCATCGAAGCCATGATCGAGCGGGCCTTCTTCGACGCGCTTGGAAAAATCGACCAGATTGACCACAGCGTTCCCTTTTACTCTCCAGCTCTCCTCCACATCATCTAAATGGGAAAGATCGGCTTCATAAACCGGCTGGTTGTTTTTATCACGAAAGGTCATACCGATGTGCCACTTGCCATACATCGCGGTCGCGTAGCCTTCTTCTTGAAACATCTCCGCAATCGTGAGGCGCTCATCCGTAATCAGGCAAGGCCCGCCCACCCCCGTGAATACTCCGGCGTAACTGAGTCGAAACGCCATGCGCCCTGTCATCACACTGTAGCGAGTCGGTGTGCAAACGGTGGATGGTGAATGAGCATCGGTGAAACGCATCCCTTGTTTGGCCAGTCGATCGAGATGCGGTGTCTGGACCTTAGAGCTCGGGTTGTAGGAACTTACATCTCCATAGCCAAGATCATCAGAGAGAATGAATAGAACATTGGGTCTATTGGTACCGTAGACTGTGTAAAGTGCTGGAAATAAACAGAGAAGAAAGAAGCGGATTCGTTTCATGATTTAAAATTTGGGGTAGCTAAATATTCTTGCCAGATTGTTGCTGGATTAATCTCCCTCTGGGAGTTCATGGATGGTGAAATAAAGTGGACCTTCCAATTGACCCGCGTCTTTTCCCTGGAGGGAAAAATTGAGGCGTAGTGTATGACAAGGCTGAAGATCAGGCACGCTCAGGATGAGCTGCATTCCATCTTCACTTAGGTGAGTGTCGCTTATCGTTAAGCTATCTGTTCCTTCCACTCCAGGCTGAGTAACGAGGTAGTGGGCAGAACCGTAACCGGAGGACCACTTGTAATTCCACATCTCGGCTTTCCAACTTGATATATCCTTAAGGGATGCCGGATTGACCGGCCTATTAAAGTTTAAGATCAAACGACCCGCTCGGGCTTTGGCAGAAATAAGGTAAATCCCAGGTTCCCCAGTGTAACGTAATCGTTGGATACTTCCTTCGCGAGTGGCTCCCGCTTGCCAGCCGGTGAGCCCTGAGTAGTAGAGCTGCCCATCGATGGGGTTTTTAGCGATGCGTAAGGTTCCGGACTCCATCTTGAAGGGAAGAGAATACACTGCCCCTTGAATGACATCGTCGAATTCATCCATCATGATATACATGGTCGAGGCACGCCCGAATGAAGCGTGGAAATACTGTTTGGAAAGTGGGCCAAACCGCTCGTCGTCCACCCACAACTGGGACCCGGCTGAGCTGTCCAATTCCTGTGGCATATAAACGATAGGATTGACAATGGCTTCTGGATCGTAATCGCCTTCACGTTCTGTCCACTTACCTGCTCCATGCCAGGTGCCTCGTGTGCTACCGATGCTGATTTTAGTGGCGGGGACATAAGTTCCCTGATTGTCGCCAAAGGTGATACGTCCATCCGGCAAACGGCCGATACCGTTCGGAACACGCATGCCTACCGAAAGTACCTCCTCGGATTTTCCATCTGGTGTGATGCGGACCATACCGCCGGGAACGGACCAATCGCTGAATCCGCCTGTGCGGGCGTAGTAGTGGGAACCATCCTCGCCGACTTCCAGGTCGAAACTGTAGGCATGCCAGCCATCGCTCGGTTCCAGCTCGTTGTAGAAGGCTTCGTAAAAATCAGCTTCACCGTCCTTGTTGTAGTCGTGCAGTTTGACCAATCGACCCCGCGTGGAAACTGTCAATACGCCGTCTATCACTTTCATGCCCATGGGTTCATAGAGTCCTGCTGCGAAACGTTGCCAGGTCACGTTTTGTAGATCGTCATCAATTCCTTTCACAATCCAAACGTCGCCACTTAAGGTTCCTACCGCCAGGCGGCCATCCGGAAAGAACGCCAGGCTAGAGGTGCGCATCCAGGTGTTGTAAGCGTTCTTGAGAGGGACTGGAAGATTATCCAAGGCGTATCCTTGAAAACGGCTGGAGGCTAAGCGGCCTTTTTGAGTGTGAGTTGTTTTCCAGCGACGAGGACTACCTTTAGTGCGAGAGCGAAGGTCAGTGGTTTGCAGACTGACGGTAGGAGGTAGTTCTCTGCGGCTGTCCATCGAGGTCAGGGCGACGTTGATATCGATGGCTTGATTCGAGGAGTTTATCTTCAGGATCAATTCATTGTTTGGCCCGACCTTCCAACTCGCAGACTTCCGGTCACCTTGGAGGGTGGCTGCAAGCGTCTGGCCATTGATCTCTACGCGGCCAGTGCTTCCGCTGATTTTAGTTTGGACGTCTCCTCCAGGATGAACCACTAACTCAAGTGGATTATTTCCTGGGTCGATGCTGAGCCGGCGGTGTATGATCGCCGTATCTTTGGAGATTTCGTTTAGCGGACTTTCCAATACGTCGCGTCCTTGCACGGAATAGGCGATAATGGTCTCGCTGCCGTAGGGATAGTGGCCTTGGTAGGAAACCTGATCCGTCGGATGGATAGTGTTTAGGGGGAGGATAGGGGCTTTCTTGGCTGCATTGCCATCCCAGGCCCAGCGAGAACCTTCGAAACCTGGGATAAAATCAAAATTGGCTTTGGGTAATTCGGGTGCGCGGAGCATGTGGTGCAAGCCGTTGGTAAAATCTAGGAATCCACCTTGCCAGGCGCCAACGGTTTTTAGACTTCCGAGGTCGTAAGCGATGGTCGTTTCATTTCCCAGATTGATGACCAGGGCATTGCGGCTGGTGTGTTCTGGTGTGTCACCAGTAACCGGTGAAATAAGCGCATTTCCAAAATCGCGTAAGTAGCCCACCTTTGCTAAGGCCTCCTTTTTTGCTAACTCTTCGTCCAGGCCTGCTGGGTTACTGGGCATGGGGTCGGTATAGGTATCACTCATGGAAACATATAATTCTGGGGCCTGTTGTTTTATGAGTCGTTCCCGAATGTAGTGAATTACCTGATACCGTTGAGTGGGGTTTAATTGAGTTGCCGCCATCATGTTTCGAAAACCATGGGTGACCGTCTTGAACATCGAGTAGGGATCGCCGCCATTTTCCATGACGTTTGCCGTGAAGGCACGGGCCAGGGGATTGAGCGGCGGCGTGATGCCGTCCTTGCTGTGACAGGCTATGCAATTGGCCTCATACAATTTCTTTCCTTCATCGAGGTAAGCTTCATCGCGATCACTCTCAGTGAATCGGGCCAGTGCTCGATGGTCTACATTCTCAAAATCATTAAACGCAACCAGGTTCGAGTCGGGCGACTGTCCTTGGTAGAGTGCTTGAATCTCATCGGCATTGAGATTGCGTTCGTAGAGGAAGAATTCGTCGACGAGTCCTGCAAAGTAGCTTCCAAACGTTTCATCCGGAAACACACGAGCCCCAAAATGATAGTTATCGAAATTGATGGCATAACCAAGCCAACGGCGTTCACCTTGTCCGATCAGTTTCCCATCTATGTATAGAGCGGGCCCATTCGCCTGCGAATAGGTCATCGCCGCGTGATGCCAGGGACTTTCTCCTGTCACCTCGGTAGAAAACGCCCAGCCTTCAGGCCGTTGTTGATGTAAACCGCGGTTTCTGAATTTGCCGGAGAAGGTGATCTCATTGCCCGTATGGTGAAGGCGAAGAATATCGTTGGACTCGGCATCAATCATTACCCCCATGAGATCACCACTTTCGTCTTCGTCCAATTGAAACCAAAGTGATATGGTCCAGCCCGCCTGTTCCCCCAAAGGGACGGCACGAAAATAGCCACTACTCAAAGCGAGTCCTGATTTCCCCGTGTCGAACTCAGGTGGGCGTGGTTCTGCTTCTCCTTGGCCGTTTAGGCTGATGCAAAAGAAGATCGAGGAGACGAGGGAAATGAGAGTACGGTAGATAGATTGTATTCTATAAGGAGATAGCATGGGCTGAAATCGGTGTTTTGAATCAACACCATTAATTGTTGGACCGTGAGGTCAAAGTCTTAGCCTCGGCAAGGTCAATATAAGCAGCCTTGCGGACATTGGACCCTGGTTTGTCGGGACCATCACCAAGATCGATGCGAGAGGCTTCGGCGAGGACATTCAGTCGAGCGACGACTTCGGGGTTGTTCTTCGAAACGTCGGTGGTTTCGCCAATGTCCTCCTTAAGATTAAAGAGACTGCCAGCTGGTAGAGTGTTGTTTCCCTTAGTATAGTCTTGAACGAATAGTTTCCAGTCACCGCTGCGTACGGCATAGAACATGTTGCCTCGACGATAGAAGAAGGCTTCGTGGGGTGTCTTGGCGTTGGGCTCACCTTTAAGTATGGAGGAGATGTCCTTCCCGTCGATGATGCGGTCGTCAGGAACTTTGGCTCCACTGAGGTGGGCGAAGGTGGGGAGCAGGTCCATGGAGGTTGTTAGCTCACTGCTAGAACTTCCTGCAGGAATGCGCCCTGGGCTCCAGGCAAGTGAGCAGACTCGAAAGCCACCTTCCCACATACTGGCTTTTCCGCCACGTAATGGAAGATTGGATACTTTGTAGGTATCGGTGCTGCGTGTGCCCCCATTGTCCGAGAAAAATAGAACGACTGTATTTTCGTCGATGTCCAGTTCGCACAGCTTGTCGAGAACCTGTCCCACTGACCAATCAAGTTCCTCGACGATATCGCCGTAGAGACCGTTGTTCGACTTGCCTTTAAAGGCGGGACTGGCGAAACGTGGCAAGTGAACCATAATGTGTGGCAGGTAGAGGAAAAAAGGGGTATCTTTATTGGCTTCGATAAATTCCAGGGATTTCTCTGTGTAGCGCTTGGTCAGATAACCCTGGTCCGGTTCCTCTTCAATGACGTCCAGCTCCTCGATCACTGGTAGAGGCGGGTAATTGCGACGTGTATTTCCGACGCCCATGTCGTTGGAGTAAGGTATGCCAAAATAAGAATTGAAGCCATGATGGGTAGGCAGCCATTGTTTCTGATCTCCCAGGTGCCATTTCCCGACAATCGCTGTCGCATAGCCTGCTTCTTTCAATATCTCGGCGATCGTGATTTCCGAGGGATTCAATCCCTTCGGATCTCCTGGAAAGAGAACTAAATTATTTCCGGAACCCGGTAGCGCATTGTGCTCCATATCGACTCGTTGCGGATAGCATCCGGTCATGAGCGCCGCTCTGGAGGGCGTGCATACCGAGGATGCAACATAGAAATCGGTTAGCTTCATGCCTTCGGCAGCCATGCGATCCAGGTGAGGCGTCCGGTTGAGTGTGGAGCCGAAGGGTCCGATGTCGGCATAGCCAAGATCATCGATAAATATAATGACGAAGTTGGGTGGTCGTTCCGATTTTTCGGCACAACCGAAAAGCAGGCAGCATAGAGCGCCGAGAAGCAGAAGTTTTGGGTAGATTGTTTTCATATGGGAACTCACTTTCAATAATCAGCAGTATAAGGAGCGGTTCTCAAAGGACACAAATTATTTAATGATCATTCCGTAGAGAGAATAGAAGTTGCTCTATCTCTTGCTGTGAGATAGATTTTAGCTAACTTAGGGTGAGGCGTACGTCTGGAACTATTCAGTTGGAAAAGAAATATTATGAAAGCTCTCTTTAAGCATTGGCGGAGTGCTGGCTTGGTAATCGTCAGCGTATTGTATTTATCCAGCAATCAGGCAGTAGCAACGGATGTATCTGGAACGATCAACTCCAACACAACCTGGACGGATGTAGGGACTCGTCAAAGTACTGATGAATCGCTGGAGATTATATCATTCAAAGATGAAACATATGCTTTCCAAGCAGACCGTATCTACAGGATTGTGATCTTTAAGCCGTAGTTGGAGATTTGCCTCAACCGTTTCCGGTTCAATATTGGTTCAACGCAATTTGTCGGTTAGAACTTTCACTAAACGCAAGTTCGATTCGGTTGGTTACACAAATCGATTCAAAAGGGATCGATTTTACAGATTCCTGCAATAACGGGGGTTTTAGGCCGATTTTCTTCTGTTTTTGTAACCCGTATTCTGGGCTTCCCGTTATCCCTTCAAATACAATTAACAGCAAAAACAATTATCAAAATGAAAATACAAAACCTAACCAAAATCACATTAATCCTTTCTATTATCATCGGCTTCGGAGCCTCTGTATCAGCTTCAAAGGTACAATATAATACCGACGGAATAATGGAACTCCCCACATTTTTTATTTACGCTTCTGATGAGGCCGCGACCGATGAGTCCGTTTCAACTGAACAAGCTGAATGGGTATTCCAAAAGTCTATCGACTTGGAAGCTGCACCCGTTGCCATCGAAGTTGTTCTACCTGGGGAAGAACTGGTTAAAGTTTACACACCTGCGCTTGTTACCGCTCTTATTGAGTCTTAAGGAAAATCTCAATTAACCTTACCACAAGCCACAGTGCGATCGCGCGCTGTGGCTTTTTTATTTGTACGTAATTCCTAAGTCGTTGTTTCGAACCTCAGCTAAGGTCTCTGTCATACGCTGCTTAAACGCATTGGCTAGGAACTTGTATTCCGGAAGTTGGGCCAAATTATGGTACTGTTCGGGGTCAGTTTGGATGTCGAAGAGTTCAACTCCGCCCTCGGCGTCTTCACCGTACTGGATATACGAATACTCTTGTGTGCGGAGTAGAAAACCCTTGCGCATAGGGGCAACTGAGAATGCGGCGTTGCGAACCTCTACGCTTGGGTTGTCGAGCATGGCTGAGATGTCCTTGCCTTGGTTGGCCGTTGGATAGTCGAGGCCACAAAGTTTGGCCGTAGTGGGGTAGAGGTCGAGCAGCTCGGTGAGGGAGTTGCACACCGCAGGTTCTTTACCAGGAACGCTAATGATAAGTGGTACGCCGGCGGAAGGATCGCGCAGACTCACCTTGGACCAGAAGTCGTGTTCTCCGAGGTGGTAACCATGGTCACTAGTGAAGATGACGATGGTCTCGTCTTCCAAGCCAGCATCTTCGAGTGCGTCGAGAACCTTACCGACTTGGGCGTCCATGTAAGCGACTGATGCGTAGTAACCTCCCAAGAGTTTCTTCTGACGACGGATGTCCATTTCCATACCCTGGCTAGTTTTGTAGTTGATGCCAGGGGTAGGGATGTCGTCCCAGTCGCCCGGAATCTTGGGTGGTAGCACCATCTTGTCGTAAGGCTTAAAGGGAGGGTAGTAGCTGGCAGGTGCAATGAGTGGAACGTGAGGCCGAACAAAGCCGACCCCCAGCCAAAATTTCTCTCCCTTGCGGGAACCTGTCTTCTTGTCAAATTGTTGAATCAGTTCTTCGGCTTTGCGGGCTGTTTTGCCATCGGAGTGGACGTAGTCATCGCCATCGGCTTCCACTACCACAAAGGTGTTTCCGCCAACCGCCGGCTTTTTTCCGTCTGCATTGTTTTCCAAGGTTTCCGCATCGCCAGGAGCTGCCCATTCCGGACCTTGGCTGTTGTAACGCTCCGTCCAGGAAAGTTCGTCGTCGGCTCCGTGGCCACCGTCCTCAATCCCGCCAGGAACACCCATGTGATAAATCTTGCTCACGCGACCAGACCAGTAGCCGTTGTCCTTGAAAAGCTGCGACCAGGTTTGCCGATCACCGATTTTCGGGCGTGGGCTCTTGTAGCCCAGAGCTTCTGTTGCATGTGGATAATAGCCAGACATGAAAGAGGCCCGCGACGGTCCACAGTAGGTTCCTTGGCAATAGGCTCGTGTGAAACGAACTCCTTTATCGGCCAGTCGATCGATATTGGGCGTTTCGCAAACCGTGTTGCCGTAACAGGAGAGAGCGGTGTAGGTCAGATCATCCGAGATGATGAACAGGACGTTGTATTTGGCATGGGCGCAAAGGGATCCGAGAAGTGTGAGTAGGAGTAGGACGGTGGTTTTTTTCATTAAGAGAGTGTAGCCTAGGTATAAAAGCGATTCGGCAGCAAGCCACCTCCTACAAAATCGTCTTTGAAACAAAATTGCAGGTGGTGGCTTGCTGCCGAATTTAAAGCCCTATGAGCCAGCTTCACCGCGGCTCGCTCATGATCACATTTCCAGTTTCGGAAGTGGGCAGGCAGCCGACATAGCCGCCTGGGATGGGATCATAATGGGTTACGTTTTTGCAGACTTCTTCCGAAGTAAAGTAGCCAGTGATAATCGCACCTCTCAATTGAGTAACAAATTTCTTGTTGGTCTTGCCAAGTGCTACGAGAGCCGCTGTTTGCTCATCGACTGACTTCCCTTCAAATCCCGCAGCTTCCAATGCAGCCAATCCCGTTGAAAAATTAGTTTTTTCTTCTCCGGTCATATACTTGCCGTAAAGCACGTCGATTAATTCGGGGACACCGACATCGAGGGCTCCTGGTGTATCCGAAGCAGGGAGGACTAGGTTTGAAGCGGCTTTTACTAGCTTGGCTTGTGCTTCGCTTAGGAATTGTGGCTTCGATCCTACCTCAGCTCTATCACCGCCCAGGCAACCAGCGATCGTCGTTGAAGAGACGGCGGCTCCCAGCATCAAGGCAGTGCGCTTAATCGCTTCGCGTCGGTTCATGGTGAGAGAGTTGTTTGATTCTGTTGAATGGCTCATCTTAAAGGTTTCCTTTCTTTAGTTCGCTTACCGCGTGGTCCGCTGCTCTTGCAGTAAAGGCCATGTAAGTTAGCGAAGGATTCTGGCAGGCAGAGGAGGTCATGAAAGCTCCGTCCGTCACATACACGTTCGGTGTAGTGTGAACGGCGTTCCATTTATTCAAAACTGATGTCTTGGGGTCGCGTCCCATTCTTGCCGTGCCCATTTCATGAATACAAAGCCCTGGTGCACTTCCGTCATCGAATCCTTTGACGTCCTTTAGTCCAGCAACTTCGAGCATTTCGATCGCACTAGCCTGGGCGTCCTTCCGCATGGCCATTTCGTTCTCCTTGTAATCACAATCGAAGGTCACTGTGGGTTGACCCCACTTGTCCGTCTTGTCGTGGTCGAGGAACATCTTGTTGTCGTGGTAAGGGAGGTGTTCTCCCCAGGCACCCATTCCGAAGCGCCAAGGACCGGGTTCGATCATATCGGCCTTAAACTCTGCTCCGGCTCGGTTGAATTCTGCGATACCTCTGGACCAACTCAGGCGGCTTGCGCTTCCTTGGTATCCGTATCCGCGAATGAAATCCTTTTGTTTGGTTTCATCGTTGATATTGCGGAAACGTGGGACGTAGATGCCGTTCGGGCGGCGACCGGTGTAGTACTGGTCTTCCATGCCTTCGTAAACCCCACTGGCGCCCACCTTGAAGTGGTGATCCATCAGGTTGTGTCCGAGCTCACCACTGTCGTTTCCGAAACCATTCGGATAGCGGTCCGAGGTGGAGTTGAGTAAAATAGAGGTCGAAGCGACGGCTGAAGCGCAGGAGAAAACGACCTTGGAGTAGAATTCAATCACTTCGTTTGTTTCCGCATCAATGATACGCACCCCTGTAGCCTTGTTTGTCTCTTTGTCGTAAATGAGTTCACTGACGATCGAGAAAGGACGGAGTGTAAGGTTACCTGTAGCATAGGCTGCGGGCAGTGTGGATGCGTTACTGCTGAAATAGGCTCCGTAGGGACAACCTCGGATACAACGATTGCGAGCTTGGCAACTGCCCCGTCCCTTGTGTGGAACGGTGAGATTGGCCACCCGACCGATGGTCATGATACGGTCGTTATAGTGTTCCTTGATGCGCTTGCTGATATGCGTTTCCAGGCAGTTCATATCCCACGGAGGCAGGAACTTGCCATCGGGCAATTGGGATAGGCCTTCATTGGTGCCACTGATTCCGGCAAATTCTTCTACATAGTCGTACCAGGACTCCATGTCACTGTAGCGCACAGGCCAGTCGCAGGCGATTCCGTCCTTGGCATTGGCTTCAAAATCGATGTCCCCGATCCGGTAGGACTGGCGACCCCAGAGTAGTGAGCGACCTCCAACGTGATAGCCACGCATCCAGTCAAATTGTTTTACCTCGTTGTAAGGGTTGTCCACGTCATCCACAAACCAGTGGGCAGAAGCGGGATGTGTGGTATAGCCCGTGCGGTCCTGAACCAACTGACGCTGAATCTTCTTCTGGTCCTTGGCTCCACGACCTTCGAATTCCCAAGACTCCATCATGGCGGTCGGGTATTCGCCGTGCTTCACGTCACGGCCCCGTTCGAGGACGAGGGTTTTGAGTCCTTTTTCGGTGAGCTCTTTGGCTGCCCAGCCACCACTGACACCTGATCCGATGACGATGGCATCGTAAGTGTTTCCCGCTGTTCCTTTACCTTGTATATTCAATGTCTGATTTGATTGAGATTGTTTTTGATGCCCGGGCTGCCGCGTTGAGAAATGGGCTTTCTGGGGTAATCTTGCTTCTGAGATCGTCCGCTATGGTTCGAACACTCGTATCCAAGCACCACCTTGCGCCGATGATCAAATACAATTGTTTTTAAAATTGATTCATTGCCTGTTGAAAAAGTCCAAGTGCGATCGCCAGAACGCGTGCAAAAGGACTGGACGCCCGTTCGGCCAATCAGTAGGCCTTCCAGTCATGGCTAAGTTTCTTCAGTTGTTTCTTTGTGTGTGTCTGATCTTCGGTTCAGGTTGTGCCTCCTTGTCGGATCGGCGTGGCTCTGCTTCTAGTACGGGAGATCAAGAGGAAAGCATACAGTTTGCTGGAACTGCCTACGTCTGTGTTTTGGGCCAAGAAGATCATCAAGTCCAATTTGTTGAGCGGCAGGTCAGTCTAACGGAGCGTGCTTTTCAATTGGGGGGCGAGCATCTTAAATTATCCGAAATTGATTCGGCCGCGTTGTACCCCGGAGATGTCACTCATCCTAACCAGCTACAGCTCCTGATCGGCAGGCGGCTAATCGTGATTCAGGTCCTTGGCTCACTAAGCAGCAATGACGATCAGCGGACCCTTCAGCTCTATGAGCAATTATCTGGTCTGGGTGTGCCTCGAGGGCGGACCGAGCAGTTTTACTACGTGGGCATGAATCTTGAGGAGGTAAAAAGGACGGATGGTGGCGACGGCTTTTTTGCCGCTGCGGCCGGCGCTCGAGTTGGCGGATTCATCTGGGATTCGATCAAGGGGCTGGGAAGTCTCCTGGTGAAGCCCTTGGTGCCCCTTTTCTAGAAAACAGTTTTCCGCTTGAGGGTTTCGGCGGTGAGGGGAATTATGGTGCTTCGAAAATTGAACCCCTAGTTGTTATGAAATCATTTCCTTTTATTGTCTGTTTAGTCATTGGAGTTTGGGTTGGCTATTACCTAGGCATCAAGAAGCCGGCCGAGCCTGTTCAGCCTGAAGTGCCGTCGCCCAAAGCGTCGACCATGGAGCTCATGGATAGCTTCCAGGAAGAGAATAAAGTGCTTCTGGAGCGAGTGGCGGAGTTGGAGGCACAGGTGGCTGAGTTAAAGACTCAGCTGGGTTCGTTGCCAGAAAGTGAGGATTTGGTGGATCAGGTGATCGGGCAAGTTGAGGACGCCGTTTCGGAAGAGGTGGAAGCCGTGGAAAAACAAACGCCGCCGCTATAGGATCGCTCCTATTCGTGAGAGGTCGATGGAAGGGCTCGATCGCCGTGCTGAGGCGAAGCCGACATCACCCACAAGCCGTTACGAATTCCTAATGAGGAAGGAGGAAGATTTCTATCCTCCTATCTTCTATCTCCTAACTTCAATCTTCCGATCCGTGTTGCGGATCCTACCAATCCACAACAGAATCATCATCCGCGTCATACTGCGGTTGATACTCACGTGGCTCGCCGACTTCATCCATCAACTTGTCTTCATCGATGGTGATGCCAAGGCCAGGGCCTTTGGGAAGTGGTCGATAGCCGTCTTTTACTGGAGGTAAGGGTTCGGCGAGCAGCTCATGTTCCCGGTCGCCTCGTTCCTGTACTAGGAAGTTAGGTACGCAGCCGGCAACTTGCAGACTGGCTGCCAAGGAGCAGGGGCCATTTGGATTGTGCGGTGCGATGGGTGCGTAGTAAGCCTCTGCCATTCCTGCGATCACTTTTAATTCGGTGATGCCACCAGCGTAGTTTACGTCCGGTTGCAGGATCATCGCGGCGCCTTTTTCGAGAATTTCACGGAAACCCCATTTGAGGAATACGCGTTCCCCGGTCGCTAGCGGGATGTGAGTTTTCTTGGCGATGTCCGCCATGACATCTACATTCAAAGCTTGAACGATTTCTTCGTAAAACCAGGGGCGGTAAGGTTCGAGCGCTTTAACCAATACGCTGGCTGTGGTCGGCTGAACTGCACCGTGAAAATCGATTCCAATATCCACGTCCGGATACTTTTCGCGCAGGGCGGCAAATTTCTCAACCGCTTCATCCACCATCTTGTGGCCCTCTAGGTACTTGTGGAGTTTGCGACTGCCGCTTGGGCCGACCTTCATGGCACGGACTCCCGTAATAGGATCCGGAGTTCCATATACGAATACCTTATCTCTCGTCGGTCCACCCAGTAGTTTGTAAACGGGTACGCCATAGCATTTGCCTGCAATATCCCAAAGGGCTTGGTCGATCCCGGATGAAATTGCCGACTTGATCGGGCCACCGCGATAAAAGGCTCCTCGGTGAATCGCTTGCCAGTGATGGACAACGGGGCGAGGATCTTTACCGATTAAATAATCGCCAACTTCGAGAGCACCGGCTGCGCAAGCCTTAGCGTCGTCCTTGAGCATTTCTCCCCAACCGGTGATTCCGGCATTGGTGGAGATCTTCACGAAGACCCAAGAGTTTTTCAGAACAAAGGTCTCCAGCTTGGTGACCTTGATGTTGTCTTTGGGGGAAATGGGCGCTGCTTTTACGATGGAGCTGGCGGCGTTCAGTCCTACCAAGGCGGCGGGGCCGACCATCATGGTCTGTAGCCAATTGCGACGGGAAACTAAATTTTGGGGCATGTGAATTAGGATGTTTAGATTCTGTTGATTTTGTAAAGTGGCTAGAGTTCTAATGTGTGCGTTCTCTAGCCTCCGATAAGCTTTGTTGTTTCTCTCTGGCTTTGGCAACTGTGTTTCTTGCGGCCTCGGTCACTTCAAACAGTTCTAGTTTTTCATCCAGTTGGTTTTCGACGGGCGTTGTTGCCAGGTCCAAGTAGGATTTTTTCTGAGGATCACGATGGATCTTCCACCAGAGCAGCAGCAGTTTACTTAGCCAAAGAGTGGCAGGGACGTAGGTGCGAAACATTTCCCACAGTCGCTTGGGGTAATAGACGAATGGGGATTCCATTGGGAATTCGGGGCGACAAGCGGTTCGACTCTTTCTTCGGAATAGTCCACTCTGGAGGGGGTGGAGTCGTTCAAATTTGTAGCTGCCATAAAATTCAAAAAGCAGGGATACCAATCTGGGAACATGCATGCCGGCTGCGGTGGTCCGGCGTATAAGTGTTTCGATATATTCCCAGGAATAATATATGCCCCATACGTTATGATAGATGCCCTCCACTTCCTCCCGGCTCATGGAGTCGAATTCCCGGCAGGCGTGTTCCAAGTCGTATTTGTTCAAATCGGGATCCATCCAGGTGCCTTTCATGTAGAGCTCTCGATGATCGACCGAGCCGGGTAGGGGAGTTAGGATAAAAAATTCAAGTAGGTCTACCGGGAGTTCTTTTTGAATGATCTCAATATCTCGCTCAATCGAAGCGGGAGTATCTCCAGGAAATCCTAGTATGTAACCGCAATAAGTCATGACCCGAACGCTGTGCCATGCTTGGAGCATTTTTCGGTACTCCGTAATTCGGTTTTGCCCTTTGGAAGCAGCGAGTAGGCTGTCGGAATTGATGTTTTCCAATCCAAGGAATACAAAGCGACAACCCGCGCGCTGTGCCTTTTCTATAAAGTTGGGAATCTTGTGGCAGAGGGTATCGACCTGCATCACGAAATAGACTTCCAAGCGTTCCTCTTCTCTCAGGTGGATGAGCCGATCAAATATCTCTTCCCAGTTTCTGTTTCGAGCAAAGTTGTCATCGGTGATGAAGAATGTGTCGACGCCTCCTTTGATATGAGACCGCACAATTTCTTCCACGTCGTCCCCATTGCGATAACGAGACTTTTGCCCCTGGACATTGATGATGGTGCAAAAACTACAGGAGAATGGGCAGCCGCGCCCGGCATCGAAACAACCAATGGATCGAGCATACCGCCGAACATTCCGGTTGGGCAAAAACGGGACGGGGACATCCTGCAGATCGGGCAGGTCATTGAGGAAATTGTAGATGGGCTTCATTTGATCTGCATCCGCATCGCGAAATAGATCTCCCAATCTCCCTTCCGATTATCCGGCAAACAAAGTAATGCCAAGGTCAACGGCTTCCTGTAATTCTGGGGTTAATTCTGAAAGCATGGATATACAACCACTGACATGGAAACCGCCCATGGCGACCTTGAGGCCTGCTTCTCGAAACTGCCGACCAATGGCCAAGGCGCGGGGAAATTGGTTGCTCTGAACGCCTACCAGGCAAACCAGGCCGCGATTGCCGTGCTTTTTGAAGCGACGGACGATGCGCTTGATGAGTATTCGCGTATTCGTCTCGTCGTAGGCACGAATGAGGAACTCGGTGTCCGGGCCCAGCATTTGCTGATGGGCCGCGTCGAGTGTTAGTCCGTGAAGAACCGCTAAAGAGTTCGAGGGAATCCATGCTCTCCACCAGCGAATGACATAACCTTGGTCATCGTAGTGCGATGGCTTGATCAGTTCTACTACAAAGGGCGACGAGTCCTTTTTCGGTGTCATAAAGGGCAAGGAGAGGAAATGTTATTTCAATCTGAACGGCAGTTTACGCATGAGAGTCCACTTGGCAAAGTTTTCTCGAACTATTGAATATATCTGTTCTGAAGCAGATGTTTAGTCCCTTCTAGAAACATTGACTTAAGAGGCAGTTCTGCGGCACCTTGAGACCTGTTTCTCTATGATACTCCACTTAATCAGATCCCTAATTCTTGCTATAGCCCTTAGTGTTTTCTTCGGGGATCTTGCCTACGCTCAGCAGCCATACGAGCCAAGATACTCCGATCCTTTGGAGGATCGCTGGCGTTGGCAGAGGCTAGAAGACTTAGGGAGTCACAACCGTCGAATTGTTGTGCATCCTTCTGGGCAGGCCTTGATTCAAAAGAAAGACGGCGACGATCGCATTATTTTGTATGATGGATGGAGCCAGATGACGCTTCAACTTCCCCGTGAAATAGAAGATCGACCCATTCGCGTTGGATTCGGTGAGGAGGGCAACATTCTCATGTTGGGTTATAAAGGCGCCTACCTCTATGTGGACGATGCCTGGACAACACTCCTCGAACACGATCTTCAGATTAACACGCTCAGTGAAGTGGTGAGGGCTGGAAATGGTCGCTTCTGGATTTGCGGTAATAATGGTATTCTTGAATTTAATGGGACTAAATTGATTGAGCACCAATTCGACGAGATACCATCTTCAGGTGTTCACGACTTATGCCTGGGCAAGGATGGTAAAGATCTATGGATGGTGGTTGGCCCGACGGGAGATGTTTACCGTTGTCCAATCGTGGATGGCGAATTGGTCTCTGAGAGTGAATGGATAAAAGTCTACGAAAGTGAGCGGGAGTTTGTTCATCAGTCTTGGATACTAGCTACCGAGGAAAACCAAATTTGGGTCATCAATAACCACGAGCATGACGGGGCTCTTATTTACGACATCGAGACCAAGGCTTGGGAGTCTCACAATCTGCGATCTCATGGGGGTGCCAATTTTAATACCTCGCTTATGCAAAGTGCCGACGGCCGAGTCTGGGTAATCGGTCGGGGATCACTTCACCTCTACGATGGTCAAGAGTGGGTCGTTTATAAGGGGCCTGACTATCCTATTCCCGATGGACAGCCCTACCTTTCTCAAGATGGCCGAGGCAATGTGTATGTCGTAGAGACGGGTGGTGGTATCACTCGTATTGACTATCGGCAGCATCAATACCGCTCTTTGTCTGGCTTACATTTTCAAGCGGAAGGATTGGATGGGGACTTTTGGTATTTGGATGTAGAGGGGCATGTGGTTCACGAAAGCAAAGCTAACTCCGAGTGGGAGATATTTCCCTTTTCTGAAACCAAAGTCGATGCGCCTGTTGCTGTCATTGTCATGGACAATGGTGATATCCTGGTTGCCGGCTCTGACAATGAGGAGGCGTCATTCAGTATCTACGATGGAAAAGAATGGACCCAATATACTCACCCGGAATTTGCGGCTGGGTTTAGTCATCAGGGTATTCTTAAGTTGCACAACGGGGATGTGATTTTGAGCTGTGGTCAGGCTCGGAGCGAATACCCGGATATCTTAGGTGGTATGCTTCGCGTTTCATATGAGGATGGGAAGTACACCGTTAATCACCACAACTCTGTTCAAACCTCCTTTCGTCCTTGGACCATTGCTGAAGATCCGGTTGATCATACCATCTGGTCTGGGGCAGACAGTCTGGACCGTATCGAGTTCGGTATACCCGTTCAGACGGGCCAGTTTGCTGGCGATATCTGGGTAGATAAAGTTGCGGTTGCAAACAATCAGGATGTCTGGGTCGTTCTCTGGGGGAATGGTGTCTTTCGCCAGCACGATGGTGAGTGGCAAAACATGACGGAGGGTTCCGTTATTGAGGAGCATCATTATTCGAATATTCTGCTTCTGGATGGCGAGCATCCGATCGTGTCCACGGATCAGGGGATCTATCGGTTCGATGGGGATATTTGGGCGCCCTTTGCTTCATCTGAATTTTCACTCTACCGGGTTGGAGGCGATTTAAGAATATCTTCGGATGGTTCCTTCTGGATCAATGAAACGCATACGGATTGGTATTACCGTGGATTGAAATCAGAAGACTACTCGGACATTAAGAAGAGCCTATTTCGGACGACACGAGTGATGAATGACAAACATCCTCCCGTCACTCGCTTCTATCGCCGGCCAGCAGTATTCTCTTCTCAATCAGCGATGCTGAGTTGGGGAGGTGGGGACTTTTGGTCTAAGACCGATCGGCAATCACTCACTTATTCTTACAGTGTAGATGATGGTCCTTGGAGCCCTTTTTCTAGTGCACGTAGTATGACTCGTGAGGACTGGACTGATGGCTTCCACACCATCCGCGTGCGCACCCGAGACTCTGACTTCAATATCGAACTCGAACCAGCCAGCCATACCTTCGAAGTCATACTTCCCATCTGGCAAAAAACGTGGGCGCAATTTGTGTTGGGTTTAATTGTTTTGCTCATCTTTGGGTTGATTGTGTTGGTCGCGAAACAGCGCGTGAAACACCTGCTTGAGTTGGAGCGTATCAAGTTGCATTTCTTTACCAATATCTCCCATGAGTTGCGCACGCCACTGACTTTGATTCTGGGGCCGGTTGAAAAGTTGCTCCAAGAGGATAAGAAAGCAGCTTCCAAGCATAATTATCTTCGAACCATTCAGACGAATACATCCCGTCTGCTTTATCTGATTGATCAGCTCTTGGATTTCCGGCGAGTGGAGCAGAGGAAATACCAGCCGGATTTACACCCGGTTGATTTAGTCAGCTTGATCAGGAACATCATGGAATCCTTCGACTTTATGGTGAAGGAGAAGAAGCAAAGTCTGACTTTTAAAACTCCTTTCGATACCTGCCGTTACTCACTCGATGAGGATAGCTATTACAAGATCATCGATAATTTGATCCACAATGCCATCAAGTACACTCCCCCAGGTGGAAGCATTGAGATAAAACTTTCCATCGTGCCGAATCAAGGGAGCGATCAGGCGCAACGCCTTCGTCTCGAAATAAAGGATACGGGGATGGGTATATCGAAAGAACTCCTCGAAAATATTTTTGAACCGTTCTATCAAGGCTCTCAAAAAGCGGGTAAAATGAAACAGGGAGTTGGAATGGGATTGGCTCTGGTTAAAGAGTTGGTCGATCTCGTCAAAGGCACCATCGCCGTCGAGAGTCCAGTCAAAGAGCAGGGGAGTGGCACTCTCTTTGTCGTGACTTTACCTGTGGCCGAACCCGAACTGATTTTTAAAAGCGACCAGGAGATTGTCGCGATGGTCGAGGAGGGGGATGACGATATCGTTGAGCCAAGCGAAGATGAGGAGGATGTAATTCGTCGAGCTCACATTCACATAGCCGAAGACAATCTCGATGTGCTGAACTTTATGCACTCGGAGCTCGCGAACGACTATGAGGTTTCCGTTTCGAAAGATGGATTGGCTGCTGAAACATTTATTCTGGAATCCATTCCTGACCTTGTGATTACCGATGTGATGATGCCGGAGCAAGATGGATTCGATCTTTGTAAGCATCTGAAAATAAATCCAGCGACAAGTCATATACCCGTGATCATGCTTACGGCATTTAAGACGAAGCACCACGAGGAAGAAGGCCTGTCCTTGGGAGCCGATGACTACCTTGCAAAACCAGTTTCTATCCGGCTGCTCAAACTCAAGATCTCCAATCTGTTAGCCCAACAGGAACGACTCCGTGAGCGCATCCGCCTTGAGTATGGTCTATTGCCCGTGGCCACCACTGAAATTCGTGCAGTGGATAAAGAATTCCTCGATAATGCAGAGGAGATCACCAACCACTTCTTAGGGGACGAGTTCTTCGGAGTGGAGCAATTCGCGGAAGAGATGGGCATGAGCCGGAGTAGCTTCTACAAAAAATTTCGCGACCTCACCGGTATGTCGCCGGCCTCCTATGTTAAAGTCAGGCGACTCAACGAATCTGCCCGGCGCATTGAAATCAAGGATGGCAATATCACTGAAATCGCATTCGACGTGGGCTTTTCAGATGTGAGTTACTTCAGTCGCTGTTTTAAAGAGCGCTTTGGTTGCCCACCCTCCAAATACAGAGCTCAGAAATTGGTGGATACTGAAAAGACTTAACCACCTCACCAGTCTTCCTCTAATTCACAGTCCACGCTCCCGCTAGCCTTCGTGTTCCTTCGTGCCCTTTGTGGTAAGAGCCCACGCTCCCGCCACTAAGGCGGTCTCCTTTAAGGGTGTAGCGCCATCCTTCTCTTCCTCCTCCTCTTAGTCTTCCTCTTTCTCTCATTCAAAATCCACGCTCCCGCTCGCGCCCAGCTTCAAACTCCCATCTTAAATCTTCCAAATTCCCCACGCTCCCGCCAGCCATTCGCGCTCATTCCTGCCCGGGTGTAACCCACGCCTACCTGTATTTCGTTTCCTGACCACTGACCACTGACCACTGACCACTGACCACTGACCACTGACCAAAGACCACCGATAACCGACATCTACTCACTCAATTACCTCTCGCCCCTCGCCCTGTGTCCCTCGCCCCCATTTTTCGCTTTGATTTGACCTGAAGGGTTATCCTTCTTCATGTTGAGATAACACGATCCAATCGCTTTATGAATCCACGCTACACAAAACATCTGCTTGTTCTCACCGTCATGTTCGTCCTCGCTTTACTCACTAGAGTGCAGGCCGAACGGCCAAACATCGTTTTCATCTATGCCGACGATATCGGCTATGGTGACTTTAGTTGCTACGGAGGAACCGGAATGGATACCGCATATACTGACAAGCTTGCGGCTAATGGATTACGCTTCCTTTCGGGTTATTGTTCAGCGGCCACCTGCACACCTTCTCGTTACTCGCTGCTCACCGGTCAGTATGCGTTTCGCAACAAAGGTGCACGTATCCTCCCGGGCAATGCGCCGCTGATTATTGATCCCAAGAAGCCAACCATTGCCAACTTTCTGCGCGATGAAGGATATGCTACCGCCTTGGTGGGTAAGTGGCACTTGGGGCTCGGTAGTGCAACGGAGCCGCTTGATTGGAATGCTGAAATCAAACCAGGCCCACGTGAGGTCGGTTTTGATTACTCTTTTCACATCGCGGCCACAGGAGATCGTGTTCCTTCCGTGTATATCGAAGATGGATACATTGTTGACCACGATCCAAACGATCCCATTTCTGTCAGTTACGGCGATCCAGTAGGCAATGAGCCGACTGGTATCTCTCATCCGCATCTCTTAAAAGTGCAAGCCGATGAACAGCACTCCGGAACCATCGTCAACGGCGTGAGCCGGATAGGTACCATGACGGGTGGCCATAAAGCACGTTTCGTCGATGAAGACATGGGCGATGTATTTGTGGAAAAAGCAGTCGACTTTATTGAGCGCGAAAAGGACAACCCCTTCTTTCTCTACTTCGCCACACACGACAACCACGTGCCTCGTGTTCCCCACAAGCGGTTTGTCAGTTCGTCCAGCATCGGACTACGCGGGGATGCCGTCATGGAATTCGACTGGTGTGTGAAACAAATCGTTCTTGCTCTGGAAGAAAATGGCCTCACCAAAAATACCATGATTGTGCTGTCCAGTGACAATGGTCCTGTTCTTTTTGATGGTTACTGGGATGGCGCAATTGAGCGCAATGGTGACCACCAGGCCGCTGGCCCGTGGCGGGGTGGAAAATACGGTCGCTGGGAAGGTGGCACACGTATGCCTTTTATCGTCACTTGGCCTGGCAAAATTGAGCCGGGCATTTCCGATGCCATTGTATCTCAAGTGGACCTCTTTGCTTCTATTGCCGCATTGTTGGGTAAGCCCATGCCCAATGGTTCAAGCGACGACAGCCAGAATATCCTGCCTGCCTTACTAGGTCATTCACCCGAGGGTCGTGATTACCAAATCGAGGAGGCCCTGGGAGAGTTAGCCATCCGTCAGGGAAATTGGAAATTCATTCCGCAAGGGGGCTCGGGTGTGGTTCGTCATCGCTTAGGGATTGATGCCAACGAAAATACTCCCGTTCCTGAAGACGGTTTTCTTTTTCATCTGTCCGAAGATCCTATGGAGCAGATCAACCTGGCTTCGAAGTATCCTCACAAAGTCAAAGAGTTGATGGGGATTCTAAAGGAAGTTGCTCCAGAAAAATTTTAACCAGGGCGAGTGACGAGAGGCGAGGGACGAGTGGGCTTTTAATGGTAGGGTGTGATCGCCGAGAGCGCCGAAGCCTCGTAATCAAATGTAGCCACGGTCGTAAGACCGTGGACATGCCCGACTGCGAGCAACGGTTCCTACAAAAAAATTAGGCGCGGTGGTAAGATTTTAGGGTCAGTCTCATTTTCCGAACTTTCTAATCTTTCGTTATCTTCTTTTCCTTCTGTTTAATCAGTATGTCCCTGCTAGGCATTTCGCGTCATTCAGTGTGTTTTGGGCTCTCCTGGTCAGACCCAAAAGCGGCTCCGGAAAAATTCTCACGGAAACCACCTTGAATCACTTTAGAATGATAAGATTTTAAATCAATCATCCCTCCCGATGGCTATTAAGCCTAGGCGGGCTAACTCTAGGAAAAATCAATAGTTTTTCATGAAAGAGAGAATTATTATCTATGGCGGCTCTGGAGGAGTCGGAGCGTCCACTGCCAGGTTACTTTCCAGGCAAGGGTACAGCTTGCATCTTGTCGCTCGTTCTGAGGAGCGGCTCGCCGCCATTTCCAATGACTTGGGAGCGTCTTACACGGTAGGTGATGTTACAGACCCCACTCTTTTCGACCGTGTGGCGACCCAAGTTGAGGGTGCTGTAAAAGGCCTCGTCTATGCAGTAGGAAACATTAACCTGGGGGGGATTACTCGCTTTAAGCAGGACGCGTTCATTGAAGATTTCAAAATAAATGCTTTAGGAGGAGCTCTGGCCGTGCAGTCAGCCATACCTGCTATGAGGGCATGCGAGGGAACTACCTCAGTTGTCTTCTTCTCTTCGGTTGCAGTTCAGCAGGGCTTTAAATTTCATGCTTCCATAGGCATGGCCAAAGGAGCTGTGGAGGGGCTAACTCGATCGCTTGCCGCAGAGCTTGCACCTTCCATTCGAGTCAATGCCATAGCCCCCTCTCTTACTCGTACGCCATTGGCCTCCAAGATTATGAGTAACGTAAACTCCGTGAAGGCGTTTGCTGATTCGCACCCGCTAAAGCGACTGGGTGAGGCAGACGATATCTCGGCCATGGCTGCATTTCTTCTCTCTGAACAGTCGACTTGGATCACGGGGCAAATAATAGGCATTGATGGAGGTCGATCTGCAATCAGTGCCTGATTTTCAGTCGATGGTATCCACTGACGCTTATCCCTTGGCTCTCCCAAATATTTGGTAGGATTGGATTCAATGTAAATGCTGCTTTAGCTGCGTCCAAGTTCGTTCTACTTGCGCGTAGCTGAAGCGGCACCTATCAATTTCTTGTGGACAATACCTCTTTTTCGTAGCTTTCAATGGGACCCATCAGTCCCGAATCCAGAGGGACGTCATTCGTTTCACAATACTGATTCCAAATGGCACCGAAGGGAAGGGTCTTAAGGGATTCAAATATGGCCATTCGCCCTGTGAAATCCCCTTTGCGTTCCAGTTCCTGAAGCTGTGCGGTGGGTTCCAGTAGGGCGATTAAAAGCGCTCGTAGGATGTTTCGTGTGCCTATCGACCACGCCGCGACGCGATTGATACTGGCATCAAAGAAATCCAGCCCTACGTGAGTGCGATCCAAGTAATCGCCCACGACCAATTCCCGTGCTATAGATTGTAGATCATCGTTCAGTACGATCACGTGGTCGCTGTCCCAGCGAACCCCTCGGCTTACGTGTAGTAACAACCTGGGTACGTAAAGCATAACCGACGATATCTTGTCGGCGATCGACTCGGTCGGGTGGAAGTGACCAGCATCCAAACAGAGTACCGTCTGGTTTTTGATGGCGTAGCCCATGTAGAACTCGTGCGATCCCACGACGTAACTTTCCGATCCCAGTCCGAAGAGTTTGCACTCTACGGCATCGAGATTGTGGGTGGGGTCAAGAGACTCTGCCAGAGTGGCGTCAAGTGACTCGGTTAAAAGCTCTCTTGGGCCTCTGCGGTCGGCCGGCGTATCCTTGAGTCCATCGGGTATCCAAATGTTGGTGACACAGGTGTTCTCTAGCTCGCGGCCGAAGAAAGCGCCGATCTTTCGGCATCGTTTTCCATGCTCAATCCAGAAGTCCCGTACGTGTTTATCGGGGTGGGCGAGGGTGAAGCCATCATTGGCCAGTGGGTGGGAGAAATAAGTGGGGTTAAAATCGAGGCCGATCTCCTGGGTCTTTGCCCAGTCTGCCCAAGACTGAAAGTGTTTTTCTTCAATGTCCGTTCGGTCTACCTTCTGACCGCCATGATCCAGATAGCTGGCATGCAGGTTTAGTCGATGTTTGCCAGGAACGATCGAGTAGACTTTTTCCAAATCACTACGGAGCTCATCAATGGTGCGAGCACGACCCGGGTAGTTGCCCGTGGCCATGATGCCACCTCCGGTAATTCCTGAATCTCCTTCAAAACCCGCAACGTCATCTCCTTGCCAGCAATGCACCGATATCGGGATGGTTGCCAGACGTTCCAGTGCGGTATCGGTATCTACGCCGCTGGAAGCGTATTGTTCTTTTGCGAGTTCGTAGTTGGATGCTGTGTTCATGAGAATAAAA
>CALJGU010000049.1 GCA_938075565.1 uncultured Opitutales bacterium | reverse complement strand
TATTCAGGAGATTGATCTTATGTAAGTTGCTAAATTAGCAACACGTGTCAACTATTATTCTGGTTTTTTATATTTCTTATTATGGTTTCCCAAATTGCACCCGATAGTTATCACATTTTTCGACCTGGTTCTTGGATTTTAGCCGAAGGTGAAGATGCTCATGAATTCCTGCAAAGCCAGTTCAGTAATGACATCTCAAGCTTGGATGTAGGGCAGACCAAGTATGGGCTTTGGTTGGATCAGAAGGGCAAAGTTCATGGAGATAGCCAGATTTTGAGGGTGGGTGATGAGAGCTTTTATTTGTTCAGCTACTTTACAGATGCAGGTGAACTGATTGAAAAACTGGAAAGTTTTATTGTAGCGGATGATGTGGAGTTGGAAGATCGGAGTTCACAGGTAGTAGGTTTCTCTCTTTTTGGAAAAGCAGTCGAAAGCTTCGAACGCATAAAGTCTGGGGATGATTTGGAGCTTGAAAGTTTCCATATCCAAGGGCGCCGAGGTAGATCCGGGGTTATAGATGTCATATTGAGTAAAGAACAGAAGGATTCGTTTCTAAATGCCCTTCGCTCAACGGGCATAGCAGATTCTGTAGATGAAGCGGCCATTGAACTTCTGCGGATGATTTCCTTGGTACCACATGTTCCTGGCGATATCGGTCCAACTGAATTACCACAAGAGGGTGGGTTGGAGAAAGATGGGGTGAGCTTCATTAAAGGATGTTACCTTGGTCAGGAAGTGATGAGCCGATTGCATTCTATGGGACAAGTGAGGCGATCGTTAGCATTGATTGAGTCGTCTGACCCCATTCCTTCCGGGTCTATACTCACCGTTGACGGCAAGAAAGTCGGGACTACCAAAACCTCACTCAAATATCAGGATCACTTTATCGCACTTGCGTTGATTTCAAATACGGTAAGCGAGGTGCAAGACTTTCAAGTGGGTGATGGAGAAGGTGGTCATATTGCAAAACGAGCGGATTTGAGCGATGGACAAAACTGAACTTCAATTGGTCGATTTTTTTCTCAGCTCAGGAGCGAGTGATGAGCAGTCAAAGGTGATGGCCAAACAGATGATTAAGCGGGCGGCGCAGTTGTCAGATGAACGTGGTTGGTCGGATGTCGAAGCCATGCAGCATCTTTTAAAACTCTTTGTGGAAGCTCAGCAAGGTTGAGTTACATTTGAAAATCTTTTGATCTGCTCGGAGGCCCCATATTTATTGATGTTTTGGGTGATTTATGGGTTGACGGTGGAAAATTAATCACCTTCGTTTATCCGCTTCTTATTAAAGGATGAACCCATCAAAGAATCATCAATGGTTCTTGGATGAGTTCCCAAATTATCAAAACCAAAAAAACAAAATTATAAGCCTGGATGAACAAATCTGAACTTATTCTTAGTGTACAAAACAGCCTCGGCGGTGACACTTCAAAAGCACAAGCAGAAAGAGCTATAGACGCAGTTCTCGACGCAGTAAAATCTGGCATCAAGCAAGCTGGAAAAAGTGTAAAAATGAAGGGTGACGTATCAAGTGCGGTTGCAGTTCAACTCGTGGGCTTCGGAACATTTTCCGTAGCTCGCCGTAATGCCCGTGCTGGTGTAAACCCAGCCACAGGTGAAAAGATCAAAATCAAAGCATCGAAAGGTGTGAAGTTCAAACCAGGTGCAGGGCTTAAAGGTCTTCTGTAATTGGATTCTAATTACTTCTATAAGAACCCGTAGCGATTTCGTCGCTGCGGGTTTCTTTTATTTCCAAACTTCCATGCCTCCTAATACTTGCCGGATGATTGATCAGGTCCGCGAACTGTTTAGAACGAGTTTTGGTGATGAGCCCACTGTGATAGCTCAAGCGCCAGGCCGTATTGAGTTTGTGGGTAATCATACCGATTACAACGGAGGGGATGTGCTCGGAGTCGCAGTGGAGCAGGGTATCGTTCTGGCCGTGCGCAAACGGACTGATCGATTGGTAAAGGGAGTCAGTCACAGTGTAGAAACAGCCTTCGAATACTCCTTGGATGAGCTTGAAACGCGCCCAAAAGAATCCAGCTGGTCGCGCTATCCCCTGGGGGTATTGTGGGCAATTCAAGACCATGGGCTCGTATTTGAGCATGGATTTGATTTTGCAGTTGTCTCCAATGTTCCCAGTGGAGCGGGAATGAGTAGTAGTGCTGCTCTAGAGCTGGCCACTGCTTATGCTGTTCTTGAAGAGGTTATTCACGAATTTTCGCGAAAAGATATAGTTCGAATATGTAGGTATGCAGAAAACCATTACGTGGGTGTGCCTTGCGGAATTCTTGATCAAGGCGTTTCAGGATTTGGAAAGAAAGATCACTTAGTCTCTATTGATTGCAAGAATGAGTCCTTTGGAAATGTACCAATCCCATCGGGCACTCACTTCTGGATCTTTAATACCGATGTGAAACACAGCTTAGTTGATTCTCTTTATTCCGAGCGTTTTTCAGAATGTGGCGAAGGCTTCGAGGTAGCAAAAAGCTTACATCCCAATATCGAATGCTTGGTCGATTACCCATTGGCTGAGCTGGATTCACTCGGAGAACATTTGGGAAGTAAACCGTATCGTCGCGTGAATCATGTGCTGAACGAAAATCAGCGAGTGAAAGATGTTGTGAAGCTATTGGGGGAACCTGAAGTAGACCTGCATCTCACGGGTAAGTTCTTGTTTAATTCTCATGCTAGCTCACGAGATCTCTTTAGGAATAGCACGGAGGAGTTAGATTATTTGGTATCTTTATTAGAAGGCTACGATCAAGTCTTCGGTGCTCGTCTGACAGGTGGTGGATTTGGGGGAGCGGCTATGGCCTGGACTTCGGCCAGTTTTTCCGAGTCCGATGCGAATGCTGTAAGCTCCAACTATGAGCGACGGTTTGGTCATCCTGCTCGCATCATCCACTGCGAGAGTGGTGATGGTGCCCATATTGCCTGGAAGGAATCGAGTCTCTAGTATTTTCTGACAGTTCTATTCAGCTAAACGCCTTTTACTGTAGTCTAGTGATTATGATCAGGTTCGATTGGAGGATAAGCACCATAGTAGGATGATTCGAAACCGTCTGAAAAAT
>CALJGU010000048.1 GCA_938075565.1 uncultured Opitutales bacterium | reverse complement strand
AGTTTCGACCAGCCCACCTTCCCGGCCATTCTCAGGGAGAATGGCTACACCACCGGCGTATTTGGCAAGTGGCACATCAAGACCAAGCCGGAGGGTTTCGACGATTTCAAAATCCTCATTGGGCAAGGTCAGTATTTTAATCCGGACTACCGCGTAAAAGATGGTGCCGGCGAAAAGACCGTTCAACTGGAGGGTTACTCCACCGACAGGACCACAACCGAGGCCCTCGACTTTATTGAAGCCAACAAAGACTCGGGGAAACCGTTCATGGTCATGTGCCAATACAAAGCACCCCACGGTCCCTGGTCACCGGCCTTCCGCAATATGGAGTTGCTGCGCGATGTGGAAATCCCCGAACCCCCTACCTTCAACGACGGCTACCGTGGCAGGAAGGCAGCGGCCATGTCGAAGATGACTATTCTCGGCAATTTCGTAGGCGAGCGATTTGATAGACTTCTTAAGGGGGATCCAGCCACCTCGCATTATGGCAGGCTATCAGAAGAAGAGCTTCAGCGGGCCAATAATTTCTTTGGCTATGAAAACCGTAAGATTACCAAAGGTGATTTGCGGGAAACGGCTCTGAAGAAAGAAAAGTATCAGCGCTATATCCATGACTACCTGCGAACCGTACAAGGGAACGATCAAAACGTGGGTCGCATCCTCGATTACCTCGACGAAAGCGGACTAGCTGAGAACACATTAATTTGCTACAGTTCCGATCAAGGTTTCTACCTTGGAGAACATGGCTGGTACGACAAACGGTTCATGTACAATGAATCATTTTTCACCCCACTACTCATGCGTTGGCCGGGACACATCGAGCCCAACACGGTGGTAGAAGAGCTCGTGCAGAATATCGATATGGCTCCCACCTTTTTATCGCTTGGGAAAGCCCCTGTTCCGGATGTCATGCAAGGCGAAGACATCACACCTCTGCTCTACGGCATCAAACCCCAACAATGGCGAAGCCACGTCTACTACCATTTCTACGAATCCTACGATAGCACGCACGAAGTCCCCAAACACGAAGGTGTATTCGATGGTCAGTATAAACTCATCCACTTCTACGAGCTTGGCGAATGGGAGTTCTTCGACTGCGCATCTGATCCCTACGAAATGCACAACCGCATCAACGATTCAAGATCCCGAAGCAAAATCGCCGAACTAAAATCGGAGCTTGCCCGTCTGAAGCGTGAGTACGAAGTTAAGGAACCAAGCTAAGAATAGGATTCAGTGTTCAGTAAAAACAATAATCCTGACACCTGAAACCAGACACCTTTGCAAATTTAACTACCCAAATGAAATTCATTAAACAAATACTCCTTCTTCTACCTCTTGCCCTATGCCTCTCGTCCCTTTCAGGCGCGAACCGTCCCAACGTCATCGTCATACTTACCGACGACCAAGGCTGGGGGGATCTGAGCGTCCACGGAAATACCAACATCAGCACGCCGAATATCGATCGGCTGGCCTCGCAAGGCATGGAGCTGGAACGCTTTTATGTGTGCCCTATTTGTTCACCGACGCGCGCTGAGTTTATGACCGGACGCTACAATCCACGAACCGGAGTCAAATCAGCCAGTCGCGGCGAAGAGCGCATGGACCTCGATGAAACCACCATCTTTGAGTCATTCAAGGAAGCCGGCTACAACACCGCCGCATTCGGCAAATGGCACAATGGGATGCAACCACCCTATCATCCCAATGCTCGCGGCATTGATGAGTATTATGGATTCTGCTCAGGACACTGGGGTCACTACCATTCACCGATGCTCGAGCACAATGGCGAGATAGTGACTGGGGAAGGATTCGTCATCGACGACTTCACCAACCGAGCGATGGATTACATCGAGGAGAAGAAAGACGAACCCTTCTTTGTTTACCTCCCCTACTGCACCCCTCACTCACCCATGCAAGTTCCAGAACCCTGGTGGGTAAAGTTTGAAGACAACGATCTTCCTCTTCGAGCACGCGACGATCAGCAGGAAAACTTATCTCATTCGCAAGCTGCATTGGCGATGTGTGAAAACATCGACTGGAATGTCGGTCGCTTGATGAAGAAGCTCGACGACCTGGAAATAGCCGACAACACCATCGTCATCTACTTCTCAGACAACGGTCCCAACGGTTATCGCTGGAATGCCGATATGAAAGGCCGCAAAGGAAGTGTCGAAGAAGGCGGAGTCCGTTCACCTTTCTTTATCCGATGGCCCGGCAACATCAAATCAGGCACCAAGACCGATACCATCGCAGGCAGCATTGACCTGAAGGCTACCTTAACTGACTTGGCGGGTATTAAGAATACGGGTACGCTTCCGATGGACGGAGTCAGTCTAAAGTCACTACTCATGCAAACAGGAGAGGATTGGCCAGATCGACTCTACATAAATCACTTCAAGGAAAAAACCAGTGTTCGCAGTCAGCGATTTCGCCTGGGTTTCGAAGGACGGTTATTTGACATGGAGAACGATCCCGGACAGCGAATCGACGTGAAGGACAAACACCCAGAAGTGTATAAGAAGCTCCTGGCAGCTCAAAAGAAATTTGACCGCGAAGTGGTAAGAGAATTGCCAGAAGGCCCTGACAAACGCCCTTTCGTCATTGGACATCCCGAGCTTACATTTACTCAGTTACCAGCTCGCGACGCCATCGCTACCGGCGACATCGAACGATCCGGCAAAGCTCCGAACTGTTCATTCTATATGAACTGGAAAAATAAAGATGATGTCATCTACTGGGATGCCGATATTCAAGTGGAAGGAAACTACCAAGCCCGAGTTTACTACACCTGCGCTGAAGAAGATTTGGGAACCGTACTCGAGCTAAGCTGCGGTGACTCCGCTATCACTAAAGAAGTCACCATGGTCAATGATCCACCTTGGGTCGGAGCCGATGATGACCGATCTCTCCGAAAAGGAGAGTCCTACGTAAAAGACTTTATCCCTATGGACTTAGGCACTATCCGCTTGGACAAGGGGGAAAACCGACTAACGCTTTCAGCACTTGAAATACCAGGTGAACAATCCATTGAGATGCGGCTGGTCATGCTGAACCGAGTCCCATAAATTTAATCAAACAATCAGAATACTTATGAGAACATACCTAAGACTACTTACACTACTCGCTACCCTTTGCGTAGCTACATCGACCTATGCAGCCTCTCACGGCAACCATGGCTGGAAGCCCCTTTTTGACGGGGAAACCCTCAAGGGCTTTGGCGTCGTTCAAGGATTCGCGAACTACTACGTCGAAGACGGAGCCATCCTGGGCCGCACGGCTGAGGGAAGCAACAACACCTTCCTTCACACCTATAAACACTATGCAGATTTCGAACTGAAGTTCGAAGTGAAGGTGGATGAAGAACTGAATTCTGGAGTTCAGATTCGCTCCCACACCCGCGACTTTGGTAGCCGCCGTTATTTTGGTACCCAGGTGGAGATCGAACACAAAAATGGTTACTCGGGGTTTGTTTATGGTGAAGGCCTGAACACCGGCTGGATCTCACAAGAGCCACAAGACGAAAAGGCGCATAAGCACATGAAAAAAGGTGCCTGGAACGAATTCCATATCATCGCCAAGGGCCCAAACATCACTACCTATATCAACGGCAAGAAAGTGACCGAAATGAAATTGCCCAATAACATCTACCGCGAATCCCCTTCCGGCAGTATCGGCTTTCAGGTTCACGGCATCAAAGCCGGCACCGGCCCCTTCGAAGCACGCTGGCGCAACATCCAGATCAAGGAGCTTTAGGTTCCACCCAAGCATAACTTTCAAAGGCTCGCCAAATGGCGGGCCTTTTTTATTACTCCAATGAACCAGAAAAGCAGTGGACGATTACACTACAATTGCTCCATGGTAAATTCACTGATGAAAAAACTAATTCTATTTCTCGTACTCTCCTGCTTTGCCCTAGCACAAATAAAAGCCGAACAGTTCAAAGCACTCATCTTTGCCGATGCACATGATACTTGGCATTATCCAAACGTGCCGGTCGCTCGTGATTCCTTTGATGCCTTGGCCGAGAAACATTTCTTCAGCCATACCTTTGTCGATACCGATAAACAATTCGCACAGCAGACGTTCGCTGACTTCGACGTCATTGTCTTCATCAGCGCCAATCCCTGCGAATTGAAGGAGAAGAAGCGCGCGGAATTCCAGGCTTACGTTCGCAGCGGCGGGGCGATTGTCGGCGTGCACTCTGCCTCAGCTACGGAGAATGAGCCCGGCCATTGGTTGTGGTGGGATGAGGTCATGGGTCGATTGTTCCTCAAACACCCGGTCAAACAAACCGGTGTGATGTCTGTCGTAGACCGAGACTTTCCCGCCTGTTACCACTTACCTGACAAATGGCTATGGACCGACGAGTGGTATGAATTCGCGACCCCATTCCCAGATCACTTGAATGTATTGCTAACGGTCGACGAAAAGACCTACGAGCCAAGCAAAGAGCACGCTATGGGCGACCACCATCCAATCGCCTGGTATCACGAATTTGAAGGTGCACGCGTATTCTACACCGCGTTGGGCCACGTTGCCGAATCTTACCGGGATGACACTTTCCTGCAGCACATTTACGGCGGCATGATTTGGGCGGTGGGGCAGCAGGAGTAACACAGATGTCCTGCTCCTGCTCTTACTTATTCTCCTACTTCATATATCCCAAACAACATGCCTCGTTGAGTAAAAGCTTATAAATCCCCGGATGTACAATTCATCGCCATGTTTGCAGGAAAACAACATGCCCTCCCATCCTAATTCAATGCCATCGCCGTCACCACACAGGCATGTATTGTAACCTACGAAAAAATTAGCCAGCGAACTCCTCCAATTGATCTTAATCGGCTCGGCCCGAAGCATGGCGACCAAGAGCCCCTTCTGCCCGGCACTCAGTGGATCATGGACATTTTCAAACCGAAGTACCTCAGCCGTTTCCACTGTCTCTACTAATCGAAATCGATCGACGAAATCCAAGGCAATCCCTACGACAAATGCAAACAAAGCTATCAACATCCCACACTTACGAAACCGTTTTCGTTTTTTCAGTCCGTAAGGGAAAAACAGGTACAATCCAAATCCTGAAATAAGTAAGGCCAAGAACGTAGGTGGCCTTACCATCGAACTGTAAGACACCCATTCGATTTTAGTTAATAAGATTGCCCAATACCCCAAATGTAGCGCCAAGATGACGGAGACGAGTAACCTCAGAGCGATTAGCAGCATTCTCTTCACAAACAGAGAACGAACGGGCCTACCATTCTATTAAGAAAAACCAATGTAGCGAAGATGATAAAGGACTCATAAACTAGGTCTCAAAGGATAATCAACTTGAACAATTTCAACTCCTTGATTTCATGAGAGTTAAATTCTCCCCCCTCTCAAGAATCACCCTCTTCCCCTTCCGGTATTTTTCGATATTTAAAGTCGTATTATAAAACTGTTGTCTAAAATGATGGTCTACAAAATCACCATTCGGAAAGGTAAACCAACTGCATCGGATATTGAACTTATCCGCAGGCTGACTAACCGATCGATTGCTGAAATCAGAACAGTACTGGCTGGTGAAGGTTTTCATTTAACCAAAGACTATCGAGAAGACCTCATGGAAAAAGATTAAAAGACTTAGGCAAATGAGACAGTCAAGCTATTCAGCATGCTCAAGCAAGAGTTCTCAGAGCACACATTTGAGTATGGCGAAGAAGAAAGATGGGTGAAGATTCCGTTCGAATATTTAAGGAATTTCCTGAACAACTCAGTAAAAGAAAGCTATCAGGAGCATGATTAAACCAATCAGACGACAAGGTGCTTCACGAATCCCGGACAAGCCGGTTTCGTGAGCTCGGCGATGCCAAGAAATCCATGAGCCTGTCGAAGGAAGAGAAACGCAAACTCAAGAAGGGCTACAAAGATGCGCTGAAGAATCAGATCGTAGATGTCTGCATCATTTCAGATGCCCTCGTACCGAAAGATCTGGAATCGAAGCTCTTGAACGAGTTTCGAGCAATCAAGCTCGATCCGGATGTATCGCGAATTGCTGGTACCCAGGGCGAGATTGTCGTATCCCAACGAAGCAATGCCGAGAACAAAGTGTATATCATGATCCGGAGCGTTGATGAGGAGTTGATCGAACTACTTTCGAAGCGAGAGAAGTTGATGGATGCGGATGTAAGTAGCTTGCATGGCCTCAGTGCCGCTGTTCTTTCGTCACAGGCTCAACTATCCGAAGTCAACGACCTGCTTTTATCGGCAACAATCAGAGTATTCGGGCGTCTGTTCCACGGATATTTCGCCAATGCGGAGGCAATCTTGGATGACTGGCTTTCATGGTCGCAAGACTATATTTGGCCGACCATGGCTGAGGTTTCCCGCGTTTACGATGCCGAGAGTCCGGATTTCGGGGCGGTTCTTCGTAGTAACCCGGATCTCGTTTTTAAGAAGCCATGGTGGAAGCTCGGAAAGACATAACAATTCGTGGTTTTGCTCGAAGCTGCGATGGAGCTATAACCTTCAGGACAGGATTTCCTGAATCACCTTACCTGCTACATCAGTCAGGCGCATCCTTCGGCCGTTGTATTTGTAGGTCAGGCGTTCGTGGTCCATGCCGAGGAGGTGGAGGATGGTGGCATGAAAATCGTTGATGTGGACGGGATCGTTTCCGACATGGTGGCCAAGTTCATCACTCTCGCCGTAAGAGGTGCCGCCTTTGACTCCACCGCCTGCCATCCAAACAGTCATGGCGTGAGGGTTGTGGTCGCGACCTGGTTTTAGGGTGCCAACTTGAGCGACAGGGAGACGTCCGAACTCGCCACCCCAAATGACCAAGGTGTCGTCGAGCATACCTCGTTGTTCAAGATCAGTGAGCAAGGCTGAGATGGGCTTATCGGTTTCACCGGCGAACTGACTGTGGTTGCCCTTGATGTCGATATGGCCATCCCAGGCCCTTTGATTGGCCATGCCGCCTGAATAGATTTGCACGAAGCGGGTTCCTCGTTCGAGTAAGCGACGCCCCATCAAGCACTGGCGGGCAAAGTGAGAGCAGTTTGAATCGTCGAGTCCGTAGAGCTCCTTCATCGATCCAGATTCTGATTGCACATCGAAAGCTTCGGGGGCAGCCGTTTGCATACGGTAGGCCAATTCAAAACTCTCGATACGCGCGGAGAGCTCGGCATCTTCAGCACGTTGTTCCATGTCGTGCCGATTCAGCTGGCCAATCAAATCCAATTGAGCGCGCTGCTGTGACTCGGACAAGGACTCAGGCCGCCGAAGATTGAGGATAGGATCTCCTTTCTCGCGAAGGAGTGTGCCCTGGTAAACGGTCGGCAAATATCCGGAACTCCAGTTGGTGCGCCCCCCTTTGGGGAGACCGCGGTCCAGCGGATCGCCCATCACGACAAAACCGGGAAGGTCCTGGTTCTCAGTGCCTAAACCATAGGTTACCCAAGACCCGACACAGGGGAAGCCGGTCCGCGGAAGCCCGCTATTCATCATGAACAAGGCAGGCGAATGATTATTCGAGTCCGAGTAGAGCGAATGCACGAAAGCCATCTTATCGACGTGCTTTCCTAAATGTGGGAAGATTTCAGAAACCATTTTCCCTGACTCTCCCTGCGGTGAGAACTCAAAGGGCGATTGCATGATGGCTCCCACTTCCTTGGAGAAGAATCCGGTAAACTTGTCGAAGCCTTCCAGCTCCTTTCCAAGGTAGTTCGCCAAAGCAGGTTTGTATTCCCAAGTATCCATGTGACTGGGGCCACCGTTAATGAATAACCAGATGACACGTTTGGCCTTGGGGAGAAAGTGAGGTTTTTTCGCGGCTAATGGATTTGCGGTGGCCGCTGACAATAGGCCACCCTGCTCAAGCAAACTGGATAGCCCGATCATTCCCAATCCCATACCACAACGCTTGAGCAGCTCGCGGCGTGTCAGTAACATCGGCGAGTCGTGGTGCTCGGGGCCGCATTGGCCGTATGGGTTGTGGGTGTTCATGAAAATCGTCCTTGTCCTCCTACTCCTCTTCGTCCTTGAAGATCGGCGTTGTCACCAACGCCTCTACATTTAACTCAACATCAAGGCGGCAGAGCGAGGTCGCTCTTGCCCTACCCTCTGTCGATAGTGTTTCCACCATCGCTACTTCAATATTCTTACTCTTCATCTAATTAATCGCATGGTTCATCTTACATATAAAAATTCATTGAGGCTGAAAAGGGACTGACAGTAGTCGATCCAGGCTTGGTTCACTTCGTACCCATCGTTTAGATTCGTGGTGCCTTGGGTTTCTATGAACTGTTGGGCCAGGTTCATTTCCTCCTCTGATGGAAATCGGCTGAAGGCCATCTGATAGGCAGCTTTAATCTTCGATTGATCAGAGGGGTTGCGACTTAAGAGCTGAGCGAACCCTTCGGCGTAGCGGCGCGTTTGAGGACCATTTAAAAACTGAAGCGCTTGAGGAGCTATGGTGGTGGTGGGTCGATGACCCACACCGACTAGATGCTCAGGCCAATCGAACAACAACATCTCAGGAATCAAAGCGGCACGCTTGAGGAAGAAATAGACACTCCGGCGATTCATCGACGAATCCCTGGTGCCTAGACCGAAGGGTGTTTTATCCAACAAGCCAGAAATCTGCAGCATGGAATCGCGGATCACTTCCGCCTCCACCCGACGAGGAGAAAAGCGCCATAAGTATTTATTATCACTGTCCTGATCTGCTTTCGCAGAACTGAAGTCTGAACTTTGCTGATAAGTGGCACTCATTAGTACCTGTTTTTGTAAGCGCTTCATATCCCACCCATGGGCAACAAAGTCATTCGCCAACCAGTCCAGTAGCTCAGGATGACTGGGATCCCCACCCCGTTTTCCAAAATCGCTAGGTGTTGCAACAAGGCCTCGGCCAAAATGGTAATGCCACACACGGTTGACAAAGACGCGTGCCAATAAGCTGCCCCCACCATTTTCCACGTCGGTCAACCAGGCCACGAGTGAACTGCGAGGACGACTCAGAGGATTACTATTCACTTCGGAAGGATTCAAAACCTGCAAGATACCGGCTTCGACCACGTCGTCTTTCTGCTCTACATCTCCGCGACTCAGGAAGTAGGTATCCTCATAAAAGGAAGGAAATCCTTTTTGCGCACTACGATGCCAGGCAGGCGTAATCGAATCGCCGCTCACCATGATCCTTGTCCCAGATGAAGTCGGTCGATTCCATTGATGCTCCATCAATTGATCGCGCAAGGAGAGCCACTCAGAATTACTCCTGGAAAAGTCTTCCCGCAATCCGCTTCGCTCGGCTGGGGTCAGCTTTTCTACCTTCATCCCGACCAGAAGCTTTATAAACGATTGATAGGCCAAGGCCGAAATCCCCTCACTCACTTCAACAGGAGCTCGTGGATCGAGAGTCACCGAAAAGCGAGGACGCCCAACCATCTGCTGAATGTTGTGACCGCTGGAAACGCGAATGCGGAACCGTGTTCCTTCGGCATAGCCAACTGGCTCATCAAAACGAAGAACGATGGCCTGATCCATACCAAACGCATCCCGTTCAATCGACCAACCTTGGGAGACACCACTAATCGCTGCTCCTGCTCCCCAAGATCCATCATTCTCTTGCGCAGTGGCTTCCGCAGAAGCTAATTCCACAGGCACCCACTTGTCCTCGTCCGTTCCCGTTTTCTGGATACTAACGGCAATGGCGCGAATCGTGAATCCCCCTTCGTGATCGCGCCCCGGACCAAGCTCTGAAAGCGTTGGGTGGGTCAAGGTTTCCATACGAAGCGCCTTGATATCCTGGAGCCCCGTTTCTGCCTCGATCATTAAGGTTTCGTTTTCCTGTTCAGGATTTTGGCCTGTCAACAACAAGGAATGATCCCACTGTTCCTCCAAGGTCTCCCCTTGAATTGAGGTATATTTGTCAGGATCCAAGACCAACCACCGTTCAAGAGGTATTTCAAAGGCACCTGCTTCTAACCACTGTTGAAACAACGGTTCGAGTTCCGCTTCCTCGAATTGCTTAAGCTGTTGTTGAAGTCGATCGTTCTCCAACTTCCAGAAGGCGAGGTTCTCTTCGTAAATTTCTTTCTCCGGATCTAGATCCACATAACCGCGAACGGTTCGAGTAAAATTGGCTGCGAGCTGATAGTAATCCTTTTGCGGGATGGGGTCATATTTGTGATCATGGCAACGGGCACAGCCAATCGTCGTACCCAAAAGTGCGGTACCCATGGCATTCAATATGTCGTCCAGCTCATCATAACGAGCTGATTCAAATTCCCTTTCCGTCAACACCGAGGGGAAGGGACCGGCCCCAAGGAATCCGGTGGCCATAAGTGCCAAGGGATCAGCTGGCCTCAATTCGTCTCCGGCAATTTGCCAACTAACGAATTGATCGTAGGGCATATTCTGATTGAAGGCTTTGATTAGAAAGTCGCGGTAATGAAACGCATACGGACGATCAAAGTCTATTTCGAAGCCCGTGCTTTCGGCATACCTGGCGATATCCATCCAATGACGAGCCCAACGCTCTCCGTAGTGCGGCGATTCGAGAAGTCGATCTACCATGCGTTCATAAGCACCCGGTTTCAGATCATTCACAAAGGCCGCAACCTCCTCAGGCGTGGGCGGCAAACCAATGGTATTCAAATAGGCGCGACGAATAAGCACCCGTCCATTGGCTCGTGCATTTGGCTCCAGTCCATTTTCATTGTGAGACTGAGCTACAAAGCGATCAATCTCGTTGAGCGACCAACGATCGTTTCTGGCACGCGGGACCTTGGGAGCAGAAAGCGGTCGGTAGGCCCAATAGTCGCGATCCTTGTCAGTAACCACCATCGGGCCTTCGTTCCTGATGACCGCACTGTCAGCCAACGGCTTGTCATAAGGTGCTCCCAGATCGATCCAATCTGCTATGGCTTGTATTTCATCATCCGGAAGCTTGTCCAGTTTGTGAGGCATGTAGGGCTCAAAGGTATGCCGAATCGACTCCATGAGATCGCTATCCTCTGCCGAATCCGAAACCAGACCACTGGAGAGCAAGGACTGACGATTGGATAGGTCAAACTCTCCTTCGACCTCCTCGCCTCCATGACACTCAAGGCAGTTATTTTTAAAAATACCTCGAACTGATTGCTTAAAGAATTGGATGCCTTCCTGCATTCTGGCCGCGTGGTCGGAAAGGATGGATGAAGAACCCAGCTCGTTACCGAAGCTGGCAAGCGCACTTAAAAGCAGACTCGAGATGATCAGCTGAAACCGCATGGCTTAGACAAAAGGCTGCCCCACTCCGATCTGATCAAATATTCCCTGAGGCGCACCCCCTGGAACCGGATCGGGTTTGATCTCGGTCAACTGGTTGTTTCTCACCTTGTAGTAGAAAAAGTGTTGGGGAAGGCGGACATATACTCCTGTGGGCTCCACCGGATCGAAACCTGAAAACTCAAGCCGTCCCGTGTGGGTGCCGCCTTGTTTCCATTTTACCGCGTAAAGTTCGTCACCTAACTTCTGCGGGGATTCGTGGTCGTAAGTCCAATCAGGGAAGGCACGATAAAGCGCTCCCAGAAAATCTGATACCTGCTCGTGCCCAGCAGTCCAGAAGGGTGTAACAAACCGAATATACTCGGCAAAGGTGGATCCGATGAGATCCTCATCGTGGGTCTTCAATCCTCCCATATAAGTCAACAAAGCTTCGGGGATGACTGTGTCTTGCGGTACCATTTCGAATATGCCTAAATACTGCTTCTTCATTCCTCAATCAAAACCATGAGATTCTCCAAACAAATTTGGTTCCCTTGTTTCGTCCTCGCCCTTGTCCTATTCACTCAACTTTCGGTGTCTGCCATCGATATCCACTCAACTGATTTTACTCCAGGCGAAGGCTTCAATTTAGAAACTCAGGAGAACGGACTTCGCTTTGATTGGGAGACCGCCGAGGGCACTGCCTTCATCGAAATGCAGTTTCTACCTCGACGAGGTGGCAATCCAACTCCGCCACTTATTAAGGAACTGGGAGTTGATAACCGCGCTGTCATGAAGGGCGTGGATCCACATTACCTGTTCTGGGTGGGTGATCGTGATCTCGAGAAGCGTGAGGATGGTTGGTTGATATTTTTCGATCGTGTGCCGACGAGGCCCTATTCTGTCGAAAGTGGGAATCTCGACCCCAAAAACGTAACGATCACAAGAAAGGAGAACCGTGCGACCATTGAAATCGACGGCTTAAAGAGCCACCACTTTTCAGGCAGCCTGGCCTTCACTTTTTACCAAGGCAGTCCTTTCGTGCACATGGAGGCTCGTGTTTCGACTGAACGGCCAGCGACCGCATTTCTTTATCATGTGGGTCTGCGAAAGCCCGACACGAAGAACCATCGCCTTAATTGGATCGATTCTCTAGGCAATCCAAAGTCATCCGATGTGGAGGAGGAAACGGCTCGCGTCTACGAAACACGCTACCGTTCCATGGCCCTGTCTTCCCCAACGGGTTCGGTGGCAATCTCTCCCTTCCCCCACCAATTCCTCTACCCACTCGATTTTGTGGAGAACTACGGCTACAACTGGGCAGGTGATGAATATATGGATATGATCGATGGCTTTTCCTTTGGCGTGCGCCAACCACCCATGGGTGATCGACGCTATGTGCCATGGGTCAATGCCCCGCCCGGCACTCAGCAAAAACTGGGCGTGCTACTGTTCCCATCCTCCGATTCATGTCACCAAAACCTGGATACCGTCCGACAATATACTCGGAACGATACCTTTAAACATCTTCCCGGCTACAAGACCTTCACCAGTCACTACCACGTCGAACACTCCTTGGACTTTATCGCGAAACAAGAAGAGCAAGCCACTGACGATATTCCCGTCGGATTGAAGAACCCAGAGTTTGTCGATGTGTTTAGAAACATGGGTGTCGATATCGTTCACCTGGCGGAGTTTCATCGAGGAGCCACCCCGCGCCTCGGAACAGAGGAACGCCTAACGCAGCTCCAAGTCATGCACGACGAATGTGCCCGCTTATCTGGAGACGGGTTTCTTCTTCTACCAGGTGAAGAACCGAATGTTCATTTCGGAGGGCATTGGATCAGTTTCTTTCCCAAGCCTGTGAATTGGGTTCTGAACCGAAATAAAAACCAACCCTTCGTCCAAGAAATGAAGGGCTACGGCACGGTCTACCATGTTGGCAGTTCGGAGGATGTTCATGAGCTTCTTGAGCGAGAAGGCGGCCTTGCCTGGACGGCACATGCACGCGTTAAAGGTTCAACGGGATTCCCAGATGCCTATAAGGAGGAGCCCTTTTTTAAGAGTGATCGATTCTTTGGTGCGGCCTGGAAAGCCATGCCCGCTGATTATTCGCGAGACACCCAGGGCTGGAGAGTACTCGATCTGCTCGACGACATGGCAAACTGGGGGGCTCCGAAATATATAATGGGTGAGGTTGACATCTTTAAAATTTTTAAGGGCTACGAACTCTTTGGAGCTATGAACGTCAACTACCTCAAGCTCGACGAAGTACCCAAATATCAAGACGGTTGGCAACCGGTATTGGATACCCTTCGTGCGGGACAGTTTTTCGTCACCACAGGTGAAGTCCTAATCACAGACTGCTCTTTCGACGGTAAAGAAAGCGGCGAGACGCTCTCAAAACGTTCCCTTAAGAAAGTAACCTTGAAAGCATCCCTTGAATGGACCTACCCGCTTTCTCACCTCGAGGTGGTATCAGGCGACGGAAAACAAATCTATCGCAAACGTATCGAGCTAACTGATACTTCCGAGTTTGGAAGCAAAGACATCCAAATAGACCTCGACCTTTCCAACCATACCTGGGCAAGAATCGAAGTCTGGGATATCGCCAAGAACGGCGCCTTCACTCAACCGGTGTGGATCGACTAAGACCAGCAGTTCGGGAGTTGCCAGAGAATGTGGAGCTCAACGAAGCGTTTGGTAGCTACTCGCTCAATTTTGAAGTCGAGGAGAATACGATATTCGTCAAACGCTCCATTAAGCTGCAATCCCAGCGCGTCTCCCTGGAAGACTATTCCACTCTTGAATCTTTTTATCAGAAGCGAATTAAAGCCGATCAATCAACCGTCGTGCTGGAACGCTCATAAGGTTCATCTTTTGCCAACCTCGCCATTTCCTCGGCGTAGATGGGCAGTACGAAATAGCACTGGTCAATCTCGCGATTGATGACCAGTTCGGTGATAGTTAACTCGGCCTCGTAGGCTGGATTTAGATAGCGAATTTTTCGAGGGAAACGAAAGCCCTCCTCCTCTTCAAAATCGTAGTAGCGCTCAGTTGCTTCGAATTCACTTTCGGGGCCCGCTGAAACAATGTGTATCTTTTGGAAGAGATCTCCATTCGATTTAAAATACCAATACTCTACTTTGCCTGCTTCATCGGTGAAAATCAATTGAGTGGTTTGAATGTCTTCGATGATTTCAGGAGGCCCTAACCGAATGCTTGAATATTCATCGCGCAAGTTGAGGTCTCGCTGAAGATTAGCATCGTCCAGGAGCTCATCAACTTCTGTGTAATCGAGAGGTCTCTCGCCAGCAATCGGGTGCCATTCCCAACCTTGGTTCCCATTGAGCGAATTCCTAATTTCTCCAAAAACCGGAAAATCCTGCATGGTGTATACTTTGTCCGGCGCTTGCACCTTTTGGGCCATAGGAATCCGCAACCCTTGTGATTCGAGCTTCATGATTCCATCCACTTCAATACTCGTAATCGTGAGGAGTCGCTCTCGGCCCCCTTGAGAATTCACATAGCCCTGCAACATCGCTTCGACCTTCTCGTCCTCCTCCATGGAATTCGAGGCAAGGAGACCTTGAATGACAAAGAGACCGGACCAACAGATCAGAGATATCCGGCTAGGATGCATCCTCGTCCTCCATCCATTGTCGTTCCATCCACTGCAACGCTTCCGTCACGGGCAGATCAACTCTTTGTTCTAATTGATCGAAACTGGGAACCAGCACTTCATCGGGCACCACTCCATTTTTCTCAATCCGATAGCCTTCCGGGGTATGATAGTCACCTACTGCGTACTGAAATAGATCCCCACTCGGCAACTTCTTGAACAAGGATGGCAAGGACTGCCCCAAGGAGGATTCTCCAAAAACCCGTGCACGACCCGCCTCCTGCAAACCTGCGGCGAACATTTCAGAGGTCGAAGCGGACGAGCCATCGATAAGCACGGCCACCGGACCCGAAAAACGTTTTCTTTGCGGGTAGCCCTGGTAGGTCATGTGGCCTTTCTTCAAATTGAGTTTCCCTAGGTTGGTGGGCTCATCCACCAATAGCCCACTGATCCCGGTTGCCATTACGGTTAAGCCCCCGAGGTTGGATCGAAGATCAATTATGATTCCCTGGGCCTGTTCGGAGGCTTGCTCAATGCTGGCCCGAATGTCGCTCATCAAGTTTGGAACGAAGTAGTTGAAACGCATATACAGAATGTCGTTCTCCAAGTAGCGCTGCTCAAATTCGATGCATTGAGAGGGGAGGTGCCCAACAGAATCAGATAGCTGCCGTGAGTCGGCCGTCGGCATCATGTAGATTTTTAACGCCCGCTTTTCAGGAGGATACCAATCTGTGCGAATTCGTTTTACGGTCCCTCCTTGAATCACTTCGTTCAAGTGCCGCTGTATATAGAAGGACTTGATCTTATCTGGTAGCTGTTTGCGTGAGTAGGATTTTACCAGCGATTTGATCGAACGTCGATGAATCGACTTCAAACGCCATCCCACTTTTATGCCTGCCTCCTCGGCCGGAGATCCGGGAGCCACCCTGACGACGTAGGCGCGGCCCTCTACATATTTCAATTCGAGGCCGGTGTAGCCACCTCTGGGGTAATTGTCCTCCACCTCATTGTAATTACTCAAAATCCTGTAGTGCGACAACTCCAGCTCATTGAGCATCGATTGCAGAAGCACCACCAGTTGGGTTCTGTCGCGAGCTTTCTTCAATCGTGGCCTGTAAGTATTCCCGATGGCCTCCCAATCACGCCCCCCGAATGTCTCATCCCAATGCGATTCCTGAACAGTGCTCCAGACCATGTCGAAAGACTGGGCAAACGCCTCCTGCCTCGACAAATACCCCCAAGAAACGGATTGCGAGACCGCTATATATAGAAAGCTCAGCAATGCCGTCCTGGTACAATATTTAAACTTCCTATACATTTGAGGGTTAAAAGACTCCTAATTCGGGGGGTAAAATTCAAATGTTTATCATCTGAGGACTTCACCTTGCGGTTTAACCCCAGCAAATCTTTCTTCGAACCATCATTCTTACCTTATATGAGCTTCGATTCCATACATACTATCAGCTTTGACGCCACCGGCACTTTATTTGACCCGATACCATCCATTGGAGGTATCTATGCCGAGGTGCTGCACCAACATGGTGTATTCATAGGCGAACCCGAACTGGAGATGCGCTTTATGGCGGAATTCCACAAATCCCGATCTTGCCCGATGCCCGTCATCGATGAAGAGCACGAAAAGAATCGCTGGCACAATGTGATAGTCGAAATCCTGGGTGACGACTTCTCCGACTTTATTTTTGAGGATCTCTGGCAAACGATAGGAGAAGGCTTTCGCTGGAAAACGAAGAGCAAAGTATTCCGCACCTTAACCGCATTGAAAGAAGCCGGGTTTAACCTGGTCCTGTCTTCCAATTGGGATAAGCGCCTGTATTCCATCCTCAAGCAACTGAAGCTACTATCTCATTTCGACCAGGTATTTCTCTCAACCAAGCTAGGAGTGGAAAAACCCGAGGAAGCATTTTACTCCAAAATAGCCGATGAACTTGGAGTGGATCCGATTCATCTCCTTCACGTGGGCAATAGCCCGGCCAATGATTACAAACCGGCCTTGAGATCTGGCTGGAACGCTCTCCTCCTGCACAACCGGATTCCTCATGGCATGGAACCCGGAACCGTTCTCGGCTCTATAGATCAGTTGCCAGAGATCTTGCAGTCAGAGCAGGCAGCAGTCGCAGATATTTGAGCGAATAAGGTCCCGAGTAACGAGATTCCCTCGACAGGTGGGAACGGCCACTTAAACCTATTTGGCAGTTCAACTAACCAGCGACCGCTCCATGCGCCACTTTTTCAGCCGCAAGACCAATAACTTGATTGCCTCCTTCAGAGGACTTCCCCCCGACCGGTCGAGGGCGTGGAACAAGAAAGTGAAAGATCTGGATGCCGTGATGGATACGCTGGTCGACCGCTTCAAACTGGGAACCACCCAGCCTGAGGAGACCATCACGAATGAATGGGTATCCCTTGTGGGTGAGAATAACGCCAAGTATGCAAACCCTTGGCGACTGGACCGTGGCAGGACGCTTTACGTACAAGTCAGCAATCCAGTCGTGAAACAGGAAATGCAGTTCAGTAAAAAGGTCCTCTTGAAACGACTGAACAGCCTCCGAGGGTGCGAGAAAATCCAAGAGGTCATTTTCCGAGCAGGGTAACTTAATATTGCCTGGAAGATCAAACCGCTACGGTTCATTTAAGCTTCTTTCGCGCCGCCCAAAATCGCCTGAAAGCGAATTTAATTTCAGTTCCTCCCAGAGTAACCAAAACTAATACCTATAGTGGTTGACTAACAGGAAATAACATTTTGGATTGGCGCGTTTTACCCAAAGTTCAATCCCCGCCTTACCACTAAAAACATGGGCACAGAGTCCACTATTGCTGACGAGTTTAAAGAACTAAAAACAGTCGTTATCCGCTTCGCAGGAGATTCAGGAGACGGCATGCAAACTATCGGGGAACGATTTACGGACAGCAGCGCTGCTTTCGGTAACGATCTGGCGACTTTTCCGGACTTTCCGGCAGAGATTCGAGCCCCGGCCGGAACCATTCCCGGCGTATCTGCATTCCAGATACAATTCGGGAGCACGGAGATCCTGACCCCCGGAGACGCTCCCGATGCGCTGGTAGCCATGAATCCGGCTGCTCTGGCCGTGCATTTGCGCGACCTGACTGAGGGCGGCATGCTAGTGGTCAACTCGGCGGCATTCACTGAGGCGAACCTCAAGATGGCGGATTTCGAAAGCAATCCCCTCGATGACCCAGAGCTCACCAGCAAGTACGAGCTGATCCAGGTTGATATCAATCATTTCACCCAGGAGTCACTCAAAGAGACTGAGCTCACAGCTAAGGACAAGCTTCGCTGTAAGAACTTTTTTGCGCTCGGATTCATGTATTGGATCTACAGTCGCCCGATTGACAACACGATTGATTTCATCCGGGAAAAATGGAGCCGCAAGGCGCCTGCACTCGCAGAAGCCAACATCACGGTCCTAAAAGCCGGTTATTACTTCGGAGAAACGACCGAGACATCACGTAACCGCTACATGGTCGCCAAGGCCGAAGTAGAAGCGGGCACCTACCGGAAAATCTCTGGAAACGAAGCCCTAGTGCTCGGTTTGATCGCTGGAGCCGAGAAGGCAGACCGTAAGCTCCTTTACTCTGGTTACCCTATTACACCTGCCTCTTCGATTCTCGAAATGCTATCGAACTACAAACACTTCGGTGTAAAGACGGTTCAGGCTGAGGATGAGATTGCTGCCATCGGAGTCGCGATCGGCGGAAGTTTTGCTGGGAATCTGGGAATTACCGGAACCAGTGGTCCTGGAATGTGCTTAAAAGCAGAGTTTATCGGTCTGGCAACTTCGACAGAGCTTCCATTGGTCATTATCAATGTTCAGCGCGGTGGCCCAAGTACGGGTCTGCCGACTAAAACGGAACAGAGTGACTTACTCCAAGCTGTTTATGGTCGTCATAGCGATGCTCCGATTCCGGTCATTGCCGCGAACAGTCCTTCCGATTGTTTCGAAACAGCCATTGAGGCCGTGCGCATTGCACTCACCTTTTCTACACCTATTATCGTTCTTAGTGATCTATACCTAGCGAACGGTGCAGAACCTTGGAGAATCCCATCCATGGACGGGATAGATGAGATCAAAAAGCCGATCGCTGAAGAAGGAGGCAACTACACCACCTTCGCCCGCGACGAAGATACCTTGTCTCGCACACTGGCTATTCCTGGTCAAAAAGGGAATGAGCACCGTATCGGTGGACTGGAAAAAGACGAAGGTGGGAGCGTAAGCTACGATCCTGACAATCATGAGGAAATGACTCATATACGTGCAGAGAAGCTGAAACGTATCGCAAACTCATTCCCTCCTACTAAGGTACTTGGAGAGAAGAGCGGAAAAGTTCTGGTTCTCAGCTGGGGAGGAACCTACGGGTCCATAACCGCAGCCGTAAGCGCCATGCAAGCGGAAGGCTTTTCAGTGAGCAGTGTTCATCTAAAGCATTTGCATCCGATGCCCAACGATTTGAAAGACATCATGGACGGTTTCGACCAGATCCTGGTTCCTGAATTAAATATGGGTCAGCTAGACGTTCTTTTACGTTCTCAATTCCTGGTGGACACAGTTGCTTACAATAAGATTCAAGGGCAGCCATTCAAAGTGAAGGAATTGACCAAGAAGATCCACGAACTACTACAAGACTAAGGCCTGAATTACTACCCGGAGAATCCGATCCAATGGCAACAGAAACAATTGAAGAAAACCCGCTGACCAAAAAAGATTTTGTTACACCCAATGACGTTCGTTGGTGTCCAGGTTGCGGTGATTACGCCATCCTCAACTCACTACAACGTACGTTGCCCGAACTGGGAATTCCCAAGGAGAATTACGTGGTTGTAAGTGGAATCGGCTGCTCAAGCCGTTTTCCCTACTATATGAATACCTATGGTTTCCACACCATTCATGGTCGTGCTCCAACGGTAGCAGCGGGAGTTAAGGTAGCCAATCCGGATCTTAGCGTTTGGATGATCACCGGCGACGGTGACGGACTGAGTATTGGTGGTAATCACCTGATGCATGCGCTTCGCCGTAACATCAACATCAACATCCTCCTTTTCAACAACCGTGTCTACGGTCTGACCAAGGGACAATACAGCCCAACTTCACCTGTTGGCACCCGGACCAAAACTACTCCGACCGGTTCTATCGATAATCCACTTAATCCCATCCTCTTTGCATTAGGAGCCGAAGCCACTTTCATTGCTCGCACGATTGATACCAATCCGAAGCATATGATCGAGACCTTCAAAGCGGCACAGGCACACAACGGAGTTTCCTTCGTTGAGATCTTCCAAAACTGCGTCATCTTTAACAACAAGACCTGGGACCCCGTTTACGGACGCCAATCACGAGACGACAATATGCTCTTCTTAAAAGAAGGCGAACCCATGGTTTTCGGCAAAGAAGAGAAAAAAGGTATCGTGTGGAATGGCAGTCAACCAGAGGTTATTCCCCTGGGAGACGCGACTCCTGAAGAAAAAGGCGTCATGATTCACACACCTGACCGCCCTGGATCTCTTTACACAGCCATGCTGGCCGAAATGACCCATCCTGAATTCCCAACCCCGGTCGGAACTCTCCGTCAGGTCGAAAAACCGACCTATGATGCACAGATCCAAGACCAGGTCCAAGAAGCGATAGATAGTCAGGACGGAAAGCCCGATTTACAGGGCTTGGTAAACGGCGCCAATACCTGGATCATCTAGTATCGTCCAAGGCTCCCTCAGCTCCCATTCGATAGGGGCCGAAAGGCCTGATTTTACTCATTAATTTGGGGGCAGAAAAACCTTGCCAACAAAATAGAGCACGCCCATTTTTACGCGCTTACCGTTAGGGTGGAGGCCTCCGACAAGGACCTCTCTCCGCGACACCTACAAAGGATAACGGTGGATTTGGCTCCGGCTGAGTCCAGGCATCTACGCCAAAAGTCGTGAATATCTAATTTACCATTATGTCGAATACAGAAAAAGTTGATAAACAACCCATCATTGAGAAGTTTCGCAAAAGCGATTCTGACACTGGATCCTCTGAGGTGCAAATCGCACTGTTAACCGCGAGGATCGCACATCTGACTGACCACTTGCGTGTTCACCGTAAAGATTATCACTCCCGTCGCGGACTGATTGCTATGGCGAGCCGTAGACGCAAGTTGCTGGATTACGTAAAACGGCACGATCTCAACAAATACAAGCAATTGTTGGAAGAGTTGAATCTCCGCCGCTAATTTCGTAATTACACTTTACCAACCCATGGCATGGATGCATCCCCTATCTCCAAAGAGGCAGGCCGATTATCTGTGCGTACAAACAGAAGAATGGCGGGTTCGGTGATCGCAGGCAATTAAGCCTCATATCACTCCATCTTGTACGTCCCCGCCTGTAACACAGAGAGAAATACATAAATGAAACAGACACACTCAGTTACAGTCGACGGACTCGGAATGACGTTTTCCACCGGCGATATAGCTAAACAATCCAGTGGTTCCGTTACCGTTGGGCTTGGCGAAACCAGTCTTTTCGTATGCGCCACAGTCGCCGAAGAACTACGCCCTGACCAAAATTGGTTTCCACTTACCGT
>CALJGU010000047.1 GCA_938075565.1 uncultured Opitutales bacterium | reverse complement strand
CGCCTTTTACCATTTGGGCAACCTTGGCGCTTGTGTTTGGCTCAACCATCTGAGGGTTGTCGATGATTGTGGAAACTCCGCCTCCGAAGCCGCCTCCTTCACCAAAATCATAGGCGAGGACATCTGACTCAAAATCAAATGGGACATTTAGTACTTCAGGTGCCCCTAGCATGACGTCTTCAAAGTAGTGAGTCGTATCTGACGCTCCACCACCGGTGCCAAAATTGAAGAATATGGAAACCCTGTTATAAACAGGAAGAAGCTCATTAAAATCCAATGTTCCTCCTGATGGACTTGAAAAATCAAAGGTGAGAATTTCCCACTCATCTGCCTTGGTAGAGTTTACAATCTTCTCAACGAAGTGAGAAGGAGATAGATTATTTTCAATCTTCAGTAGGATAGGTGTGTTGGCTTCTGGAGTCCGAACGCGGACGGAGAGTCTCGTTTCAGATTCAGAAAGAGGGATCTTGGTCCCATCCCAAAACGTAACTCCGGACCAGGTTTGTGCGCCGGCAGGTTTGATGACGGCAGCGACCATATTCTCTGCTGCATCGGGATCCGCTGCTACAGTCGTCACTTTATCTAATGGTCGTCCATCGTTTTCAACGTCTGGACCAAAGTCCGTAAATGTAAACTCCATGGCCTCGTCAAATGTCAGAGGCAACTCGAGTTGTGCACTCGAAATCGTCGCCGAAGCAATGAATGCAAGTGTGGTTAGTAAGATTAGGCGTATTTTCATTGTGGTGGGTGAAATGTGCACTCGGCTGCTGCTCTATGCGATTATGAAGAAGTTTTACTAAGTTATATTCTATTTGCTAAGGTGTAAATGCTTAGATTGCACTAATATGCACCTTAAGTTTTTAGGAATCTATTCTTCCTAATTGTCGGATGTCAAATTAAAATTGCATTAGTGTGCACCTTAAAGTTGCGCTTAGCGATTCATTTGTTATCCGGCTTGGTTTTCAGGCCAGAAACTGTAGAAGCGGCGATTCCGTAATTACGTTATTCTCTTCCGCCTACACCGGCGCGGAGGAAGGTACCGCTTCCTCTCGCAAGGAATCCCGGATCTTCAATGCGCACACTGACTAGGCCCTCATTCAGGGTCTCAGTGATGGTCAGATTTTCTCCTTCGACTGCCTCAAGAGCTGTCGAATTGGAGTTGTCAGCAATAGCCGTCCAGTCATTGAGGTCACTGCTAATTTGTACCTCGTAACGAAAGTCCCGGTCCTCTTCATCGCGTTCGTATTCGATTGTGAGACCTGATTCGTCGAGGGTGACTTCTGCATCAAATTCAGGAACTGGATTCCATAATGAAACCAGGCGATAGTAGAGAGCTCTTGGATTCAGCGTATCAGGAAGAAAGCCATTATCTTCTGCTGAAAAGATTCCCCACCACTCCTCATTTAATAATCCATCAGGCATACCAGGCGCGGTAATTCCGCCATTGTCATGTGCACTGGGGCCGCCCTGTGCTTTCCACCATTCATCACGGTAGGAGAATATCATACCTCCGGCGCATACATCCCTGTTGGCTTCGATTTCATTAAGCATGTCTTCTACCACGTCAGCGGTAAATGAAGCGTTGTCCGGATACTCGCTTAGGGCGTCATTGTCGAAAGCATCATAGCCGAATTCGGTGAGCACGACTGGTTTATCGCTCGCGAGCTTATACTCATCGAAGAACGTTCCAAAGGTGGTTGAGCGGTATACCTGTATGCTCCAGAAATCAATGGATGGTACTAGTTCATCGACTATTTGAACTGAACTCAGGGAATCGGTTATGGGAAATGAAACGAGTTTGTCCGGTGCTGCTTCCTTGATGGCTGCCCCTATAGTTTCCATGGCTCGCCAGAACGATGCTTTCGTATTGTTACCGGATTGAATATTCGCTTCATTGCCGAACAAGTATCCGATAACTCCCGGGTGATCCTTCGTCTCCTCAGCTATGGCAACCCAATCGCTTACGATGGCATTGACGGCAGCCGCATTATCCCAGTCTGTGCTAGGGTCTATCCAGCGGTTTATAAACACATAGATGGGGTTTACACCATCGTTGTAGGAACGGTCGAGGTAGGCGGTATGGCTGCTTCCAACTGTCCATCCGTAACCTCGCTGCACATTGGCTCCCATGCGTCGCATGTTTTCATTGTCCTGTGCGGTAGTGGCCAGGAATAATCCAGTAAAGAAATCTCCAAATGGCGTTAGAGTGCCGGATTGGCCAATCTGATTGGGGCTGTAACAAATGCCCTTTACTCGAAATGTTTCTCCGTTCAGCAGGATTTTTTTGTCTTCGACGGTGAATACAGATGCGCCAGATACAGAGAGCCCCGAGGCAAGTAGGAGCAAATAAGCTATGAGTTTCATGGGGTGAAAGAGGTAAAGTATTGATTTATTAAGGTGCACAATGATGCAATTATGAATGAAATCAATCTTTATTTTCTGTGCAGATTGTCTGACCTTGTCCTTGGACAAGTTTTGAAATGATACGGACTGTTCGTGCGTATTCTTGGAGTTTTCCTACCCATGCCTCTTCCACTTGTGACCTACTCAGCAGCCCACAACTCTCTTAAACGGAAATACAACTGTCTTGGATTTAGTGCATCTGGCAAATTCTCTTGCTTTGCCACAGAGAAAATCCCCCACCATTCTTCATTCAAAACCTTGTCGGGCATACCGTCAGCGGGAAATCCTCCCTGGTCCTGTTCGTCGATCTTGCCCTTGGATTTCCACCACTCGTCTTTGTATTCGAAAATGCAGCCACCCCCGCAGACGTCTTTATTTTTGTCGATTTCTCGAATCATGTCTACGACCACGTCTGCGGTGTAGGCAGCGTTGTCTGGGTATTCCGCACCTGTGTTATTATCAAAAGCATCATAACCGTACTCGGTCAGTACGACTGGCTTGCTGCTTGCCGTTTCGTATTCATCGAAAAACGTTCCAAATGTGGTCGAGCGATAGACCTGAATCGCCCAGAAATCGATCGATTTGAGTGTGTCGTCGAATAGAGTCACCTCATCAATCCGGTCGGTAATTGGAACGGATACCAGCTTGTCCGGGGCGATGGCCTTTACCGCTGCGGCAATCGTTTCCATGGCTTGCCAAAACAATGGATTGGCCCCGTTCCCCCCTTCGTTGTTGTGTTCGTTTCCTAGTAAATAGCCGATGATGGCTGGATGATCCTTGGTTTCTTCAGCGATCGACACCCAGTCCTGGACATGGCGTTCGACGGCCTTTGCATCTCCCCAATCAGTGTGAGGATCTATCCAACGGTTGATAAACATATAAACCGGTTGCTCCCCGTGGTTGTAGGCTCGGTCGAGGTAACGCTTGTGATTTTCGCCGGGGATCCATCCGTAGCTGCGTTGTACGTTGGCTCCCATGGTCCGCAGATTTTCTGCGTCTCGTTCTGTTAAGGATAAGTAGTTGTCGGTATAGTAGTCGCCGTAAGGAGGTTTGGTACCTGTCTCGCCGATGGGTGCCGCGTTGTAGCAAATGCCTTTAATGTGAAACGGCTCTCCATTCATTTGGATTTGCCTGCCTTCGACGGTGAACACGGATGCCCCTGAGGCAAAGAGAGTCGAAAACAAAAGAAGGGTGAGCAAAATGAGTTTCATTATGGGGTAATTGGATGGTGCGTATTATGATTGTTACCACAGTAATTACGAGTCTGTGATCAGATTAAGTCGGATGAATTGACCGGAACTGCTTACTGGAAAAGCAAACTCAACAGTTACCGATTCGGAGCCATCTCCATTGTCGATGGGATCGCCAATAATTTTGAAAAGATTCGTTCCGGACAACCAGGAGCCTGGCTGTAAGGTACTGGATGTTTCTACCCTATAGGTGATTCCTCCGGCATGATAATGCGTGCCCGTGGTGCCTGACCCTCCTGAGCGTTGTCGGTAGTCGATTCTGAGGAATTCGCTGTTTCCTCTTCTCTGGGAATGCACGCGAGGAAGCATCATCTGCGAGTCTGCCGCCTGGTCATCCAGGACAAATGCGTGCTCAAAGATATTGGGAATGCCGTCCATCTCCGGGTCGCCATAGGGATCGTCCAGAATAGAGGATTCCAACAGAACAGCGTCGATCCAGTTGTAGTTTAGATCTTCTCCGCTTGGAGCATCGATGGTTACTCTCAGGATGTGTTCCCCAGTCGACAAATCCATCATTGCAACTCGTTGTGTAGTCCAAGATTGCCATCCTCCTGTCGCGGCCAAAGTTCCCGAGTGGATGGGAATGCCTGAGTCCAGGCTAAGATTCATAGCTGCGGTTCCGTTGAGGCTCGCATAGCGAAGATCGAACGCATATTGACCCGGAAATTGGACATCCAGTTTGTATTCAGCCCAATCTCCATCACCGAGAAATCCCGCGTTGAAGCCACCGCCCACGTCAGATGTTTGCTCAAATCCCATGCCGGATTGGGCGTTGAGGTCTTCCGCTTCTATTTTTGCCGGAACTGCTATCCCGGGTTCTTCAACGGGCTCAACCAACTCATAGACTCGCACGTAGTCGACTTCCATACGCTGTGGGAAAATGGAGTCGTCGATCCCTTGGGCGCCACCCCAGGCGCCGCCGACAGCGATGTTGAGTAGCAGGTGGAACCGTTGGTCGAATGGCCAGGCTGCAAAACCGGTACCATTGTCTGAAACGGTAAAGTATTTCTCTCCATCGAGGAAGATATCTATTCGGTCGGGCCACCACTCCAGGGTGTAGACATGAAATTCAGACGCTACATCACTCGCTATAACACTTCTCCCAACCTGCGTCCCTTTGGTGTGGTTGAAGGCTTCTGTGTGAATGGTGCCATGAATGCGATTCATGTCGTAGCCCACATGTTCCATGATGTCGATTTCGCCACTGGCCGGCCAGCCGCCGTAGACCCAGTCGGTAGGCAGCATCCAGACCGCGGGCCAGGTACCTCGACCACTCGGCAGTTTGGCTCGGATCTCAAAACGCCCATATTTCCAATCACCTTTGTTCCTGGAAACCAGACGGGTAGAGGTATAGCCGCTGCCTTCAAAGTTTTCTTTGTGGGCTTCAATGGTGAGAACGCCGTTTTCTACCCGTACGTTTTCGGAACGCCTCTCCGTGTAATACTGAAGTTCGTTGTTACCCCAACCATGGCCGCCCACATCGTAGCTCCACTTGGAATCATCCGGCAGTCCGGTGTAGTCAAATTCGTCGGACCAAACCAGTTTCGGTGTGTCCTGGCCATGTAGTGACACACAGAGACTGGAGTGCAGCAGGCAAAGAAGAAAACTTGGGACGATAGTTCGTGCTAGTGACATGAAAGGGTAGTAAAAAAAAGACTGATCACATTAATTTAATAAGGTGCAATTTGATGCAATCAAATAATTCGTTTTCTCCCATAAATTAAACTAGTGCCTCAGAACCCCGTATGCTGTGGTGCTGCCTTAAGCTCCAACTGGGGGTATGTTACTGCGACCTTTGGGATTAACGATAAAAGGCGATTTCATCCAGCCAGATTTCGTAATCGTTCATGGTCTCAAATGAAAAGTGGAGGCCTTTGATTTGTGCAGGATTAACGGCAAGCTCCTTATTTCCGTTTTTCAAAAGGAACTCGCTGAATGGTATTTGGATATGGGTCCATTCATCAGAGATCGTTGCTTGGTGTTCAAAGTGGCCCGGGAGTGAGCTGATGCAAATGCCGCCGTCATTGGTGGAAGTGGTTTCTGGAGTGCCAACTGATACCGTGAGTTGTTTTAAATCTTTGGCTTTTATCCAGAATTCGATTCCGGAGAAAACTGAGGCGTCATAGTAGCCATACATTCGGGGAGAGGCTTTATAGACCAGATTGGCGCTGACTCCTGCGCCCGTTTTCTGCCAGCCGCCACCCTTTACATAGAGAACGTTGCCTTGGCGTGGACCTCCTTCTTCTTGATCGATGGTTAGGTATTGGATTCCGTCGGTCATGTCGTCGAATTGGGCCCAGCTCCAATTGCGACCGTCGGCTTTGATTCCGTTGAGGTCGCCGTCTTCCAGATCGTCGATCATTGGCTCTGAACCGGTGGCTACGACCGCGAACTGTTTAGCCTGTGAGCGTTCATCGAACACCAAGTCAGGAAACAGCTCTACCACGGACGTTGGCTTTTTTGAGCAGGCGGACCAGAAGAAGAGAACCCCCAGTACCAGGATAGGAAGGAGTCGTTGTAATTGCTTCTGAACCTTGGGTTGCATGTTACTCCGTTGGAGTGGGCGCTTGCCAGAGTTCGACTCGATTGCCTGCAGGATCGATGAACCATCCGAATCGGCCATAGGGATAGTCTTCGGTTTTCTCCTCGGCCTGTGCGCCCCCTTCGGCTACTTGCTTAAGTGCTTCATCCAGATCATCGACCATGATGTTGATCATGAATTTCTGATCGGGAATACCGAAGTAATCACTGTCCTTGGCAAAGGGGGACCAGAGAGTGAATCCACCTTCCGGAATACCTGCGGGAGGGAAGGGGACATAGTCGCCATCACTTCCTGGAAAGGATAACCATTTACGATACCAGGCTGCCAAGCCGGCCGGGTCTTCCGTTTTGAAAAATATACCGCCGATGCCGAGTGCCTTTGCCATGATTCAATATGTTATTTCAATGGGATATCAGATTTATCCTTACTTGCCTGATAAATATCTGAAAGGTCAGCGTAGGTGTTTTTCAGGCCCTCGATGCGTTGGTTGAAGGCATCTTGTTCCCCTTCATCAAATTCCGCAATCAGGTTCGCGAGGCGGTAGGCCGTCCAGTAGTCATTTTGGCGAGCATAACCACCGGGATCGAGGCGAAACACTTCTTTCAGAATGCGTAGATCATGGCCGATATGAAAATCATCCCGAGAATCCTCGTGACTGAATAAGTAGTAGAAATTGTCATAGCCGCCCCAAGTGATTGCCGACAAGCACAGCGTGCAGGGCTCATGCGTAGCAAAGAAGATGCAGTCTTTCGGATCTGGGCGCTCTTCTTTCGGCATTTGGTAGAGGAGCTCCATCGTGTGGATCTCTCCGTGGTAAAGCGGATTTGCTGTCTCGTTGTTGGAGCCAGCCAGAACAAGCGAAAGGTCTTTCTTCAGCAATATAGCGCCTCCAAAGATCTTGTTTCCTTGTGATACGCCGTCCTTGGTCAGAGGCACGATGTCGTTCTCAATTACAGACAGAAGCCTATCGACGATTTGTTGATTGGAAAATTGCATACAGTTGGGATGAGAGTGGTAAGCTGGAGGAGGATGGGCCAACGAGCAAGCCGGTTTGCAGTTGCTATTGCTCATTCTATGCAGGCTTACTGGTAGCTACCCTATGAATTATAAAACTGTCCTCCTTCTTTGTGCTGCATGGATCGGCTTGAACACCGCTGTTCTGGCGCAACCTCTCAATATCGTTTTCATCATGTCGGATGATCACGCGACCAATGCCATCAGTGCATATGGGAGCCATCTGACGTCTGTTTTTAAAACACCCCATATTGATCGACTGGCCGAGGAAGGGATGCGGATGGATCGCACCTACTGCGTCAATGCGATCTGCACGCCCAGTCGCGCAAGTATTTTGACGGGCCAATATGGCCATATCAATGGGGTCAAAACGCTCGGGGATGCCATTCCTCCCGACTCGATCAATGTGGCCGAACTCTTACAAAAAGGAGGCTATGAAACGGCCTTGATTGGGAAGTGGCACTTAAAGACCGAGCCCTTTGGCTTTGATTATTGGAAGGTCGGTCCAGGGCAGGGGAAGTATCATGACCCCACGTTTGCTGAGATCGGTACTCCTTACCAAACCAGAAGTGGCGGCAAAAAAGTCGAAGGTTACTACACCGATCTCGTAACTGATTACGCTTTGGAGTGGCTGGAGGACCGGCCAGCGGACAAACCCTTTGCGCTCTTTCTCCATCACAAAGCTCCTCATGGAAAGTGGGAGCCTGCTAAACGTCATGAAGATTTTTTAGAAGACGTCGAAATTCCGGAGCCCGCTAGTTTGTGGGAGGATTACAGTCATCGCTCCGAGGCGAGTCGTAACTACGGGACATCCATTTCGCATCGCCTGGCCGATCGGCGTAACATGATCGACGATGTAAGCTCTGATCGTTGGCCCACTCAGCAGATCGATATGACCGGTCTTACGGAGAAGGAGCAAACCAAAGCTGCATACCAGAAATACCTGAAAGACTATCTGCGTTGTGTGAAGGCAGTGGATGAAAATGTGGGGCGTGTGCTTGATTATTTGGACGAAGAGGGACTCACCGAAAATACCTTGGTCGTTTATACCTCTGATCAAGGCATGTTCTTGGGGGAGCACGATTACTTTGATAAGCGTTGGATCTTTGAGGAGGCCTTTCGAATGCCGTTCATCGCCCGTCTTCCAGGTCGAATTCAGGCGGGTAGCACTACAGATTTACTCGGTGCCAATATCGACTTTGCCCCCACCTTGTTGGAGGCAGTAGGACTACCCATTCCCAATGCCATGCAGGGTGAAAGCTTCCTCAAAATCCTTGAGACGGGTAAGGCTCCTACGGGGTGGCGCGAATCGGTTTACTACCGCTACTGGATGCACTTAAGGGGTCACCACATCCCCGGTCACTTTGGAGTTCGCACCGATCGTTACAAATTGATCTTCTATTACGGACTTGGACTTGGAGCAACCGGTGCGGACAAAGAGCAAACGCCTGCTGGATGGGAGCTTTATGACTTAAAGAACGATCCGGAGGAAGTGAACAACGTCTATGGGCAATCCAAGTATGAGGCCGTTAGCGAACGTCTGAAACGCGAGCTCAAACGCCTGAAGGAACAATACGTTGACAGCGACGAACCTTTCCCGGATCTCCAGAAAGTCATCGCCGAGTCCTGGAATTGATTCAGGGCTTTCTTGCCACAATTCCAATAACCGGGGGTGGGGAGAAAAAGGTCGCCGGTTGCTTGGCAGCGTCGTCCAGATCACGCAGCAATGCTTCCCTATCTGTTTCAGTGAAATATCCGCCTTCAACCAGGTTAGGCAAATAGCTTTCGGTAAAGAGTATAAACCATTTCCAATAGAGATCACCAGGCCGGCCAATCTTTGAAACGGGTGTCAGTGACTCGAGTTCTAACCCCTGCTTGTCAATCAGCCCAGGTAGAATGTGTCCGATGTCGTAAGTGCCTCCTTGGTCGATGAGACTCTGGTAATAGGCATTGAACAATTGAGTAAAGGTATCTCGCTTCGGAAAAATGTTTACTGCCTGGTAATTGAAATAATCGAAAATAACCAACCGGCCACCTGGGCGAAGCACGCGTGCGACTTCCTCAACGACTTGCTCTGGCCGCTCGACAAAGCAAAGTACCCATCGCGCGAATACGATATCCACGCTTTCATCAGGCAACGGAATCTGATGAACGTCAGCCCTTTGGGCGCTCACTTGTTTCAAATCGCCGTCGACTAATTGCCTATTCAGGAAATGTAGAAACTTTTCCGATGCATCGATGGCATAGATCTTACCGTCTGTTCCCACTCGCTCAGCCAAATCTATAGTCCCGAATCCCGGACCACACCCTAAGTCCAGTACCTGTTGTCCCAACCCCACGTCGGCCAGATCCAATACCCCTTCAACATCCTGCTTCCAAAGATCGTGCTGAAACTTCAGCCGCTCGATCTCTTCGTCAGTGGTGCCGAGTATGTAGTCTTCCTGTTTCACGAAGTTGTTTGTTTACGAGTGCCCAAGCAGCCACTCCGGAAACGATGAATGCGAAAATACTAGCAGCAATACCTCCGTATTTGTTTGTCTTCATGGATCTCAAAAACTCGTCGTAGCTTAGAAGGACTTGACCGTTTTTCTCAATTTGCCAGATCCAATAATTGTCTCCTACATCGCTCCAAACTTTAATGGTTTCTCCAATGGCGACTTCGTCATCTATCAGATCTTGATGTGGAGACCATCCCATGAATTTATAGTTACCGTTCCGCCCGGTGAAACGAATTACCTTATGAGAGCTGATCTTGTTTTCTTCCTCCCAAATATCAGAAATCGGGTTTTCAAATGTCTTTAACTCGTCAATTGCTTTTGGAGATTTCAAGCCAACAAAAAGAAATCCAAATCCACCCAATAGACCTCCCAGAAAAAGGGAGATCAGTTTGAAGTTTTTAAGTGTTTCCATGTGACATTGCTCGGAGGGTGAAGGGGTATTGTCGGGCCCAAGTTCATGGGGCACACATCATGAAAATCAAAAAGGTAGCTGCGAAGGGGACCGCATGAACAAGCATGCTTGGCATTTGGCGAATCGTGTTTTTATCGGGGATAAAGAAGTTAGGATCCAGCTTCATCAGCAGGCGGATGACGAAAGCAAATAGTCGATAGATGGGCATCATCTTGAATCCAACCCAGATGGAGGACCAGAAAGTCAGTACGCCGATGACTTCAATCAGGGATACAAATTCAACCGCGACCCAAACTTCAGGGCCGGCTATGAGAAATACCAGCGTGATCGTGACCGTTTTCAGCAGCTGTTCAGGTGTCCATTTACTGATTCGTTTCTCTGTCATGAATACAGTAGTATCTTTAACGATCGGTTGTTAGTCGAGCCTACATCGCTTCCAGCAACTTCTCCTTCAGGTCGGTAAAGCGCATGGCGGGATCGGCGTTTTTCACAGCCATGAAGTAGGCGACGGGGTCGCCGACAATGAAGATCTTTTGTTTGCCTCGGGTGAGTGCGGTGTAGAGGAGGTTGCGCTGGAGCATCATGAAATGTCCTTTGACCAAAGGGATGATGACGATGGGGTATTCGGAGCCTTGCGATTTGTGGACGCTGATGGCGTAGGCGAGGCTGACGTCGAGTAGGTCGGAGCGGGTCATCTCGACCTGTTCGGAGTCGAACTGTACCTGAAGGGTGGAGTTCTCGTAGTCGATGCTTTCGATCGTTCCAATGTCGCCGTTGTAAATGTTGAGGTCGTAGTTGTTGCGATTCTGGATAATCTTGTCGCCGATACAGTATTTGTAAGCGCCGAAGGTAAAGCCGTTCTTGTGTGTGTTGAGAGCCTTCTGAAGTGTTGTATTTATATTGCTGATACCTGCGACACCTCGGTGCATGGGAGCTAGCACTTGCGTGTCACGAAGCGGGTCTCTTCGCAGTTTGTTCGGGATGAATTGTTTGCAGAGGTATTCGATGGCTTTGAGGCAATCGTCGGCTTCAGGTGCTTTGATGAACTGCAGATCATACTGTGCGCCGAGTTCGGCAGTACTGTCCAAAAGATAAGGTGTGCCCTTCGATCCGTTCAATACATTGTAAGCGGTGGTAATGATAGAGCTCTCTTCGTTTTGTCTAAATATCTTCTGTAGTCGTGTTGTAGGTACGGCTTTAGATTCGATAAGGTCTTTGAGCACGTTGCCTGCGCCGACAGAGGGTAGCTGATTAACATCCCCGACCAGGATGATGTGGGCTGATTGAGGAATGGCACGAAGGAGGGCAGCGGCCAGTCGAACGTCGAGCATACTGGACTCATCGACAATAACAAAACCGGCTTTGAGGGGGTTGGATTCGTTGTGAGCGAAGTTGCCTTTATGGGGTTCGAATTTGAGCAAACGGTGAATGGTTTGAGCAAATCCGCCAGTGGCTTGTGACATGCGTTGAGCAGCTCTGCCAGTTGGTGCTGCCAGAATGATGTCTACCTTTTTGGCTCGTACGATCTGAACCAGCGCGCGCAGGATAGTCGTCTTTCCGGTACCAGGGCCACCTGTGATGATAGAGACTTTTTCATTCAGTCCGGTCCTGATTGCCTGAGCTTGTTCCTCGGCAAACCCGAAACTGGCTTTGTCTTGAGCCCATTCGATAGCGGCATCCACTTTAATAGGTGGTAGGCCGGAGTTCGCTTTTAACGAACGACTGATAACCTGAGCGATGGTGGTTTCTGCGCGGTGAGAATGGGGTAGTTGGATTCGATGCTCATCATCGATTGAAATGACCTCTTTGCTTTCGACTAGATGGCTGACCCGGGCCTCAATATTGGCCTCTTCGGTGTCGAGGAGCTGGGTAGCGTGCTCCACCCACAGGCGCCTTGGAACACAAGTGTGTCCATCGCTCTCCAGTTCCTGGAGACTAAAGAGAAGACCTGCGTCGAGTCGCTTGGGACTATCGTTTCCGAATCCGAGATTGAGCGCAATTTGATCGGCTGTCTTGAAACCGATGCCGTCGATTTCGCGGGCGACCCGGTAGGGTTCGTTTTCCAAGACTGTTTTAGCCTCGTTGCCGTATTGCTTAACCAGACGGACACAACGGGCCGCTGTGACCCCGTAGGTTTGCAGAAATAGCATGACTTCCCTGATAGCAGCCTGTTCTTCCCAGGCAGCCTTGATGGACTTGGCCCGACCGGCTCCAATGCCGGCGACCTCCCGTAAGCGGGCACTCTCCTCAGAAATGATGGTCAATGTCTCCGCCCCAAAATGGTCGACGATCTTGTTGGCATAAACTTTCCCGATTCCTGGCACCAGACCACTGCCCAGATACTTGCGTATGCCATGAACGGTGGAGGGGAGGGTGGATTTAACGTGAGTAACCTTAAACTGTGTGCCGTATTTGGGATTCACGACCCAGTCACCCGTGACTTCCAAGGTCTCTCCGCATTGAACTCCAGGCATGGCGCCTGTGACGGTGATGGTTGCCTTCTTGTCCTCGGGACGCAGGTCGCCGATCAGGAAATGATTCTCCTCATTGGAGAACATGATCCTTTCGAGGACTCCGCGGATGGTTTCGGGCATGAGTTAGGAAGAAGGTGAAGGTAAGTAGGAGTAGAAGTAGGAGGACGAGTAGGATTTCTATTAGGCTAATTCGGGTAAAAGGTCCAAGCCAAAGAGGGTTTTGCCGAGGGCTGGAAGATCAGGAAAGGCGCCGTCGACCTTGGCTTCTTCGAGCTCTCCGATGCTGTGCGTGCCGGTGGCGACACAGTAGGCAGGTATACCGACTACGTGGGCTGCCTGGATGTCGAAGGGGCTATCACCAATGAGCGCTGTCGTAGCTGGATTGGCTCCGAGCTTTTCCAGGACGTACTCCGAAAATTCTTTGTTGGGTTTACGGTAGGGAGTGTCGTCCGCACCGAACACGCCATCCATGTATTGAGAAATTTGTAGGTGGTCGCAGAGCGTGCGAGACAGTGGACCCACTTTATTGGTGAAAACTGCGAGTTGTTTACCTTGTGCGTGCAGCGCTTGAATCAGCGGCAGGGCGCCGGGCATAAGATAAGCATCTTCGCAGAGGATCGTTTCCAGATGGGCCTTCCAGCGGGCGCAGGCTTCCTGACGCATATCTTCCGGGACGAAGTTGGCCATGGTTAATTCCACTGAGCCACCGACAGCCCGCTTGATTTCATCCCGAGTCGGGATGGGCTGGTCCAGTTCGCCGAGCACGTGTTCGTAGCAGCGGGCGAGGCAGGTAAAGTGGTCGAGGAGAGTTCCGTCTAGGTCAAATAATAGGCTTTGCATTACAGGTCAGGAGTGTTTGCCTATTGTATCTTGTAAATCAACTGTTTAGGCAGTGGATCTACAACTTATCCTTATCCGCTTTCATGTCCAATTATCCGTATGCCAGCCAGGTACAGCTGGAGGAGACTGGTGACACTCTTGTCATTCGTTTGATGGGCGTCTGGGTTCTCGATCGGAAGGCACCTGCCTTTGACGCCTTTGTTCAGCACGGTGACCTGCGTGACGATATCAACGAGATCCTGCTCGAGACCAAAAATCTCGAGGACTGGGATTCTTCCTTGTTGGTATTTCTGAATCAGGCTCGCGAGTGGGCCAATAAACGTTCGATTGGATTCAATTGCGACTGCTTACCTGACGGACTGGGCCGCCTGATGTTGCAGACTCAGAGCGCGGTGGATTCTCGCACCGAAGCCAAGGATCCGGAAGGGGAACCCGGCTTTGCAGAGGAAGTGGGTCAAGGCACCCTCAAGTTTTTGGCAGACTGCAGTGCTTTTGCCTCATTCTTAGGTGAAATTGTAATTTCCTTTTTTCGGCTGCTTGTGGGACGAGCCAGAATGCGATGGGTGGATTGTTTCCGTGCGATGCAAGATACTGGACCGATGGCACTACCTATTGTGGGGCTGATCAGCTTTTTGATCGGAGTGACTTTGGCCTTTCAGGCGGCTGATCTATTGGAGGAATTTGGTTCTGAATATTATACCCCGGCGTTTGTCGGTCTGGCAATGGTCCGAGAGATGGGCCCGATTATGACGGGGATCGTCTTGGCTGGCCGAACAGGTGCGGCTTTCGCTTCCACCATAGGATCCATGAAAGTGGCTGAAGAAATAGATGCCCTTCAAACGATGGGGGTGCCCCCGGTTGATTATCTGGTGCTTCCTCGAGTGATTGGTTTATCCATCATGACACCCTTGATGGTGATCTACTCAAATGCCTTGGGAATATTAGGTGGTATGCTGGTGAGCCTGGTTAAGTTAAACATGCCCATTCAGACTTACATTCAGGAAATCTTTTTAAATATTACTGCCACCGATATTAGTTCGGGTTTACTAAAATCCTCCGCGTTTGGCATGATCATCGCCTACGCAGGATGCTTGCGTGGTATGAATTGCGACACCAGTTCAACAGGAGTGGGACGCGCCACTACTTCAGCCGTGGTAACCTCCCTGTTACTGATCATCATCTTTAACTCCCTGTTTGCTGTGATTTACAGCATCTACAAAATTTAGCAGCCATGTCAGATATTCCACATATCGAAGTGAAAGACATGGTTTGTGCCTATGGTGATTACCTGGTTTTAGAAGACGTGTCTTTCAAAGTAAACCGGGGAGAGATCCTGGTCATCATGGGGCGTTCAGGTTGTGGCAAAAGTACTTTGCTCAAACATATGATTGGCTTGCGCGATCCTGCTGAAGGACAGGTGCTCTACAGCGGCAAGGATTTTGCAGCTAGTTCAGAACGTGAGAAAAAGTCTCTATTGCGAAAGTTTGGTGTGCTTTATCAGGGGGGTGCGTTGTGGAGTTCCATGACCTTGGAGGAGAATGTCTCCTTCCCTCTGGAAGAATATACCAACCTCAAGCGTCGGCAGATCCTTGAGATTGTCGACATGAAGCTGAGTCAGGTGGGGCTGAAAGGCTTCCAGAAATTTTATCCGGCGGAGTTGAGTGGAGGTATGAGAAAACGGGCAGGTCTGGCTCGGGCTATGGCCTTGGATCCTGAAGTCTTGTTTTTCGATGAGCCTTCCTCCGGCCTAGATCCCGTGAGTTCCAAGCGCCTTGATGATCTCATACTCAGCCTCCGTGATATATTTAATACCACGGTGGTGGTAGTGACCCACGAGTTAGACAGTATTTTTGCCATCGCCGACAAAGCGGTGATGCTTAGCCCGCAAAAGAAGACCATCATTGCTCAAGGTAATCCGAAAACCTTGCTTGAAGAATCTGACAACCCCGTGGTGACCGAATTCCTAAGCCGTAAGGGCGGCCGTTTTTCCACTTCCAATTTATGACGGATAACATACCAACCAGTTTAATATTCAGGGAACCAGAGTTGCACTTTGCTGACAGGTCCTATAATCCCTCCTCCCGAATACCATGAGCGCGAAACCGAATGCCACTGTTGTAGGAATCTTTGTGCTGGGCGCCTTGGCGTTTACAGTCGTAGGCCTCATCTTTCTCGGACAGGCTGCGTTTAGCCGTTCCAGTTATCGCTTCGTAACTTATTTTGACGAAACGGTCAGCGGTTTGGAGATCGGTGCTGCGGTAAAATTTCGCGGCGTAAAGATCGGCCAGGTGACTGAGCTGAAGATCTTTTTAGGGCAGACCGACGGGGAAGGGGTATCCAGTCGAATTCCTGTAATCTATGAAGTGGAGGCAAAACGATTTAAGGAAACGTTTGGCGACCTGATCGATTTATCAGATCCGGATGAGTTGCGTCGCTACATCGATGATGGACTTCGAGCGCGCCTGGCCACAGCGAGTCTGATTACCGGTTTGATGTATGTGGAACTGGATATTGTGGATCCCGAACAATACCGAGCCGAGTACTATAGTCAGTTTTCTGACTTGTACGAGATTCCCAACTTCAAGGGAGCCTTGGCTGAGATCTCCGACAATGTCTCAGATTTTATTAAGCGATTTAGCACCGTTGATTTCCAAGGTATTTCCATAAGGCTGATTGAACTCCTGGAGAATGTGAACAACGAGTTTGAAGATGCCGACCTGGGGAATTTATCCGAGACCTTGCAGACGACTGCGGTCTCTTTCCAGAAACTGGCTGAGATGCCGCAAATCCCAATGTTGATCCAGGAGTTGGAAGGCACATTAGGCGAATATAAAGGACTTGCTGGAGAATTGCGTTCGACGATCGAACCCACGGCCGGAGAATTACAGAATGCGCTTCAGCAATTAACGAAGACCCTGGAGAGTCTTGAGATGACAACAACTTCCCTTCACGTGATGGTGAGGCCGCAATCGAGCGTTCGCACCAACCTCGACGATGCCCTCGTCAACTTGTCCGAAGCGGCAGAGTCCATGAGAAGTTTGATCGACTATCTGGAGCGAAATCCCAGCGCCTTGCTGACCGGGCGGCAATCATCCGTCGACTAATTTGAGCCCACTTATCCATGAAGCTATCAGTCATACTTATTTCTCAGCTTAGTTGTTTATTGCTGCTCTTCAACGGCGGGTGCCTCAGCCTCGGCGAAGGGGACACGCAACCCACCTTATACTACACCTTGGAACCGGTGGATGTTTCTCCTATCCAAAGTGAAGCGTCGGCCGAACCGATCATCGTAGGCTTGGACGGCCTTGAAGTCCCAAGCTACATCGATCGACGTGAGATCGTAGTGAGAACTGGCGATAATGAACTACGCTATACGGCCAGGCATCTCTGGGCGGAGCGACCTTCTGATAGTTTGCAGCGATTGCTGAGTATGAATATTGAAAGGCAAACGTCGGTTGGGATGGAAGTACATAGTCTGCCATGGCCAGACCACTCGAATCCAGAGTGGGTCGTTCGTCTGAATATTGAATCCTTCGAGGGGCAGGAGTCTCCCAAAGCTGAATTACTTTTGGAAGCGACGTGGACGATTCAATCCACTCGTGATGGAACAATCGCCAAGCAAGGACACTACACGGGCAGTCAGCTCGTCTGGAAAAAAGGTGATTACTCCAGCCTGGCTAGAGGACTCTCCAAAGGCCTTGCTGATCTTGGACGTCTCATCGCTAAAGATCTAGAAGCAGTCGTCAGTCAATGAAACTACGATGAATTTTGGTGCAATTTATCAGTCACCGGTATTCACTGAAACACATTCAAGTCATGGAAACCTTCTCATCAATTGCTGAGCTTTCAAAACTGAAGGATCAAATCCGAGTTCCCGGCAAAACCCTAGGTCTCGTTTCGACAGGGGGCGCCTTACATGCTGGACACAGGCGGTTGATCGAAACTGCTCGAACCGAGGTGGATACCTTAGTCGTATGCATCTTTGTAAATCCCAAGGAATTTAGCCTCCACGAGAAATACGAACGCTACCCGCGACACAAACAGGCCGACCTGGAAATTTGTAAGGAGTTGGGTGTTGATTGGGTTTATTGTCCGGAAACGGAAGAGCTTTTTCCCAATGAATACTCCACCTTTATTGGAGAAGATCAGGTAACCTTTGATCTTTGTGGGCAATCACGGGCTCATTATTTTCCTGGCGTGCTCACCGTCATCGCCAAGTACTTAAATCTATTTCGGCCCGATCTCATTTTCTTTGGGCAAAAAGACGCCCAAAAGGTAGCTGGTATCCGTCGGATGATTCGGGATCTCCACTTTGAGACTCGGATCGAAGTATACCCTACTGTGCGCGAAGACTCAGGTTTGGCCGTTGATGCGCGAAACGAATGGTTTTCTCCCCAGCAGGCTATAGATGCTGCAGGTATCTATGAAGCATTAGCTGCTGGGAAATCGATGGTGGAAAATGGCATCCGCAATCCCGATCGAATATCAGCTGAGGTGATTCACATTCTTAGTCGACGGAGACGAATTCGCATCATCTATGTCGCTATCGTGCATCGTGATACCATGGCACCTGTGCGAGAAGTCATTCCGGGAGAGACCCTGATTGCAACTGCTGTCTGGGTCGATGAGGTGCGCATGATTGATAATGTTACCCTATAATGCTTGGTTCGATAGCTTTCCCTTATTCCTTTTCCCCCCGCGCAGATGGCTGAGCGTTTTGACATTTTAGTTATTGGTAGTGGCATTGCCGGATTGAGCTTTGCGTTAAAGTCCGCTGAGTCTGGTCACAAAGTGGGCATCGTCACAAAAAAGCATCAGGCCGAATCGAATACCAACTACGCGCAAGGTGGCATCGCGGTCGTGACTTCCGCCACCGACGATTTCGATCTCCATGTGAAAGATACCTTAATCGCGGGAGATGGGCTTTGTGATGAGTCGGTCGTTCGAAAGATCATTGAGGAAGGGCCCAAGTGCGTGAAGGAGCTCATTGAAATCGGGCTCGAGTTTAGCCGGGAAAATGCGGAGTCCTATTCCTTGGGAAAGGAAGGTGGCCATTCCGAGCGAAGGATTCTTCATGTCGCTGACATGACCGGAAAGGCGATCGAAACGGCTTTGGTCGGCTCGGTAAATTCACATCCGAATATCACTACTTTCGAGCATGGGTTTGTGATCGATCTGATTACGGCAAAGAAGTTGCACCAGGTCGCAGACGATGCGGATATCTCGGAAGATCGTGTTCTCGGAGTGTATGTGCTCGATGTATTGACCGGTGGCATAAGAACGCTGGCTGCGAACGCCGTGCTTCTGGCTTCGGGTGGGGCAGGGCATGTTTACCCTTTTACCACTAATCCCTCCATTGCGACCGGTGATGGAATTGCCATGGCTTACCGAGCCGGAGTGCCGGTACAGAATATGGAGTTTATCCAATTCCACCCGACGACTCTTTATAGTGAATCTCCCAAACGCTTTCTTATCAGCGAAGCTGTTCGGGGAGAAGGTGCGCTTCTTCGAAATCTCGAAGGTGAACGATTCATGGACGCCTACGATGAACGGGCTGAGTTGGCTCCACGGGATATTGTCGCTCGGGCCATCGATGAGGAAATGAAGAAGAGTGGTTCAACCCATTTGTGTTTAGATATTACGGCCAAGGATGAGGCCTATCTTAAAGAACGATTTCCTTCCATCTTTAATGCCTGCTTAGATCAGGGCATAAACATATCCAAAGATTGGATACCAGTGGTTCCTGCAGCTCATTACCTGTGCGGTGGAGTTGTAACAAATCTGAATGCGGAAACCGGGTTGCCGGGGCTATACGCTTGCGGTGAGGTAGCCTGTACCGGATTGCATGGGGCAAACCGATTGGCAAGTAACTCACTCCTGGAAGCATTGGTTATGGCTCACAATGGAGCAGATGCAGTCAATCATTTCATGGGTGATGTGGATATGAGCACTCCTGATCTGCCGGATTGGATTGATGGCGAGATGAGCGACCCTGATGAACGCGTGGTCATCACCCACAATTGGGACGAACTGCGCAAAGCGATGTGGGATTATGTGGGGATCGTGCGAACCACAAAGCGTCTGCAGCGTGCTAAAAAGCGTATCGAATTACTCTCCAATGAAATTAACGATTATTATTGGAACTTTAAAGTGGAGCCGCAGCTGTTGGAACTGCGCAATCTAGCTCTGGTGAGTGATCTGGTTGTCCGCTGTGCCCTGAAGCGAAAGGAGAGCCGGGGACTTCACTACACTTTGGATTTTCCTGAGAAGAGTGCAGAGCTCTATAATACCAATACGACGCTCTCGGACTGAAGTTGCGCCTTTAATCGTCGTTTCAGAATACAAAAATATATTAAAAAAGAGGCTGACGAATTCAAGTTTTTGTTTGAAAAGCAGATGTTCTCCGGATTCTCACTTTTATCCTACCTAATAGCTAATGTCTGATTCATCCACCACTTCCGATCCAATAGTATCTGTTGGATTGCCCCTATATAATGGGGAAAAGTACTTGAGAGAGTCTCTGGATTCGATTCTCAGCCAGACACTCACAGATTTCGAGATAGTGATATCTGACAATGCGAGTACGGACGCGACCCAGGCTATTTGTGAAGAGTATGCCAAGCAGGATTCAAGAATTCGCTATATGCGATATGAGGAGAATCGTGGTGGTCCTTGGAATTTTAATAACACCTTCGATCTATCCCGTGGAAAGTACTTCAAGTGGGCTGCCTACGATGACCGTATTCGAGCACGCTTCCTAGAGGCATGCGTCGAAGCATTGGAGGAGCGTCCTGACTATGTTTGTTGTTGGCCCAACAACGACGTTATAGATGATGATGGGAATTTATACCATCGGTATGAGGAGCCTGAGATGGAGCATGAATCAGACCGTCCACATCTGCGATTTCGTGATGCTGTATTTGGAACGCATTCTACATTACAGGTATACGGTGTCATTCGATCTGATATTCTCCGAAAGACCTGTAAGATGGCGCAGTGGGTTTGTTCTGATACGACGCTCGAGGGCCAACTTGCACTCTATGGAAAGTTTTATTTGCACCCCGAATATTTATTTGAGCGCCGCTACCACGAACAAAGTTCATGGAAAGATTCCGGGCAACAATTCTACGCTTACGACAAGATATGGCGGCCCGTAGATATCGGTGACAAAATCCGGTTTCCTTATTGGAAAATGACCTGGGAGAATCTGCGCAGCATAGTCACGATACCGGTCCCATTTTCTGATCGAATACTTTGTCTCTGGTATTCTTTAACAGGGCGTCAGCGCCTAAGTGGCCGTAAACAATATTGGTTTGATATCAAGAATGCGCTTCGATTGTTTTTTAAGTCTCCCCAAACTGAATCGAACCAGGAGAAATGAGTGCCTAAATGTGAGAGACACTCGCATCTCAGTTGCCATGGCATAGTTACAATTTAGTTTCGTTTTTGCCCTGTTTCAAATCTATATCCGTTTACCCTAAAGGTCCGACCATTTTAGTAGGTCTATAATTTGGAGAAGTATTTACAGACAGCCATCGAATCCGTTCTTTTAAAAATGAGCTGAATGCCTACTATCGTTCTTAGAGTATTAATTACGTTGTGAGTGAACTGA
>CALJGU010000046.1 GCA_938075565.1 uncultured Opitutales bacterium | reverse complement strand
GATCAGTTCCAATAGGGACACAACCTATTCGGAATTTCAACCCTACAGAGGAGAAAATCTAATAATTCACATTCTCAAGAGAAAACGGCTGGAGCTCACTATTTAAAAGGAATTCTGAGAAAATCTAGACCTGATATCGATCTGATCAGCAATTTTATAAGCATGAGCGCGCTCTACTATTAGCTTCAACGCACTCACATCAATCACTCAAGATTTCAGAGCAAATCCCATCCAAGGGGATAATCGAAGTTATTTTTTCCTAGATTCCCTGGCTATCTGCCCCAGTGATTCGCCCTTGTCCTTCGGCATTGAAGCGTTCCATCGCAAAACAGCATGGGTGAGACGGCCTGCGACCTCGGAATTCTCTGAAACTACGTTTGAGGTCTCAGAAGGATCATTTTCCAGATTATAGAGTTCCGGGCTCCCACCATCGTAATCACAAAACAGTTTCCACTTCCCTTCCCTTACAGCCAAGTCCGGCAATTCGGTGTAGTGCCTGAAATCCTCACGATCCGGAGGGCGCCGAAAAAAGAGTGGTTGAGATCGTGAAGCGTCCGAGCTCCCCAGAAGCGTTTCTTCCAAATTCTCGCCATCGAAGTCGGCTTCTGTTTTTACTCCGGCCATCGATAAAAGAGAAGGAACCAAGTCCATCGCCGAAAAGATAGAGGAATCGTTCCGGGTGCCATGCACTGCGCTTTTCATGAATCCAGGTGCCCAAACTATTAAAGAGGAGCGGATCCCTCCTTCGAATAGAGTAGCTTTGTGACCGCGCAGGTGACCAGCCGAACCAAAGCCGACTTCAGGACCATTATCTGAACATACCAGGATGATGGTATTCTCGCGCAGCTTCTTATCTTCGTGGATCAAGTTAAACAAAGGTGCAAATTGCTCATCCATGGCCTCCAACACTTTGAGATAGAGGTGCCGATCGCTGCCATCTCCCCACTCCTCCAAGGGCGGGTGCATAGGCGTATGCACATCATCGGGCCAGAGATTAAGATAAAAAGGCTGATCCTGTGAAGAGGCAAACTTCGCGAAGCTTACAGCGGCCTCCGTAAATTTCTCAGTTACATAAGCTCGGTCGTGCCAGATAATAGGACCATGGCCAAGCTCGTGAGACCCCAGGTTGTGCTGCACAGGTGGTTTATCTCCCGGAGAGTATTTCAGCGGCAACACACGAGCACCCAATCCTTCGAAGTTTGTGATCGATTCATCAAAGCCATACTCAGTAATAATTGGCGCTTCATGCACATCGCGTTGTCCACCCATATGCCACTTTCCAAAGTGTCCGGACGCATAACCTTCGTCCTTTAAGAACCGAGCCAAAAAAGGAGCGTCGAGATCCAACCAATCCCGAACACCACGATCAGCGTTCAACTTTCGGTGAGCAAGATAAGAGGTGATTCCCCATCTGGCTGGGTAAGTCCCAGTCGAAATGGCCACCCTCGATGGAGAACAGATCGGAGAGTTCACGTAGAATTGCTCAAAGGCAATTCCCTCAGAAGCCAGTCGATCTATATGGGGCGTCTCAGCTTCCGTATTCCCAAAGCTGGAAAAATCCCCCCACCCCATGTCATCGATAAATACGACAATGATGTTTGGTTTGGGTTTTCCTGAATGACTTGCACCCGTTAGCCCAAAACATAGGAGCGTGAGGCCAAGAACGAGGGCAAAGAAGAAGCGAATACGTAATAGATTCATGGTAAGGAGTAGCAAAACTGGAATTCCCTAAACTGCTGTGAAAACACGAACTGAATCAATGATTTATTATCACCGACCAATCGCGGCCTGAAGCATAGCCCGAGCATAAGCGATGTTGTAAGCGAATCCCGCATACCCACCACCTCCTGGATATGAATTGGTCGTAAGTGGATTACCACGATCGTAATCCAGCAAACGTGGATGCTCGGGATAGATTCCGAGGTTGTAGCCTTGGTTCACCAATTCTTTCATCACCGCAAACATGTCGGTCTTTCCTTCGTCGGGAAACACTTCAACGTAATCGACCGTTTTCTTATGCACGACCACGTTCCGATAGTGCACATGATTGATGCGGTCCCGCACTCCCATGTATTTACACACCTCAACCGGATCGACATTAATCTCACTTGTTACACCACTGTGATAGGTCATCCCATTGGATGGACTATCCACAATGGCGAGCAGTCGTTTCCAGTCCTCAAAACTCTTCACGATCTGATCATTCCCACGACTAACTGGCACAGGTGGATCGTTTGGATGAAGCGCCATGCGAACTCCCGCTTTCTCAGCAACCGGAATAATAGCCTCTAGCAAATACGTTAAATTGTCCCACAAAGATTCTGCATCGTGCTCCCCTTTCTCAGGAATCGGCGGCAGATCTTTCACATCATCATAGCGATAACCGGTATAACCAGCCCCACCCCGACCCTCGACTTCGAAATAGCCCTCAGTCAGACGATGAGCGTAAAAGTTATATTCTATAACAGGCAGTCCCACATTCCCTGCCGCTATGATCGACGCTTGCAGTTTTTCGATTTCTTCATCCCGTCCCTCACGACCATAAATAGCATTGGGAAATCCTCCGATCATCATATTAATAACCGACAACCCCTGAGCCGAAAACCGATCGGTAATTTCAGTCAACGAAGCCTCCGTCCATGGTTGCGGCGGACCTCCCATCAAAACGTGATCCACACCCAACTGCTTAATTCTTCGCATACTCCCAATGTCAGCAATGCGAGATACGCCCATGCACAATTTTGGTGTATCCTCACTTTCCAATATGGGCCATGGCTTCGAGACATTTTCAACTTTCTTACAACCAACGATAGCTGGAAAGATAGGTGCAACGGCGGCGACACCGGCTGCTTTAAGTATATTTCTGCGGGATATTATTTTATTCATGGGGTATAGTAACTATTCAGTGATACGATTCACTGATAGCCTGAGGAAACGTCCACCGGATGCCAATGATGTTTTGTCTCTTACCGTAACTGTCTCCGTTCCATCCTCATTATCTAGAACAGAAATGACCTCTACATGATCGTCGCCAGCAAGCCAGTTTCCGAGGTCATCGGTTACTTCAATTGAGAACTCCAGGTCCAATGCGTCGGCTGGGCGCAGATAAATCAAACCCGCGTGCTCCTGACTCGTTCCCGGATGTACCAATACCACTGATACAGGGACATTCTTATATTCGTTACTGTTGGGTGTCACTCCAAACGCATACTCAAGAACCAGGACCAGATCATTACGATCAGCATCGCTATCGTCCCCGTTAACGGCAGGGTCTAAAAGTTCTGATTCAGAAAAATTACTTATCCTCCAAGCATCCATAGGAAGATCCTGAATAGTGACCGTACCCTCAAGTTCAGTCCCCAAAGAGTATGCAGCATCGTCCAGCAAAGTAATGATAACCGTCTCGTTCCCCTCAACCTCGGCATCTACTTCAGGAATAATGTTCAAAAAGCTAACGTAAATACCTGGAGCAAACGTGACCTCTTCACTCAAAGCCGAGTAATCAGTCCCTGCCGTTGCGGTTCCAGCTAAACTGTATTTAACGACCAATTCGGATGAAGCATCCCCGGATCGAATGACCGCCACCTGCCCCGGCACAGTGCCGAACTCAAAGCAATCGGCAACTTCGACCGACAACGAAACCACTTGCCCGGGAAAACTGCCAGGGTGAGTGGGATCGGTCCCAGCATCTAGTTCCTCCTTATTGGTAAATCCGTCCTCATCAAAATCGCCTTCAGCTAAAACATCATCTACAGTCGTGATGTCATCATCAGTATCCGCATCTACAATACGCATTTCCGCCAGATCATCTAGAGTATCCGCATCGCGATCATTATTTATGCTCCCACTATCTTTGCTGACATCAAATGTGCGAACCTCGGTTGTTTCACCATTATCAAACAAGGCAAACAAGCTGGCATCATGAGAATCCCCCCGGCAAGTCGCCTGTAATCCGCTGTAAACACGGGATGAGAGGCCGTAACTTGATACGTGGCAGCTGGTAGATTGAGCGCGTAATAAAAGCCAAAGGGATCGGAGAGTGTCGTGATTTCATCATCACCAACAGAGACATTGGGATCGAGGGTTACTAGAGCTCCCGATAAACTGTTCCCGGTTTCGGAATCTGTGATGCGGCCTCTAAGCTCTGCCTCTGCCATGGCCGTGGAGGTACCAATTAGCAGAAAAAGACAGAAAGATACCATCACACAACAAGGTGAGAGGTAAATTTTCATTTTCTAGTGAAAAGAAGGGTTAGGCTATCTTGCAAGGTAACGGAGTAAAGATGGCTCACAGCCTATCAGAAAGCTCGCTAAAGGAAAACCCCTATCTCGCGGTGTACAGGTCAACTAAACTCCAGTGACTCAATGAAGATGGTATTTCTTTATGAGTTCTATAGCTTGTTCGTCGGTAACACCTAAGAATCGTGAAATGGATATCGCTTCCGGATCGATATTCTCAGCAGAAGCGGCTTCACGAATTTCAGTTCCTCGGGATTCTGACCAAACAGGAGAATGGAGTTCCCAGTGGTCATAAACTCGACCCGAAATCCAACAAATGATAACGATCTGAAGAACTAGGCGTATTGTTGAAACTCGAATCAAACCAAGCAAACGATCCACTAGGATGGCAACGACCGGCGCAAAACAAAGCAGCACCCCATACTGATAGCGCCAACTTCCAACGGTATCAAGCGACGTGTGGCTTCGTCCCAACGAAAGGAGAAGCCCATTCCCAAGAAAGAAGAATACAAAAAAGACAACTAACGCCTTTAGCCTGGAACGGGCATATAGAAGGCCCATTACCAAAACCATGGCATTCGCAATCAGAAGTTTCACCGTTAACCCAAAGCTGATTTCCAAGCCTCTTAACTGCTGAAAGAATGGATTCAAAGAGAGGTGATAATAAAAATGCTTTCCTGTTTCAACGACCTGCAGCCCATCTGAACTGCTACCTGTTGCCCCAAACACTGCATAAGCAGTCAAAAGAGCTACAGCTACACATGGAACCAAGGCCGACAATGCAGGAGCTAACCACCGTTCTGTGATCGGCTTCTTCATCAGACCAAATAGCGCAAAGGTAGCAAACACAGCACTGCCGTTTAGTAATCCCCGGGAAAAGCTCAAAGCTCCCAATAAGGATAGCATTGCAATCATGAGACAGGATGAGTTTGAGAATCCTTTTTTATTCAGAACTCGATCCGACACATAAATCGAAAGTAACAGCAAGAATGAGTAGGAGAGCAAATTAGACATCTGTATACTCTGCATCAAAATCTCGATGTGAGTATGACTCAGCGCCATTACCCATTGGGAGAAAAGAACGACGAACCAACTCAACCCCCATTGCCTCAACAAGTATCCCAGTAGAAAAACTACCAGAGAGTGCATTTGAAACTGAACAAGGATAAAGAGGAAATAACTCCCATCACCGAGGAAGAGAATGGCCGACCAAACCAGTTTAAAAACCGGCATAAAATTCTCGCCAAAGAAGCTGAACACCCAGGTCCAATATCCCCACGCATCTATCTGATGAAGCTGCGCCCACTCGTCTCCCATATAGAAATACTTGGAGAAATCTCCCCAGTAATGGAGCAAGGGCAAGAAAGCCGGCAAAGCTCCCATCAGAATCCAAAAAAACGGAAACGACTTAGCTAGAGGTTGGCTGGAATCAGATTCAGTCATGTTCAACTTCAAGCGAACGAAATTTGCTCAACCCATGGAAGGCAACGCAATTTTCAGAATCGATACAGTTCACCCAAGCACAAAAAAAAGGCGCCCCAAACTGGGACGCCTTTTGAAAGTGATCGTAATTATTAGGAAGTAGGAACTTCGGCGATCGTCTTAAGAACACGCGAGCAGATCTGGTATGGATCTCCTTGTGAGTTCGGGCGACGGTCTTCGAGGTAACCCTTATAGTCGTCATTCGCAAATGCGTGAGGCACACGGATAGAAGCACCGCGGTCAGCAATTCCCCAAGAGAACTTGTCGATAGACTGAGTTTCGTGGAGACCGGTCAGACGCAGATGATTGTCTGGACCATAGGCAGCGATGTGCTCGTCCTTGTTCTTTTCAAAGGCATCCATGAGCGCGAGGAAGTAATCTTTTCCACCCACTTCACGAAGATGCTCAGTAGAGAAGTTGCAGTGCATACCGGAACCATTCCAATCACCTTGGAAAGGCTTACAGTGGTATTCTACACTGATTTGGTATTGCTCACAAAGACGATCAAGGAGGTAACGCGCTACCCACATATCGTCGGCACATTTCTTAGAACCCTTAGCAAATACTTGGAATTCCCATTGT
>CALJGU010000045.1 GCA_938075565.1 uncultured Opitutales bacterium | reverse complement strand
GGTAGTGGTAGTTTTGAACTAGCGACCTTGGATGATTACGAACACTTCGAATTGGAAGTCGATGTGCGGGCTCAGGCTGACAATGCATTCCGAATCGCTTACCGGGGCAGTTCTGGAAACGGTGTTTCAACTCCTACCGCTGACTCTGACGAAGCCTCTTGGTCGAAGTTACAGAATGGTGAGTGGAACCGCTATCGTATCCGCGTGCACAATGGTCGCCACCAGCTTTGGATAAATAATCGCTATGTGAGTGATTACGTGGAGGACGATTCAGCTGAAGCCGGGCCTATTCGGATACTCTTCAATGGAGGAGGGGACCTTAGGTTGAGGAGTGCTCGAGTTAGGGCGTTGTAGAATAAGACTTCTGTGTCTCTTCGCGGAATCGATTGAATTCTTCACTGCTTCGCTTGCCAGTCATTCCTGATCCAATCCATCCACCGTCTTGGGGTGTTTGCGTCGCTTCCGTTTCTTTTAGCCACGCATACAATTGCTGGAGCATGCGGGCAGCTTGCTTGGGTTGTTTACTGAGAAGGTTGTCCGTTTCCCCAAGGTCTTGATCGAGTCTGTAGAGTTCGGCCACTGGATTGGCGTAGGTTCCTTCCGGAGCTCCTGGATGTTGGAGTACCAGTTTCCAAGGACCTTGGCGCATGGCCTCTGATCGTGAACCACCATTGGAAAGATAGGACCAGTAGATTGGCCGGTCGGCTAGGGGTGATTGGTCAAACAGAATGGATGAGAGATCGATGCCGTCCAATGGACGGTCAGGGTCGGACTCAATCCCGGCGATCGACAAAATAGTCGGCATGACATCGATTGTGATGGTCGTAGCATCCGTTCGTGCACCCGCGTCAATTCGACCAGGCCACCAGGCGATGGCCGGGACTCTATGTCCGCCTTCGTAGACCGAGCCTTTGTGGCCACGAAGTGACGGACTCCCTGTTGCGGTATTGGGAGCATCACCATTGTCTGAGAAAAAGAGAATCAAAGTGTTCTTATCCAGTCCCAGCTCTAAGACCTTCTCGCGAACCTGAGCTACGCCCTTGTCCATTTCCAGCATCATTTGCTTCATGGCTTCTTCCAGTGGAGTTTCCCGTGTCTCCAAGCCAGGACCTCGCTGAACAGGATCATTGGGTCCCTGGATCGGTGCATGAGGAGATTCGTGGGCGATGTAGAGACAAAATGGCTGATCTTTATTTTCTTCGATAAATTCGAGGGCGTACTTGTTGATCAAGTGGGTGGTGTATCCTTCCTCCACCGTTTCCGTTCTTCCATGCCACCAATCGTGTTCGTAGTGGTCGCCCCAGTGATTGATATAGTCAATATTGCCGCTGTGGTAGCCGCGAAAGTAATCGAAGCCATGGTTGTCTGGATGGTATTCAGGATTTTTCTCAGGGTATCCCATATGCCACTTGCCAACGATGCCCGTTGCATAGCCGGCTGTTTTGAATCGTTCCGCAAAGGTGCTCTCTACCTCTTTCAATCCTTTGGGGTGTTCCGGGTGATTTGCATAAGGGTGGATGACTGCCTCAACGCCAGCTCGCCGTTGATATCGCCCGGTCAACAATCCTGTGCGGGTAGGGGAGCAAACGGGACTCGAGCTATGAAAGTCAGTAAACAGCAAACCTTCCCGAGCCAGTTGATCCATGCCTGGGGTTTCGTAATGGGGATTGCCGTAGGGTTCGATGCTGGGACCAGCAAAACCCATATCATCGGTCATGATAACGATGATGTTAGGTTGGGTGGCTCCGGTTGCTTCGATTCCAAAAAGACCGAACCAAATCAATGCGGTTAGACAGGTGCCGATAAACTGACGGTGGCCTACGAGAATTTTAGGCATCTTCAAATAATTAAAGGGTGAGAATTTTGTGGGAGTGGATTTACGCTCTGGTCAAATTATAGCCTACCGTGAGAACGGATTGTAAAGCCCTGTACAGCTTAAAACATTAAGAGGCTTGAATGAGTTCAGGATATTTTGAGCTCAAGAATTGCAGCATATCTCTTATGGAGATGACTCCCTCAAGCTTTCCTTTGTAGGTAACCGGCAAATGGCGAAAGTGCCCGACAGACATTTCGTTGATGGCAAATGCAATGGGAGTGTTGGCATCGAGCGATTCGGGGTCGGATGTCATGAAACGCGAGATCGGTTGTGGAGCCACTTCTTTGAAGCGTCCTGCGACTTTGTTTAATGCATCGCGTTCACTAAATATGCCTACGATCCGATCAGAGCTACCAACCAATACGCAGCCGATATGGTTTTCTTGGAGAATCGTAATTACATTTTCAACACTGATATCTGGGGAGACCATGACTGGAATCTTCGGTCCCAAGTGGGCCAATGATGTGTCCAGGATACTCTGTTCCATATTCGACTTAGGGCCGTGATTTTCAAGGCTGGTCAAATCTTGGCTGCAACTATCGCAGGTGTCAGCGCCGACGATGTTTTCGAAACTACAGTAGGGGCAAAGCATTGGAGTATGGATCAGCCGCCTCCGCGGGAGGTAGGCACTTGGTTGTGAGTAGGAGGGAGATTATACAGGGTATCTGATGTGTGGTCGGAAAGAAAATGTACGGCGCGCCGTACGGATAAAGTGCCCACTGGGCGTTCGATCGAATCCAACACGGGAAGATGGCGCATGCCTTTTCGGAGGAAGCGGGAAAGCACCTCCTTGATCGGTTCATCGGTCCGTGCGACTTCAGGATTCGGCGTCATCAATTCCGAAATCGCCAGGTCCATGGTGCCTCGTTGTCCGAGTACCCGGGTTATCAGATCCCGTTCAGTAAAAATCCCCACCAGGTTTTCCCCGTCCAGTATTAGGATACAACCGACACGGCGTCTTTTCATGCGCTCCACCGCCCTTCGAACTGGCTGGTTTTGTTGGATTGTGACGGGCGCAGGAAACCCAACGTGGGATACGGTTTCGTTTTCGAGCGCTTGGCGGAGATTCATGGGAATTCCTATATTTGAGGTCTTTGACTTCGAAGTCAACGGTCTAGGTGTTTTGCATGTAAATTCAGGGAAACATTCCCATTGAAAGTATTCTCACTTTTTAGAAGCATGTCGGTTCGTGAAAATTGATCGCATAGAAACTTTCTACTTGGAGAGTCCCATTGATGAACCGTTTGGATGGTCACAAGGGTGGGCTGAGAAACGAACTGCGCTTATCTGCAAAATATCGACAGCTGAGGGAATTGTTGGATGGGGAGAAGGTGGAGGATCACCTTCTCAAACAGTCATTCACGATATCTTTGCTCCTTTGCTCTTGGGAGAGGACCCACGAACTATTAATGCGCACTGGCATAGCTTGTTTCATAGTCTGCACAATGACAATCTAGCTGGTGGCTTTGGGGGAGGTGCTCTTAGTGCTATCGATATAGCGCTCTGGGATATTGCTGGGAAAGTTGAAGGTAAGAGTATTTCTGAACTGTTAGGAGGGTCGGTTCGTGGAAAAGTACCGGTGTATGCGACAGGGCTCTACTACCAGAATGATCCTGGATACGAGAAATTGAAGACCGAGGCACAGTTGTATGTAGATGCTGGGTACGCTGGAATGAAAACCAAAGTGGGTGGTCTCAGTTTAAAGGAAGACGTTGAGCGAGTGGCTGCCATTCGGGAAACGATCGGGTCTGGTAAATACCTGATGGTCGATGCGAACAAAGCCTACAATGTTTCAACCGCCATAGATGCCGGAAATCGATTGGCTGAATTAGATATTCATTGGTTCGAAGAGCCGGTGATGGCCAATGATGTGGATGGTTACCTTGAGGTAAAAGCTGGTCAGCCTATCACTGTTGCTGGTGGTGAGGTGTGGTACAATCGTTTTGATGCCCGCGATTTCCTAACCCAGAGAGCCCTGGATATTGCTCAACCCGATGTCCGGTTTGTGGGAGGTATATCTGAATTTCGCAATGTTGCGGCTACGGCCAATGCGATGGGGATTCAGGTCAATCCGCACGTGTGGGGCTCGGCGATCATGATTTCAGCCAGTATTAGCCTGGCCTCAACTTTTGCGCCTTGTCCATACGCACGAACTCCGAGGCCCTATGAACAGGAACCTGTTATGGAGTTTGATCAAACGCCAAACCCGATACGCAATGATTTGGCGTCCGTGACCTTTGAGCAAAAGGATGGCTTTGTGGGGCTGCCTGCTGGGCCCGGTCTAGGATTGGAGATCGATGAATCGGTGCTTAGCCAGTTTTGCTTAAAGAAGAATGTGAGTAAATAAGGGAGCAAGCGTCCTTGGGAGAGTTCAATACCAGTTGAACTTCCTCCCCATGTTACTCCGCTCCTGTTCTATTCTCCTCTTCTTGGTTGTGGTCTCTTTGTCAGCTCGACCGTCCGGTAATAAAAAGACAGATGGGTTCGAAGTATCCACCGTGTCTTCTTTTATGATCAACAAGTATCAGTGGAAAAAGGAAGCGCCCCGAGAAACTTCAAAGAAGGAAGAAAACGTGACTCCATTGAAGACTGAAGCTCAGAGAAGATCCGAGCTCGAGGCGGTTCGCGCGAACGGGGAATCCTCGCAGTTTACGAACGCTGATCAGGCCCTCAATCAAGTGACTTTTCGGAAGTTCACGGTTAACGAATTTTATTCGCCTCTTTTGCGCATGGGAGAAATGAAAGGCATTGAGATACTCGAACCTGAATCGGCTCCAGGGATATTGAAGGACAAATACTTTACCAACTTCGAAAATAATATACTCAACCGTTGGACGATTCCCATTATTGGCAGATCGCAGGAGGAACTAGCTCGAGAACGGTATCAAAAGGAGCAAGAACGAAAAGTGCTAGGCAAGACGGCCAAGGTAGCTCGTTTCTTAAATGGATGGGATCCTGGTAAGGCCAAAGAATTGCGGAAAGATATTTACGAAGTTCACTTTCAATCCGCGTGGAAGTATCCTGAGTCTCGGATCAAGATGCCTTAATCGTCTGACCGTATACAATAGAGTCGAGCCGCAGTACGAATGAGCAGCGCATCGCCAGCTATTGCGGGAGTCGCCATACTCATATCATTCTCGGCAAGTGAATTTCTGTGTGAGAATGAGAAATTGGGACCCGCATTATATACAAAGGTTTCTCCATCTTCATTCAGGCAAAATACCTTTCCATTATAGGCCCAGGGTGAAGAAGTGAATCCGGCTTTGCTCCCTTGGATTTTGGTTTTCTCAAAAAAGTAATCTCCGGTCTTAGGATTCATAGAAGAGAGCATGCCTCGATCCCAGAGAACATAGAGTTGGTCGTCGTATATCAGGGTGGATGGATTGTAAGGGGCAGCATGCCAGTCTGACCAGAGGATGTAGTCATTCGCTGTATTGGCTTCATTCACTGAGATATCTCCACTGGCTCCAGGGCGGATAGCATAGATAGGTTTGTTTCGGCTGCCCACGTAGCCAGAGCTGACATAGAGTAATCCGTCCGCTTCGTATGGAGTAGCGATGGTGATGCTCGACATGCCTTCAAAGGACCAAAGTTCCTTCCCCTTCAAATCGTAGGACCTGACCCGTTTGGTAGCTGGCACGATTATTTCGGTGCGTAGTTCATTCTTCCATACGTAAGGTGATGACCAATTGCTTTCTTTTCCTCTAGGTGTTTTCCAGATCTCTTTTCCCGTCTTTTTATCAAGGGCAAGCAGCCAGGAATTTTCCTCATTGTCGTTTACAATGTAGAGTCGGTCATTATGAAGAACAGGGGATGCAGCAGTTCCCCAACCATGACGTGTGAACTGTGGTTTAAACGACTTTGACCACACTTCCTTCCCATCCATGTCGAATACGAAAAGTCCTACGTTGCCAAAGTAGAAATAGACCCGTTCGCCGTCGGTTACCGGGGTCTCTGAGGCAAAACTGTTTTTTATGTGGGTCCCAGTATCGGGTTTTGCTTCGTGAACTGTGTGTTCCCAATTGATCTTTCCGCTGTTCAAGTCGAGGCAGTAGACTTTCCAGCTGTGAACGGTCTTCGGCGGCTCCAGTCGATTTCCTCCAAAGTATAGACCTTTCTTGGGGTCTTCAGAAACGCCGGAGTTGATCACCGTGGTTAAGAAGACCTTGTCATTCCAAACGATGGGCGAGGACCAGCCACGACCCAGTATATCTGTTTTCCAGGCTACATTCTCAGTGGCTGACCAAGTGGTTGGTAGGTTGTCGCCAGTTCCTATACCGCGTGCGCCCGGACCTCGAAACTGAGGCCATTGGTCGGCCCGAACTAGGTTAATGAAAGCAAATGCTAGGGTAATAAGGATTGTAAGTTTCATTGGCGATTTATGGTTTCTTGAATGCCCACAAGGTATCAGTTGATCGAATGAAGAGGGTGTTGTCGACCACCGCTGGTGTGGCTATTATTTCTTCATTTAACGAATTGGAAGCCAAGATCTCAAACTTATCTCCATCTTTGAGGAGAAAGACAGTACCATTATTAGAGCAGATCACTAGTTTGCCATCAGCAAGAATGGGAGATGAGAAATATTCACCTTTTTCTCCTGTGCGCTGGCCGGAGTAAAAAGGAGCTCCTGTTTCTGTGTTTAAGCAACTGATCAACCCCATCGACTTAACGAGGTAGACTCGGTTTTCACTGATCAACGGGCTTGCTACATATGGCAAATGCTTTCGCCATTCCCAGCTAATGTAATCTGTTTCATTGAGAATGCCTGAACCGCCAGGATTGATCGCCACCATAATATTGCGGCCTCGACCTGGAGGGCGGGTGAGGATCTCAAATTCATCCTGCTCCCAGATCTCGTTGTCATCTTGGTCCAACCACTTAAAAACATCTTTGGCTCTGCTCTTGGGCATTTCATCGCGGACAAGTGATCCATCTCCATTCTTGTCAAATCGATTGAAGAACAACTCAGAGTCATTCATCTCTTCGTCGGTGATTTCCAATTCATCGTCGAAGTGAGCCTCCAGCTTTTCTCGACTATTGGCATTGTTCGCTGACCAGGAGGCAAAAAACAAGCGGTCAGGTGTTGCGACCGGCGAAGTGCATGGGGATCCGTTTGTATCTTCCACTTTCCAGATGAGCTTCCCTGGCTTGGGCTCGAGGGAAACCAAAGAGCGTGTACCTGCTATGACCAACTCGGTGCGCACTTTGTTTTTCCAGATGAATGGGGATGCATGGCTGGAATTGTAACCTATTCGGGGGTGCTTCCAAACTTCCTCACCAGTCTCAGTATCCAGAGCCAGGATACATGGATCATCGGTGCTGTCCCGGTTTAAGATGAGAAGTCCTTCGTGGAGGATGGGGGAAGTGCCTGTGCCCATGCCGGATCGTGGTTTGGATAGAATTCTTTCCCAGGCCATGGAACCATCGAAGTTCAAAGCAACCAGACCATAATTCCCAAAATAAAAATAGACATGTTTCCCGTCCGTGCAGGGTGTCGACTCTGCAGGGCCGGAGAGCCGGTGTGTAAAGCTTTCCTTCTCATTGGCCTGAACAGTCTTTTTCCATAGGGCTGAACCGGTTCGTCTACCCATAGCCATCATGATACGACTGTTTCCCTCAAATGCGGCAAGGAAGAGTTTGTCACCCCAGAGGACGGGAGATGCATTCCCCTTGGGGACCGGTACTTTCCAAAGCAGGTTTTTTCAGCGTTGAACTCAAGTGGAATGGATTGATCGCCTGCATTGCTCAAACCCTGTGGCCCCAGGAATTGAGGCCAGTTGGAATGCCCATTCGACATCAACGGATATGACAGTATCATACAAAGTACAAACCTTTGAACTGTTACCGAGGATAGCTGCATGATTGTAAGCATGAAGCGGAGATTGTGTGCAATGCAAGTTCCTCTGCTAGTAAAAGGTAGGGATGGATCGCCGGGCCGTCCGTTTCGAGCTCGGCAATCTCAGCAGCGGTCTGCCCGGCGGTCAGACCCTACCTTGGATGCATGTAGATAAACCACTACTCTACTACACTTCTTTCAACATTAGCTGGGTGCACATTTTCTAAATTTGAGCCGTGAATCCTTTCAGTGTACTTTACCACTTAGGCACCGTTACACTTAAAACGACATTGCCTCAACGAGTCTCCTCACATTGCTTTGTTTTCTACCTGATATTCCCTGACCCTTATTTCCTGCCCTATGAATTCTATACGACTGGTTGTTCTGTTATTTTCTCTTTTTGCCCTTTCCTCAATTTTGAGTGCGAACGATCCGACTCCGGTTGATCGATTTTATGTTGGAGATGGGCTCGAGGCCACAGTTTGGGCTCAAGCACCTATGGTTTATAATCCGTCAAATATGGATGCGGATGCGAAAGGACGGATTTGGGTTACTGAAGCGGTTAACTACCGTTCCTTTCGAAACGAGACCGAGGTGAACCGCTGGCATGAAGGCGGCGATCGCGTGATGGTGTTGGAAGATACCAATGGAGATGGACTGGCCGACTCATCGCATGTGTTTGTGCAGGACACAGATTTGGTGGCGCCCATGGGGATTTCTGTATTGGACAATCGGATCTTTGTGACCTGTTCACCCAATATAATTGTATACACGGATGTGGATCGCGACGCGAAGTTTGATAGCGCGATTGATAAGAAGGAGATTCTGCTTACGGGGTTTGGAGGTTTTGACCACGATCACTCTCTGCACACGGTCAAGGCAGGAGCTGACGGTGATCTCTATTTTACGACTGGTAATGCCGGACCTCACATTGTGACTGACAAGTCGGGTTGGACACTCCGATCGGGAAGCAGTTATCGAGGTGGGTCACCATCCAACCAAACGAATGTTCCTGGCCTCGTTTCAGATGATGGACAAGTTTACGTGGGGGGACTTGCCATTCGTATGTCGGACGATGGTTCGGGTATGCGCGTGATTGGACAGAATTTTAGGAATCCTTATGAGCTCTGCCTCGATTCGTTTGGCAATGTGTTTCAAAATGACAACGACGATACCATTTCCTGCAGAACCACCTGGGTCATGGAGTATGGCAGCCTTGGGTTCTCTTCCGCGGATGGAAAACGAACTTGGAGAGCCGGGCAACGTCCCGGACAACCCACACCGGTGGCCCATTGGCGCCAAGAAGATCCTGGGATTATTCCGGCGGGTGATATTTATGGCCCAGGATCGCCAACGGGAATCGAGTATTACGAAAACGGAGCATTGGGGTCAGAGTATGAAAACATGCTTCTATCCTGTGAGGCAGGGCGGAATAGTATTTGGAGTTATTTCCCAAAATCGAAAGGTGCTGGGTTCGAACTACGTCGATCCACCTTGTTTTCTACCTCCAATCCGAATGCGACACCCCAGCCCTTAGATCAGGAAGATACGCGTAAATGGTTTAGACCCTCCGATGTACTCGTCGGATCCGATGGTGCTGTATACGTAGCCGATTTTTATGATCCTTTTATTGGAGGACACCGGATGTTGGAGCCCGATGGTCATGGCACGATTTATCGAATCACTCGCACGGGGGATAATCCTCAGCCTCCCCAGTTGAATTTGGATTCGGCGACAGGACAGCTTGCCGCGCTCAAAAATCCTGCACACTCCGTACGCTATACCGGCTTCAAACGTTTGACGGTTGAACCGACCCGAAGGGGAGTTGAGGCTTTAGTTGAGTTGAGTGAGGACGAGAATCCGCGTTTCGTGGCACGAGCCATATATGCATTGGCCGGGATTGGCTCAGACTCCTCTAGCTCAATTGGGAAATTGGCCTGGACTCAGGTTGAGCAATCTCTTGGCCACAAGGACCAGGATGTCCGGATTTCTGCTTACCGCGCGATTCGGAAACAAGATCCGGATAGCTTACTTGATCATGCTGCGCAATTGACTGATGATTCCTCGGCTGCAGTGCGACGAGAGGTGGCGTTATCTTTGCGCGATATTCCATTGAGTGAATCGATGTCCATCCTCTTGCAATTGGCTGAAGGCTTCGACGGTTATGACCGCTGGTATCTTGAAGCACTGGGTTACGCGTCTGCAGGAGAGGAAGCATCTTTTTGGCAGAGTTTAAAAAGCAAGGCTACCGAGGATGCGCTTAAATGGTCGGATGCGTTTTCAGCTCTTACCTGGAGACTTCATCCGTCTTCAGCTGTAGATGCTTTGACGCAGCGTGCCTTATCAACGCAACTTGATCAGGCTAAACGAAAGCAGGCGCTTGATGCTCTTGCATTTATGGAAGTTAAGGGAGCTGGTGAAGCGATGTTGAAGGCAGCCTCTGAGGGACCAAAAGATCTTCGAAGTTATGCTGCCTGGTGGGTGAATGCGCGAGAGAACAATCACTGGAAAGGACAGGGCTTGGCCGAAAGGCTACCAGTCGATCCCGCTGCTCTTGCTGCTGCGGCTGAAGCCAAACGCATGAATGCCGGTAGGAATAAACTCAAGGGTGCGACTGAACTGACAGAGGAGCTTGCTAAGTTGGCAAAGGAAATGGCGCTTTCACCAGATGGAGGTCCGATTATTCTCCACTTGGCGGGAAGAAATGAACTCCCGAAATTCTTTTACCCGATCATGGTAGAACATATTCATAGCAATTTGGATATATCGGTCCGTACCTTGGCATCTCGCTTCTTTCCGAAGGCAGATGGGCCGGGCCAGGCTTTGCCACCGATTGGAGATATCGCCAACCTCGACGGAGATTCAGCTAAGGGCAAGGAGCTCTTCTTCGGACGCGGTGTTTGTTCCACCTGTCATCTTTATGGTGAAACGGGTAGAGACATCGGTCCCAATCTGACTACGGTCGGTCAGCGTTTCGATCGTGCCGCGCTTCTCGACTCAATTATCAATCCCTCAGCTGCGATCGCTTTCGGCTATGAATCGGTTCTATTACAAACTAAGGAAGGGCAAACGCTCTCCGGCTTCATTGTCGGCGATGGAGATACTGTCATCGTAAAAGATATTGCCGGCCAGATTCATTCAGTTGCACGAAGCAGCATCAGTTCCCAACAAACGATGGATCAATCCATCATGCCAGCTGGACCTGCACTTGGGCTGACTGCGCAGGACTTAGCCGATGTGGTGGCTTTCCTGACTGAGGCACCCTAATTCCCGAAATTAGCCAGTAAGCATTGACGGAAAGTGCATGAGGGATTTCCGAATAAAATGCAGTTGACCTGAAACAAATACTAACTTTCTTTCCTTCACTTAGTTTAGGGGGCCATAGCTCAGTTGGAAGAGCGCCTGGATGGCATTCAGGAGGTCGTCGGTTCGATCCCGTCTGGCTCCACCACTTTCAAGTCTCCGTCAATCGCGGAGACTTTTTTTGTGTGCTGCTTTCTCGACGCGACCCGTCGGTGGCTGGCTTTTGCCTCCATTCTTCATGCTTGTGGGTGATCCTATTCTCATTAGATTTAGGGTTTAGTTTTATTACTCCGTAATCCCTCAAATTACTCATGAAGTTATACCCCTTGATATTGGCTGCTCTCGGAGCTTTGGCTCTCGGTGCTCAGGAAGTCCCTGAAATATCCCTTAGTTACCATGTGAATGATGAGAGTTTCGTCATTACTGGTTTTGAGGATCGAAAACCTTATTCAATTGTTAATGGAGAAAAAGAGTTTGTAGGTGTTAACGGGGTTTGGCAGTTGGAAGGAGATTTAAGTGAGATTGTGAGCATGGGGTACCTCCCTCATTATTTCAGTCTCATGCGCCATTCTGAGAGATACCGATTACGAAATGCTGGAGCTGTTTACGACTTGAGGTTTTCCGGGAGCGAACCCATTCCAAATATAAGTAGTAATTCTTTTGCGTATTGGGATTGGGAGTCACTGGGTGATGTGGTTATTGCAACCATTTGGGTGTCTGAAGGGGAAAACTTAGTTAAACTAAATTACTTAAGTCACGAAGGATTGCCTGAGTTTGTTTTTGAGGACTTAGGGTCGTTTCGAGTGAACAATCCCGATATCAAGGGATTTCCGGTCTTACTTGTTTTTGATGCAAAGACCATGAGTCTTCATTTACCACTTTTTAAGAAAGAAGATTCAAAAGCACATTTAAACTGGTTGGCTAAGACTGGAGGTTTGAAGTCGTTCAAAGAGATTTGGAATACTGCACCAGGTCCACTCGAGTACGAGGATGGGGGAGCCAATCCTTTTATGCTAGCAGCGCTATACAATGGAGAATCCTATCTGGAATCAGTCCCTGAAATCGAAAATTACGCTTCCTTGAAATATATCAATGGGGAACCATCACAGTATTACATTTCTGCAAGAGGTAATCTCGATTTTGCTATAGCTATTAAGAATCGCGATATATTCAACGTGCCCAACCTCGGTGGAGAATATCCTATTCATCGAGTTATTCAGTACGGACACGAAGATTTAGCTTATTGGTTGATTGATGAATTAGATCAAGCAATGCGATTAAGTGAGGATGGAAACATCTCAGCGGTTGACCGCGCGATTCGTGCAAATCGGCATGAGATTTTTGAAAAGCTAACTGCCTTAGAGGTGCCAATGCCAGAGTTCAGCACGGATGAGGTCTTCGATATCTACTCAAATGTATTACGTAGAGGTAATCCTGAAATGATTAGATACCTGCTTTCACTAAACTCCAAGCTAGATGATAAATATGGATATGAAGCTTTTCTAGGAGATGCCTTAGCTTTTGGAAATGAAGAGACTATTCGATTGATAATCCGACAGTTGAAACGAGTCAAATTACGCTCCTGGTTTACGAAGGAAACGTTTTTACATAGTGCTTCAAAATTTGCTTCTGCAGATGTGATCTCGCTGTTGGTGGAGAATGGTTTTAAGATCAATGAGAAGATAACTGGTGGATCTACACCATTGTACTTGGCTATCGAAAGTGATCGGGGCCGAGAGGCGAGTTTTCAACTTTTGGAGCTCGGCGCTAATCCGAATATTATCCCTAGAGATGAACCTCCTCTTCTACGGCTGGCGCTTCTTAAGAACGATTGGGAGTTAATTGAAAAACTTCTGGAAGCTGGAGCTACAGTGAAAGATCGGCAATTGTTGAATGATATTGTGGAGATGGCCGTTCGTTCTAGTGCAAACTCAATCATCGAATACCTTTTTAATAAGGGTGCTCTCAAGGAATTGAAGTTTTTCGAAGATATTCCTGTCGTTGCTGCTGCTGACTACTACTCCAATGAGGAATTAGTGCAGTTTTGTGAAGCAAACGGACAATCTTTGGAGTCCAATTCTTTAGGCCCATTCCACCATCTAAATTAGATCGAGGGATAAAATTTATTGAAAGGAAGGATCTTCGATATCCTGAGGATATTGCCCGTAAGCATGGCTCGATAAATACTAGAGTTACTGCCTTAATAGACAAGCGGGGTAGTCTAATTCTTCCCAAGTTCGAGCCTGAGTTGGTAGCTCCTGTCAGTAATTTTGTAATCGAGATGATTAAACGATAGAAAATCGAAGTCCCCAAATTAAATGGGAAGCCGGTTAACGTTAGAGTAGCATTTCCTCTATCTTTTGAAGACACTTATGTGGACAATTCGATCTACCAATTAGGTGACTTAAGCAAAGTATTCCTCGTTCCTGATATTGATGCAAAAGCCTTAATCCGGATTGCACCTGTCATTCCAGAATATATCAAGCGTTCGAAAAAAAAAGGACTCAATTACTATAAGTTTCATAGTTACCGACAGAGGCAATGTAATTGAGACCGAAGTTATAAGTGAGGATACACGCGAAGAGTTGAGTGCAGTTTCACTTAAGGCATTGCGACAGTGGAGATTTGAGCCAGCTGAAAAAGACGGTGTAACGATTCGATCTAAACGGGAAATTACTATGCGTTTCACAACAAACACAGTTAAATGGGATCTTTAGTTGTCTGTACTTTATTTCTGCTCATCAAAAAGCGTTGTGCCACTAACCAAAGGACTGGGGGAATGCCTGCGCTAAGTATGATGGCCATAGTTGGGTTGGATGATCCCGTTGAGCCTATGTAGGCAAAAACAAATCCGAGGGGGATAGAGCCGCAGGCGAGGGCGAGGGTGAACTTGAGTGGTGGCATCCTTGTCAGGCCAGCCATGCAGGCGACGATTTCTGGAATGAGTGGAAGCCAACGTGAAATGGCTACGATCCAACCTCCGGCATCAGAGAAAAGCGTTACTCCTCTTTGATAATCCTTTTGTCCCAGTAATTTAACTGCGGCTCCGGGGCCAAGCAGGCGACAAAGTCCGTAGGCGAACCAACCAGCGAGTATGGATCCTCCGCTTGCGATCAGTCCTCCTGTGATGGGGCCATAGACGTAACCAAGGGCAGACATGACCGCGGTGCCCGGAACAGGGAGTATGAAGTCGAGGAATAGAAGTCCTATAGCAGCTGCCCAGGCCCAGCTCTCAAACCCTTGCAACCAGGTGATGGCCGCCTCGGATGAAAATGCGAGTTCCATGGCATCTCCCCATATAAGAAAGGGAATTGTGAATAGGACCCCCAGGCCAATGAATATCCAAAGCAATCGCATGAAAGATAAGCTTCAAGAAAAGTTAGAGAAATTTAAATCAGATTTTGATTTGAGGACGACTTGGCCTAGTCTTTTTCTTCTATGGCCAAACCGACCCACGATCCTATCGAGCCAGAAGCTCTTATTGAGCTGGCTCAGGCAACCATTCGCTCAGCCCGTTTTCCGCAACTTGCTTCACTGGATGGAGACCAACCACGGCTTCGGCCGGTGTCGCCAGTAAGGGTTGACGGATTTACTGTTTATGTGGCGAATCTGAAGCAGTATCACAAGACGGGTGAGATCGCTTCCAACCCCAAGGTAGAATTGTGTTATCTGGATGGGGATCATAACCAAGTGCGAATCACGGGCGTTGCCGAGGTTCTCGATGATGCTGAGTTGCTCGCTGAAATCTGGGAGGCGAATCCTCTTCTCAGGAATTACCTCGGTTCAATCGATAACCCGAACCTTATCATTTATAGGATCGTTCCTAATAATGTGCGCTACATGAAAGAGTGGGCACTTGAATATTATGATGTGCCGGTGGGGAGTTGAGGTGTCTTAAAGTAGCACAGGCATCCTGCCTGTGTATGCTCCATGAGTGATCGCAAATGCCAAAGAGGAGCTCGTTTTCTCGGCGTAGGAGACTTAGCAGAAAATAAACAGGCGAGACGCCTGTTCTACTCTTTCAGACACCCCAAAACTGCCGGTTGCTGAAAGCTACTAAGTCTAAATTAACTCTAACCTTAGCTTCCGTGTGTTTCCAGATGTAGGCACTGGAAGGAAACTTGATTTTTCAGTCGTTCGCCGAGTTCTGGCTTCAATTGCACAATAGTCGCAATGTCTTCCCTCAGATCCTCGAAAAAGTGGACTCGTGTGTCTTGGTCCCAGCGAGCGTTCTGACGAAGCTCGACCAACTCACAGCGTAAGTTGAGGCAGTCGGCTTTAAATTCGGAAGCCATGGCGTTCTCCTTTACCTTCTTACAGAGTCGACGTTGTTGGGTGTGATCCAACGCGCCTTCCATATTTTCTACTACTTTTTCCATACATTCGTTGGTATTGAAATCGAGGTCTGAAAGTCTGAAACCTACCAGTGTCTTCCAAGCATCGTAGAGAGGTTTCCTCAATTCGTATTTGGGGACGCGAGTGGCGAGCGAAAGGTTTTTGGTGCTCCAGGATTCTAGATCCCGACCGACCAATAGGAAGCGCTGCATCGAATTGAGCATCACCAGTCGCTGAGTCAGCAGGTCCTGAAAGGGTGCTACATTGATCGGAATCTGTTTAAGAAAGATAAACAGCTGCCTTTCGAAGTCGGAGACGCGACGGATGTAAGCGCTGCGAAGCCAAATATTGTGCAGTACTTCGCGGCAATAACCCTGAATACGGTCTTCTTCATGATAGCCGGAAATGACCAGGAACTCAGTAATTAAGTTCAGGTACTGATCAGAAACGACTTCAAACGCTTGAGTGTTACCTCTAGCGGCTTTGCGAAGTTGTTTACGGAGTTGGCCGCGCGAAGCGACGTGAGTATGGTTGGATGTGCGGATAGATAGCCAGCCCATGATGGGATAGAATTTAGAAAGAGTGGATAGTTACTCGCCGTCTTTTATTCGACGATCAAGTTCTTCTCGGCAGTCTTTCATGACTCTTAGCCAGATTTCGCGGATATCGAACAGGCGACTGATCGATTCCGTTTTAAAGGCGTAGAGCTTTGGATTTTTTGCGGAATGAATGGATTCCAGAATTTTGAAACTCTGGTTCAATGATTTGAGTGCTCTTTTCAGCTCACTCACGGTAAGGGCATAATCTGCCAAGTCCAGTGATTGTAGTGCAAGTAGTGACTCTAGCTTCCCGTTGCTGATCGACTTTACGAGGTCGAAGCAGAGTTTGGGAGGCAAGTTGTCGTTTGTTGTTTCATTAAGCAAAGATTCACAGAGATGAAGTACGGAGTCATATAGACCGTGCACTGCAACATAAACGGGATGGCGGTGCAGCGTGTATGGGTCTAGATCTGTATCGTCCTCTTCTCCAAAGCCCTCAGTCTTCCAGGTGCTTTCTTCGAGGAGTTCATCGAAATTCAAATCGTTCATGGACCAATCGGAGGAGTCCCAGCCCATGAGTCGTGCGGTTTCGTCGATCCGATTGGATTGAGGGGAAAGACTATTGTAGGTGCGAATAAAGCGTTTCGCTTCATTGTCTTGTCTCTGGAGGAACAATTCCCAATCGAATTCGTTCCAGGCTAACTCGCCTTTTTCTTCCCAGTCGCCCTCTGAAAATTGATCGTGATCGAAGTTTTTCATTCGTTATACCTAGCGGCAAACAGATGTACCTTAAGTGTTCCTCATTCTTGGCATTAATCTAAATGTAGCAAGTCAATTTTCGTAATCTGAGCAAATTGAGCACAGTTATTGAAAGTCGGGTTTGATTGCATATTGTTAAGATGGTTGTCTAAGCTATTGATTCTAATAATTTAAACATGGAAGACAGCGTATCTCACTTCACAGTCTACTTTGAAGGACACGTCCAAGGCGTTGGTTTTCGCTTTACCACATTTAATTTGGCGAAGGGATACGAGGTGACTGGGTTTGTCAAAAATCTGGCTGATGGCCGCGTTCATTTAGAAATTGAAGGCGACCGGGATGAGTGCGTCGCTTTTATCAAGGCTCTGAACGAGGAGATGGCCAGTTTCATTAGGGATAAGACGCAAACCGAAGTTGAGCGCACCCGCGAACAAAAGGCCTTTACGATCCGATAACGGGTTACATGGATCCGGTAATCAGCATCGACGGATTGTCGAAACAGTATTCTGAAGGGTGGGGGCGAAAAGGCAGGCTGGCCTTGAATCACCTGAGCTTGGAGGTGAAATCGGGAACCTTGCTGGGAGTGATCGGTGGCAACGGATCCGGCAAAACCACACTACTCAAGATTCTCTGCGTATTATTACCCGAGTATGACGGTGGGGTAGAGCTTCTCGGGAAATCACCCAGGGAGGTGGCACAGCAAAACCAAGTTGCTTATATTCCGGAGCGATTAAGGTTTCCAGCGCACCATACGCCACAAAGTTTTCTCAACTTCTGTGGGAGATTAAGTGGTCTAAGCGGCGAGCATTTAGATGACCGAGTGGAAGACTGTTTGGCCCTCTCGTCCTTGACGGGCCAAGCGACTCGCCGAATCGGGCAACTGTCCAAGGGTGGAGTTCAGCGTCTGGCCGTCTCTCAGGCGCTGATCCATGAACCGCAGGTCATTGTTGCCGATGAGCCCATGGATGGATTGGATCCATTAGCTCGTCAAAAAACGGAGCAGCTGTTGAGGGAGTTGGTCGAAGCAGGCAAGACGGTATTACTAGCCACGCATTTGCTTGAGGGTGCTGATTCTTTGTTCGACCAGATTTTGGTTCTGCATCGTGGCCAATCGATTTTTGAAGGACCGCCCAAGTTTGATTCCAGTTTAAAACAGTGGTTTTTGGAAACATTGAGGAAGGAGCAGGAGGATGCTTGATTCCTTGAAACGCATACGGCTGCTCGCGACTGATATCTTGGCGGAAGTCGTCTTGCACAATCGCTGGTATCAAGTCTGCTTGCTCGGGCTTGTGTTTCTAATTCTTGGAGTTCAATCGCTGGCGCAACTTCCGCTAGGAGCTTCTTCACCCAAGTTGATCTACGATTTTGGACTAGGCACCATTCTAATGAGTTTGGGGGTCGTCCTCGTGATTCTGATAGCTCTCCAGTTATATGCTGATCTCGAATCAGGTGTTCTGTGCACCCACTTGGTCCGCGGCCTTCATCGGAGCGAGTATCTGGCTGGTAAGCTGATCGGGAGCTGGTTGGCTGTGGCATTCGTCGGTTGTATGGCCACGTTTGTCTTGAGCCTGCTGGTTGGGGAGAACGCGGGAGGTCTCACAGCAGAGGGAATAGAAACGCTGACTCCGACAATGGGTGTGTGGATCCAGTCGTGCCTGTATTTATGTTTCCAATGGTTGGTGTTGGGAGCGGTGGTCGTTCTATTGTCAGTGCTTTCCAGATCGTTCCTGTTCGCAATCGTTTTGTCACTGTTGGTGTGGTGTGTGTCGATGTTTGTCAGTGCTGCCGAAGGGATGTCTGAAAGTGCGAAAGGCATTTCAGCTATTGTCTCCCAGATACTTCACTACCTCTTGCCGCGATTTGATCTATCCATCTTTCCGGGAATTCTGTGGTACGATGGTCCGATGGTGGCTGGAAAGTTTATAAATTTCATTGGGGTCGAGATGCTTTACGCCATTCTATTAATCGTTGCTTCAATTTTGGTGTTCAGGAGGAGAGAGCTGTGAGGAATTGGATAATCATTGTATTAGTGGTCTTAGGTATCGGTTTCCTGAATCTGTTTAGCTCTCGATTGGATTCAGAGAACGAGTGGCCTGAATCGATGGGAGCTAGCTTAGCGAGTTCTTGGTTCTGGGTGCAGGGATACGGAGCCTGGTTGAAAAAAGATGAGCCCAGGCTCATTGACAGTTACCGCTTTGCCACTGCGCTGAATCCTTCCAACTTAGCTTACTGGCGCTTGGCTGCTCAGACGATCGCTTTCGATCTACCTGTGTGGAATGATGATCGCTCGCGAAACGACTATGGCCGGGATGCCTTAGAGTTTTTTGAGAATTCGAGACCTTATTTTAAGAATGACTCTGAGTGGTTTCAAACGGGTGCCTTTATCGCAGAAACGGTCGTTGCAGATCGACCGCTCGCTCTGGGTTATTTAGAGGAAGGCGTAGCGATTGATGAGTTTCCGTATTTATTGGGAAAGAGTTATGCGCGTCTGTTGACTGAATCGGGTAAGAGGTCTGAGGCCCTTTCTTTTTTGAGGTCTTGGCAACCGCGATTGGAAGGGGACGCTTATCCTGAACGGCCGCAAGAAATAGCTGAATGGATATTGTCTCTTGAAAAGGAAATGAAACCTCAGCATTCCCAATAGCATGGCTTTGAAACCCTGGATCCTGGCTTCCCGTCCGAAAACCTTACCGGCTGCGATTGCACCGGTTATGGTAGGAACGGCACTTGCCTACCACGCTCATACATTTCGCTGGGAGCCCGCTTTGATCTGTTTGCTTTTTGCGTTGTTGATCCAGATTGGGACGAACTTTGCCAATGACTATTACGACTTTAAAAAAGGAGCTGATACAAAAGATAGGGTAGGACCTACTCGAGCCGTGGCTGCAGGGTTGGTGAAGCCGGAAGCTATGAAGCGTGTAACTGCCATCACCTTCCTCATCGCATTTTGTGTAGGGCTGGGACTCATCCCCTATGGCGGCTGGTGGTTATTGGTAGTTGGAGTTTCTAGTATTCTTTGTGGTTATGCCTATACCGCTGGGCCCATTCCTTTTGCTTACGTTGGGTTGGGGGATCTCTTTGTAATGTTGTTCTTCGGGATCGTGGCGGTGTGTTGTACCTTCTACGTACAGGCAGGCTTTGTTTCTTTTGAAGTTATTCTTTTTGCGACCGCTGTGGGAGGGTTGAGCACCAATCTGCTGGTGGTAAATAATCTTCGGGATGTTGATACTGACCGCTTGGCAAATAAACGAACACTGGCTGTTCGCCTGGGTGCCACGTTTAGTATCTGGGAATATCGATTGCTCTGGTTGTGGTCACAAGTGGTGGTGGTCTGGTTGGCCTTCCGCTTCAACGATTCATGGGTGCAATTGCCGCTCCTCACACTGCCACTGGGAATAATTCCATGGATAGGCCTTAGTCGCGCAAAGAATGGACCGGAGTTTAATTCCCTGCTGGCAAAGACAGCCCTCATGCTGGTGCTATATTCTGTAACGCTCACTATTGGACTGGTCGTATAAAAAAAGCGATTCCCGAAGGAATCGCTTTTTGGAAATTGGATGGTGACTCGCTTAGCCGAGTTTTGTTTTCAACTCATCCTTCTGAGTGATACCCACCATGGTCTCAGCGAGTTCGCCGTTCTTGAAAATTAGAAGCGTTGGAATAGAACGCACACCGTATTGACCGGCAAGTGGTCCATTCTCATCTACGTCTACTTTAAAGATCTTGGTATTATCATCTACTTCGTCGGCCAGTTCCTCGAGAATGGCTCCCATAGTTCGGCAGGGACCACACCAGGGTGCCCAGAAGTCTACGAGCGCGGTGGGTGCTCCGGCGATCGCGTCGTTAAATGAATCGGTAGATAATGCGGTTATTTTATCTGACATGATTACAACTCTGAATAGTATAATAAGCAAAAGGCAACTGAAACTAACGCTAAAAATGCATCGAACAGGAGGAGGTAGGGAGTGTTGTTGGAAAACCGTGCAGCTTGTTCGTTCGGACGGTCCGGCAGCTTGGGGTAAACAGGCACTGAAACACCGCTTCGATTAGCTAAGGGTTCAGGGACTGCTGCTTTCCCAGCTGAAGGTGGAGGGATACGGTGCTCTGAATCGGGACCTGGTACCCTAGGTTCTTTATCCGATGATGAAGAGGCGCACATGACAACAGGTCATTGAGGCGTGTTTTTTTCTAGAAGGTCTTTTAACTCATCAGGTTCAACTGACTCGAGAGACTTACCTTTGCGATCCATATCCTCAAAGGTCTTCATAACGGTCTCAGTCATTTTATCATGAGTTTCCTGAGAGCCTCCCAGAATGGCAAATTTCTCTGCGGATGTAACACGCTTATGTCCGTCCTCATTATCGAGGCCGACACCGAACAGCATCGCGTCCTTTGACTTTTTATTCCTCTCCATCGTCAGCTGATACGATTAAGGACTCTTCTTCGGATTCAAGCTCATTTTCGGGAACGCCTTCAAAGAAAATCTCGGAAAAGCTCTCATCCTGCCATATTTTGACGCGGTTCAGACGCGTGAGTTCGAGGCAGGCAAGAAAGGTATATACTACTAGTGTCAGTGTCGTTTTGCCTTTAAATAATCCGCTCAGGGTGTGCTTTCCCGATTTGGTCGTCAGGTCCAGAATGTACTCCATTCGATCAGAAACGGTGATGTTTTCATCCTCGATTTCTCCAACCACGAGTCGATCAGATAGTCGCCGTAGTACTTGGTTGAGCGCACCCCAAAGCTGCATTTTGTCGGACTTCTTCAATGGGCGAGGCCCTAAGTCACTCTGGCGCCCATTCACTTCACGTGGCACCAGGTTTTGCTGGTGCTGAATCATAAAGTCCAGGTCGCTGGCTGCTTCCTTAAATTTTTTGTATTCCAATAACTGGTGAACCAATTCCCAACGTGGATCCAGCTCCTCTTCTTCCTCTTCGGTTGCTGCCAGCTGTTCGCTCTTGGGGAGGAGCATACGGCTTTTTATCTCCATAAGCGTTGCCGCCATCACAAAGAATTCTCCTGCGAGCTCGAGGTTGAGCTTCTCCATTTCGTAGATCACCGCCAAGTATTGTTTGGTCACTTGCGAGACCGGAATATCGTAGATGTCTATCTCGTGCTTGCGGATCAAAAAGAGAAGAAGGTCCAAAGGGCCCTCGAACACCTGAAGTTTGATCGGGTGATCCAAGCCTTTTAGCAGCGTGTCATCCATAGCCATAATTAGAAGGAAACGAGCTCCATGCCGATGCGGAAGGCCCAATTGTCCTCGCGTCTTGCGCTCTCGCGAAGTGTCAGTCGGTATTCCAATTCAACCGATCGGCCAAATTTTTGAAAGAGAGAGTAATGTTGTTCAGTAAATTCCCTTAGCACGACGTCATAGCGTAGAATGACCCGGCCACGAAAGTTGTTGTTGATACGCGCTCCAATTTCCAAGGAGTGTTGATCGACATCGAGGAGAGGGAAGAGGTCTCCTGATTTCGGGAATACAGCTGATCCCAAGTAACCAAATCCTTGGTTCAGCTTGGCAAGCGAGTTTCGGTATTCTACGTACCAAATATCGGCATCGGTAATCCGGATGCGTGAATTCCATTCCCACAATTTGAAGTGCTCGAGTGAAAATCTCTGGAACATACCGACTTGAAGCCAGGGCGCAGGATTCGCTGAGATGTCGGAATACAGAAAGCTCATATCGTCCTCAAAGGGCCCATCAAAGAAATAGTCGCCTGCTAGATTCCAGCTGAGTAACTGACGTGCACCGTATTCTTTTTGCTTCGTGTAGAGTTCGTTCTTAATTCCGATGCGCGCCAGAGTTTGGTCCTGAGCAAACTCGGCATCTCGACGAGTTGCCAGGTCCCAGTTTGGCAAATTGGTATCGAGCACGTAAAGGTGGTCTGATCCTGAGCCAGGACCATTGTCCTCATTTATGGGATTGTGACGGACATGCAGGTAAGGTTTTACGACATGCTTCAGGCCATCGATTTTCCACGCGCTATTTTTGGTATCCCAGGTTCTGAAAAATGCACCTTCCAGGTTGAAACCGAAATCTCCGATCACCTGTGAGTAGTCATTGTCTTCAACATCAACCAAGGTCATGGGCAAGGATGCATACATGCCCGGGTGATACTGAGGGTAAGGAATTCGAAAGGTTCCACCTTCTCCGGCACTTACAACGGCGGTGGGAACACCGTTGAGTTCGAGAACTCTTACCCCAGCAAAGAAATTCATGCTTCCACCTTCGCCAAAGCGACTGGTGTTTTGTATGCGATAAAATCCATCCAGACTGGTGAAGGTTTCCTGTTCATGGTCATCGGTCAGGTAGAAACTATGACCGTTCTGAGCCGCGCTGGCAGAGAACTCGTGATAGAAGCCTCCGCCAAGATGCTGAGGGTGGAGATCAAACCGAACCTCAGGGAGTTTTTCCTCAAACACAAATGCTCGGGTAGACGCTTGATCTACAAAGGGAAAGTAATCGCTGGAGAAAAAGTCATTCAGATCAGCTCGGACGAATGCACTCAACGACCAGTCCTGTTCTTGGTATTGATATTCGAGGAAGTTGTCTGGTTGTTGGTTGTGGTTGAAATCATCGAAGTGGAGATCTCGTTGGATTTCAGGATCACTGTAGATGTGGTAGACTCCGTTGAATTGGTGATTGCCGCCCCAGGTGTTCTGCAAAAAGCCTTCTACGAAATAACGATCTTTGGGGACGGACTCCCCAAATATATCCACTCCTCGGTCTCCGCTATCGTGGATCCATCCGGTAGATGTGTAAAAGTCAGAGCTACTGTTTTCCGTTTCCGCCAAATATCGGAATGCGGGACCAATAAGGATTCCGCGATCGGTGTAGACGTCCAGATTGCCACCCGCGAACCAGGTTTCATTCAGAGGAAAGAGGATTTGAGTCTGGGCAAAAACGCCGAGGTTACCCCGTGTTCCGAGTTTTGCTCTTACGCGAAAGGGTTCTACATCGGTGGGGATTTTTAGGCTGGGTAGATACCATATCGGTAGCCCAAGGACTTCGAATAGCACTTTCTCGCTGTCCACAATCTCACCATCCTCGACCACAAACTTATCGATCGACATGGTGGGCGTAAATTGATCGGGCTCCCGGTAGTAAACTTTTGCATCGTGAAGCTCGATTCGGGTGTTGGATCCGGTAGCAGTGGAGGCTTCGGCATAGATCGGGGGAGATCCAAAGCGCACATCAAAGGCTTCGACTTCCTGAGTCTGAATATTGACTTTCAAGCGCTCGGCTAAAAAGCGGTATCCCTCCTGACTGATACGAATATTTCCAATCGCGTCGGCGAGGCCTGACTCTTGATCGTACTCAATACGATTAGCCCGCAAAATGAGGTCGCCATAGGTGAGTGAAGCTTCACCGGTAGCGATCATCTTTTTGTTGGCTTCGTCGAACTCAATTGGCTGGTCCGACTCCAGTTGGAACTCTTGCGCGAAGAGTGGAAAAACCGGGATCAGTAGCAGACAGAAAGTTTGGGCGAAAAAGGATTTTAGACGCACGATGGGAGACATTTAGGATTGGGTGGTTTAGGCACAAGACATATTTCGACGAATAGCACCTTCTCTCTGGCTGCGACCTCAAACTCCGCTTTAGGTTTCTTGTCCTGGCTTGTGTCTGTTGAAAAATATCTTCTTATTTAAGTCGACAGATGTGCACCAAATCTTTTTTTCGGTGGCGCTTTTGGTAAATTAACTCTCTGAAAAGGAATCCAGCGTGATCATTTCAAAAGAGGAGCTCGACTCCTTATTGTCCGGCCGTAATAGCCACCCTCATACCTACTTGGGACTGCATCCATGTGAACTGGATGGAAAGACCGGATTAGTCGCCAGAACCTTTGTGCGCGATGCTGTCACCTGTGATGTGGTTCGCATCCAAAAAACCACCGAAAAGCGGTTTCCGCTGAAGCAACTGGATGAGGCGGGATTCTTCGAAGGATTTATCCCCAGCCTGAAGAAGCCGTTCAAGTATCGTGTGCGAGTTACTTATGCCAATGGCGAGGTACGGCAATTTTATGATCCTTACTCGTTCCTTCCGACTCTAGGTGACCAGGATCTTTATTTGTTTTCTGAAGGCAACGACCTCAAGATCCACGATAAAATGGGCGGACACCTTCGTGAGATCGATGGAGTCAAGGGTGCCAGCTTTGCTGTCTGGGCACCCAATGCACGACGCGTTTCTGTGGTCGGAGATTTCAATCACTGGGATGGTCGTTTTCATTCCATGCGCAGTATGGGCTCTTCTGGAGTCTGGGAGATTTTCATTCCAGGCCTCGAAGCAGGGACCAAATACAAATACGAGATTGTTTCTCAGGAAGAGCACCTGCTCCTGAAGACCGACCCTTACGGTGTCTATTTTGAGCCACCACCGCACAACAGTACCGTTCTTTACGATCTGGACCAATATAAGTGGAAAGACGACGCGTGGATTGAGAAACGCTCTAAGTCGGAAGGAGCTGCGGTCGAACCCATCTCGATTTATGAAGTTCACCTCGGCTCTTGGAAGAAAGTAATTGAAGATGGGGGGCGCCCACTGAGTTATCGCGAGATGGGCGAGCAACTGGGAGACTATGCCAAGGAAATGGGATTTACTCACATCGAGTTTATGCCTTTGGCAGAACACCCCTTTACAGGATCCTGGGGCTACCAGGTGACTGGATTTTTTGCGCCCACTCATCGTTACGGACACCCGGACGAGTTTCGCGAGTTGGTGGATGTCCTGCACGAAAAAGGAATCGGGGTTATCATGGACTGGGTTCCAGCTCACTTTCCCAAAGATGCATTTGCCTTGGCGGAATTCGATGGCACTCACCTGTATGAGCATGCAGATCCACGACAAGGGCATCACAAGGATTGGGGTACCTTGATCTTCAACTATGGTCGGAATGAGGTCGTCCAGTTCTTGATCGGTAGCGCCTTGCTGTGGTTTGAACGTTACCACATCGATGGTCTGCGGGTAGATGCTGTGGCTTCTATGCTTTACCTGGATTACTCACGCGAAGAAGGAGAGTGGGTACCGAACGAACACGGTGGGCGCGAAAATATCGAAGCCATCCACTTTCTGCGGAAAGTGAATTCAGTAGTTCATCAGGAATTTCCCGGAAGTTTGATGATAGCCGAAGAATCCACTTCCTTTGGAGGAGTAACCAAAGCACCGGAAGAGGGTGGTCTGGGCTTCGACTTCAAATGGAACATGGGTTGGATGCACGACACCTTACTCTACTTCGGTAAAGATGCACTCTACCGCAAGTGGCATCACGATAACCTGACCTTTGGAATGCTTTACCAGTTCTCTGAGGATTTTGTGTCGGTATTTTCGCACGATGAAGTTGTGCATGGTAAGGGCTCCATGATTCAGAAGATGGCAGGAGCTTCGATTACTGAGAAATCTCAGACCCTTCGTTCTCTCTATGCATATATGTGGGCTTATCCCGGTAAGAAGTGCCTCTTCATGGGAACAGAATTTGGGCAATCATCGGAGTGGCGCTATGATGGATCGCTGGATTGGCATTTGTGCCAGTACAAGGACCATGAAGGTATTCGTAAAATGATAGGTGATTTGAATCATCTCTATACAGGCAACAAAGCACTTTTCGAAAGAGATAACTCCTCTGAAGGATTTCAATGGATTGACTGCAATGATACCGAAAGCGGAATTCTTTCATTCATTCGTAGGGGGCATAACAAAGCCGACACCTTGGTGGTGGTTTGCCACTTCACTCCGGTTCCTCGATCCCAGTATCGCGTAGGTATGCCTTTCAAAGGAAAATGGAAAGAAGTCCTCAATACCAATGCGGGCGAGTATGGCGGCACAGGTGTCGGAAACTTCGGAGAAGTATTTACTCAAGATCATCCCTTCCACGATCAACCTGCTTCGGTCGAATTGACGATTCCCGGTTTGACCACCTTGTGGTTTAAGTGGGAAGGCGAAGAGTAGGAGAGGAATTCTCAAACTCGTGTTTTGCTGGTTTCTGGTAGGGGCATTTGCTTGCAAATCGGCTTCAAGGGTATCCATTTTTTCTGAACACTTGATTGCTCAGTGAGGTGTTTAGAAACACAGAGGAAGAGGAAGAGGAAGAGGAAGAGGAAGAGGAAGAGGAAGAGGAAGAGGAAGACTCGTTTCTCTACGATGCACCGGGTCCGGATATCAATCGGCCGAAGTCATCCATAAAAGCGTCGAATACTTGGGTATCCAATTTGGAATCAGTGGTCAGACGTACTTTCAGAAAATTGCCATCGTAACCAGTGAGCATGAGATAGGACGATTTCGTATCCAATCCGTTTTCGAAGGTATAGTTGAAATAAAGGAAAGGTTGTCCCCCTACATGGATCCAATCATCGGTCACTACGCTGATGATCTTGTAGAAGCCTTGTCGTTCCACAGCCACGATTTGTTTTTTGGCTTCTTCAAACTGCAGATGGACATTCTCGGAATAAATTCCTTCAACAATCTCATCCATGCCACCGTCGTAGACGGAAATATCCAGTTGGGTATCTTCGTTCTCATACAAGTAACCAACTCCGTATCCTGGGTGTTCGGCTTCATACACTTCCAAATTGCGAAAGGGAATACCTGCGAGTGCCGTGGGAAATACCAGGCTTTTTCGTTCTGCAGACGCTTCCTCTCCAGGCACCAGTCGAGGTTCTGGGTTCTGATAAGCCTGTTCACTGGGCGTCGTCGAACAGCCCGCCCCAAATAACAGGACGCCTAGGAGGACTGAGACGATCAGGTTTCTCATATGAATGCGTTAGAGTATGAACTTATAGGTAAGGGTTTAGAGTCCCAAACTGCAAAGAACGTTCAAAGAGAAATGAATTTCCCTCTGTATATGTATATAACGCACTAAACCGGCCATTTGTTTCTGGCTTCAGTGATTTATCCGAAAATATCGAAAAAAGTTACCGTTTGGAACCGAGTAGCAGCTCTACGGATGCCAAAATCGCTGCATTGTGAGCTTGAATCCGCGTAGTGAAGTCGAAGCTTGAAGGAGATTCGAAAGTGTAAGTGCCCCGGATCTTACCTTCTGCATGCATAAAAATGGGTTCGGGCCAGTGACCCATCAGTTTGGGCTCCGTATCGATGTCCTCCAGTCGTGGGGCAATAATTCCACCCTTGGCTGACATTTCATCAATACTATCGCTAAGATCAATCGGGCAAACGCGACTCACCGCTTCAATTATCCTGGGTGCCCAGCCATCGGTTAACTCCGTCGGAAGATCATAAAGGTAGTAGCCTTCCGATTCCCAATCTTCATGGATTATCAATGCCAGGTCCCAGGGCTCCGATTGCTCAATGACTTCTACATGGGCCTTAACCTCTTTCGTTGTCGGTGCTTTGTATTCGCGGTTGAGATCAACACCCTGGTGGTTCTCGCGCTGGTTTATTCTGAAACCGGCCGGGTTCAGCATGGGGAAAATAGTCCAATCAACACCCATACCCAGCAGGTCATTTTCTAAAAGATCGAGGACTGACAATGGACTCGCTGGTTCGTCGCCGTGCATTCCTGCTAAAAGATAGATCCTTGGTGCTGATTCAGTTTTGGCAGCTCGAGTAAAGTAGGGCACCACGGTGCCGTCTTGTTCGACCAAGGAAAAACAATCAAAGCCTCGTTCGCTTGCTGCCTTATTGAGACGCTGCAAAGTGGCATCCACATCTATCGTTTCTCCGGTGTAGGCCATATTTGGCTGAGGGTTTAGGGCGGGCAGCCAATGTCAAATCCCTTTACAGATAGGCGTTGACTTTGGAACCCTGGCACAAGTGACTGCTTGGCCTTTTTCAAAGCCATATAATCCACTGTCTGTTATGTCTCAGGTTCGAGTTCGATTTGCACCCAGTCCCACTGGTACTTTTCATATTGGTAGTGCGCGCACCGCCTTATTCAATTGGCTATACGCGCGCCATACAGGTGGAACATTTGTGCTTCGAGTTGAAGACACAGACCATGAGCGCAATACCGATGAAGCCCTCGAAGTGTTGTTGTCCGGCATGCGTTGGCTAGGCCTCGATTGGGATGAAGGTCCGGAAGTCGGTGGGGATTTTGGCCCTTATTTCCAAAGCCAGCGTGGCGAGCTCTATAAAGAGTATATTCAAAAACTCTTTGTTGCGGGCCGAGCTTACGAAAAGGACGGCGCGGTGTTTTTTAAGTTAGAGGGAGAGCGCTACACGGAATACGACGAATACCATAAGGCGGAGATTGAAAAAGTTCGAACCGAGCCTCAGGAGATCGACGATGCCATTCGAGGAAAGGTAGTTCGAGCAGAAGAGCGCGACTTTGTAATTGTTCGTTCCAATGGAGAGCCCGTATTCCATTTGGTGAATGTAGTCGATGATATCACCATGGGGATCACGCATGTGATCCGGGGAGAAGACCACCTGTCCAATACGACCAAGCACTGTGAGTTGTTTAAGGCGTTTGGCGCACCCTTGCCGCACTTTGCCCACATTCCAATGATCCTGAATAGCTCGGGTCCTGGTAAAATGAGTAAACGGGGCGATGGCGTACATGTTGAAGATTACGAAAAACGACATTTCCTGCCGCATGGTCTAGTCAACTTTCTGGCCTTGCTTGGCTGGAATGCCAAAGACGACCAGGAACTATTTTCCTTGGATGAACTGGTTGAGAAATTCGATCTCTCAGGCATTCAAAAAGGCAACGCCCGCTTCGATGAAAAGAAATTGGCTCATATCAACACCGAGCAAATTCGTCGCTTGCCCATGGACTCTTTTCGAGAGATGGCAATCCCTGTGCTTCAGGAAGCTGGGGTAGCAACTGAAGACGGTTCCTATATCGACGCCGTTCTGAAGCTGTGTCAGGAAAAGACTCGGTCGATGGCAGAGTTGCCAGATTTCGTCGCCTACTTCTTTGACGATGCATTCATCTTTGACCCAAAGGCAGGCGAGCGGCTTTTCAAGAAAGGCGAGCCCTTGGAGCGATTGAAGGAAGTTCAAGCTGCTTTAGCGGCTGTGGAAACCTGGGACGTTGATTCCCTTAACAAAGCCTTCACAGATCTAGCTGCCAGCCAGGGGCAAGAAAAGCCCTTCGCTTGGTTTCCAGTGACCCGCTACTCCGTTTCAGGCACCAGTGGTGGCCCGGACCTAATTCCAATGCTCGAGGTTATGGGTAGAGACTTGGTCTTGTCGCGAATGGAAGCGTTCCCGGCTCGCTATCAGGCCTAACGGCTATTGGGCCGGAAACTGGTCCATAATTTCGCGAACTTTGCTGGTAAACTCTTGCTGGTTGAATTTGTCGTTTTCCAGTTTGTCGATCCATCCAACCCAGAGAAGCTCTTCTTTTTCGGGCTCAGTGACGCGAATGGAAAGTGTACTTTGTTCTATGTAGCCGGCTCCGATGGGTCCAGAGCTGACTCCGACACTACTTCCTCCGGATCGGCTGTAACTTCCTCCTCCAATACCAATCGAAAATCCGCCTTTCTCGCGACCACCAGTCACCTCGGTTTCGATGGAGATGAACATATCTGCCTCTGCTTCCGGAACTTCGCGGTAACCCAATGCCTGTAGCTTCTCCTTCACGATGGGTGGGATCCACATGAGTTCGGCCGGATTTACACCCGGTACTGTCCTGGCACGGTTTTTATTGATGAAGGCATAGGTGGAAAATTGAGAAAAATCTTCACCATCTCGGGCCACGCTTTGAATCGTAGACGTTGTATTGCAACCAAATGCAAGAAACAGTGGAGCTAAGAACAGTAGGCTATTGCGAATAAGCATCTTCATAATGTGAGTTCGGTTTGCATTGTATGAGACATTAACAACAGCCAATACTGATTTGTTTCATCTGTTTGACAGATTTCTGAACATTGACCTGCCAAAATAAAAACTCACTATCCCAACTTTTTATATGAGCGAGGAAGAATCCAAACCTACTAACTTTATCCGAGATATCATCGACGAGGAACTGGTTGCTGGCAAACACGAGAAGATTGTCACGCGTTTTCCTCCAGAACCCAATGGGTATCTTCATATCGGTCATTCCAAGGCCATCCTGACTAATTATTCGATTGCCCAGGATTATCAGGGACGATTTCACCTGCGGATGGACGACACCAATCCTAGCAAGGAAGACATGTCCTACGTGGATGCGATCATCGCAGACTTGAAGTGGTTGGGCGTGGAGTGGGGCGACAACTTGTTCTTTGCCTCCGATTACTATCAGCAGCTCTACGATTGGGCGCTCGTTCTCATCAAGGAAGGCAAGGCGTATGTAGACGACTTGACCTTGGAAGAGATGAAGGATTACCGAGGTAATTTAACTGAGCCTGGTAAAGAGAGTCCTTACCGCAACCGCAGTGCGGAGGAGAATCTGGAACTCTTCGAACAAATGAAGAGCGGTGACTTGGAGGATGGAGCCAAAGTGCTTCGTGCGAAAATCGATATGGCGCATCCGAACCTGAATATGCGCGATCCTGTCCTTTACCGGATTCTGCATCATAATCATTACCGGACCGGTGATGCTTGGTGTATTTATCCAATGTATGATTTTGCACACGGCCAGGGGGATGCGATCGAGGGAATTACTCACAGCCTCTGTTCCCTTGAGTTCGAAAACCATCGTCCCCTCTATAACTGGTTTATTGAAAATCTACCTGTACCCAGTCAGCCACGACAAATCGAGTTCTCTCGTCTCAATCTGACTCACACGGTAATGAGTAAACGCAAGTTGCTCCGCTTGGTAGAGGAGGGATTTGTAAATGGATGGGATGATCCCCGGATGCCTACTTTGAGTGGGTTCAGAAGAAGAGGGTATACCTCTGAGGCTATCCATGAGTTTGCCAATCGAGCTGGTGTGACCAAGCAAAGCCAACTCATTGATATTTCTCTATTGGAGTTTTGTCTGCGTCAGGACCTGGAAGTGAAAGCGGCCCGCCGAATGGCTGTCCTCGATCCATTGAAGGTTACCATCACCAATTTCCCTGAAGGCGAAGTTGAGTGGTACGAAGGACCCAATCATCCTGGAGATGAATCTTTTGGGAAACGTAAGGTACCTCTCACTCGCGAGATATACATTGAGCGAGATGACTTTATGGAAGAGGCGCCGCGAAAGTATTTTCGCTTAACGGTGGGGCGCGAAGTGCGCTTGCGCTATGCCTGTTATATTACCGCTACCGAGATCATTAAGGATGATGAGGGTAATATCATAGAGATACTGGCCGAATTCGATCCGGAATCTCGAGGCGCCAACACGGAGGATGGGCGAAAGGTAAAGGGAACGATTCACTTTGTGAGTGCTACCGAGAACGTGCCTTTAGAAGTTCGTTTGTATGACCACCTTTTCCTCAACGAGGATCCTGAAGAAGGTGGGGATTTTATCCAAAACATAAACCCTGACTCTTTGAATGTGATCACTGCCTACGGTGAACCTGAACTCAAGAACGCTCAACTTGGAGATCCTATTCAGTTTGAGCGCAAAGGCTACTTCAGCATCGACCCCGATAGCTCGGAGGAAACGACGGTATTTAATCGTACCGTCGGCCTTCGTGATTCCTGGGGCAAGAAGCAGAAGAAGTAATCCTCAGATCTGTTGATTTCGGTATACTCAATCTTGTATTAAAGGTAGGACGTCCTCGCCGAGGGCGTCGGTTAGTAGGCCTAAGCATTTTTGCTTTTTGAACAAGGCGTCGATGCGAGCATCGGGCCCTACGCGTATTCAATAGGGGCCGCGGATGTGGTCCTTGATCGAGTTCTCGTAGAATTCCCGAAGTTCCTGATGGGTTTCTTCGCTTAGTGATTCGAGAGAAGAGGCGGCTGCATTGCTTTCGATCTGACTGACTTTGGATGCGCCAGGAATAACGGTGGAGACAGCATCGAAATCGAGAATCCAGCGGAGAGCCCATTGAGCCATGGGCATGGAAGGCTCTTTCATCGCTTTGAGTGCGTTTGCCATTTCAACTCCTTTGAGGAAAGGGAGACCGGCAAACGTTTCACCTACATTGAAGGCTTCTCCATCCTTATTGAAAGTCCGATGATCGCCTTCCCCGAAGGTTGACTCTGGGGTGAACTTCCCGGTCAGCAGTCCACTCGCTAGCGGCACACGGGCTAGAATTCCGACTTGCTTGGCTTTGGCCTGATCGAAGAGATCCGAGATGGGTTTCTGTCGAAAGACGTTGAAAATAATCTGCAGGGAATAGAGGTCGGGAATGTTGTCTATGGCCCAATTGGCTTCCTCCATCGTTTCCACGCTGGCACCAAATCGAATGATTTTTCCTTCCCGCTGCAAATCGCGTAGGACCTGATAAGTGGACCCTTCCTCCATAGCCTCAAGTGGAATGCAGTGAGTTTGCACAAGGTCCAGAGCTTCGACTTTTAGCCGGCGCAGAGAATCCTCGATGCGAGGGCGAATCGTATCTGCTGTGTAGTTGTCCGGGTAGATGCCTTCGCCTCGACCTACTTTGGTGGCAATGAAAAGGTCGTCTGTTTTTCCTCCCAGATAGTCACCGATGATTGATTCACTACGACCGGCGCCGTAGACATCGGCTGTGTCTAGCAAGTTAATCCCTCTGTCGAGTGACGTCCTAAGGATATCCCGGGCGGTCGATTCTTCGACTTCTGCCCAATTGCCGCCAATCTGCCAGCAACCCAGTCCTACTTCAGAGATTTCGATTCGTTCCCTTCCAAATGATCGATAGTGCATGCCTGAAGTCTAAATCTGGGCCCCCATATGCAATCAAAAATCCTCATTTTTTTCCACGGGTAGCTTTATTCCAACGGGGTTCTAAAATTGGTTGCTCTGTCAGATGCTTTTGCTCTTAATCTCGCGGTTTCGAAAATAATCACACGTTTGACCCATGGCTAAGAGTCTATTTGAGAAAGTTTGGAATGCTCACACCGTTCGCACATTGTCTAGCGGAGAGACCCAGTTGTTCATAGGAACGCACCTCATTCACGAGGTCACCAGTCCGCAAGCATTTGGTATGCTTCGCGAGATGGGGCTCGGTGTGAAGTTCCCTGATCGCACATTTGCAACGGTGGATCACATTGTCCCTACCAACGAGACCGTCGAGCCATTCTCCGATGCTTTGGCTGATGCTATGATCAAAGAGCTCCGCAAAAATTGTGCTGAGAGCGATATCACATTTTTTGATTTAGATTCTGGGAAACAAGGGGTCGTGCACATCGTGGGCCCTGAGCAGGGGATTACCCAGCCAGGCACGACGATTGCCTGTGGTGACTCTCACACTTCCACGCATGGAGCGTTCGGAGCCATTGCTTTTGGAGTCGGAACCAGCCAGGTCCGTAACATTTTGGCCACGCAGACCATGGCCATGAGTAAACTCATGGTCCGTCGCATTAATGTGAATGGCCAATTGAGCCCTGGAGTTTATGCAAAGGACGTAGCCCTTCATATCATCCGTATGCTGGGTGTGAATGGTGGAACAGGATTCGCCTACGAATATGGAGGCGAAGTCTTTGACTCCATGACTATGGAGGAACGGATGACTGTGTGTAACATGTCCATCGAAGGAGGAGCTCGTTGCGGATATGTTAATCCTGACGAAACTACTTTCGCCTATTTGAAAGGTCGCCCCTATTCTCCTGAAGGTGAAGCCTGGGATGCCGCAGTAGAGACTTGGAAGTCATACGCTTCCGATACGGATTGTGATTATGACGACGTTGTCGAGATCAACGCAGCAGACATTGCTCCCACCGTAACTTGGGGGATCAACCCAGGGCAGGGAATTTCAATCGATGAGAACATACCTTCTCCCGATTCAGTTCCAGAAGATCAGGTAGCCGGGATTGAAGAAGCACTGGAGTTTATGCAATTTGAAGGAGGGGCTCCGATTAAAGGTATTAGTATCGATGTCGCGTTCATCGGTTCCTGCACCAACGGTCGTTTAAGCGATTTTGAAGAAGTAGCCAAACACATTGAGGGTAGACTAGTCGCCGATGGTGTTCAGGCCATCGTGGTTCCTGGTTCTCAAGTCGTAGCTTCTATTGCCGAGGAAAAGGGTCTGGATAAGATCTTCATCTCTGCAGGCTTCGAGTGGCGAGCCGCGGGTTGTTCTATGTGTCTGGCCATGAATCCCGACAAGTTGGTCGGCGATCAGATTTGCGCCAGCTCAAGTAATCGTAACTTTAAAGGCCGCCAGGGTAGTCCCACTGGTAGGACTTTGTTGATGAGTCCTCTCATGGTTGCAGCTGCGGCCATCACCGGGAAAGTTTCCGATGTTCGGGAAGTGTTCGGCGTGTCAGAAACTGCATCTGTGTAAATCACTCAAAATTTATTTCCATGGCTTTAGAAAAAATTACTCAAGTGTCCGGGACGGCTGTTTCTGTCCCCGGCAACGATATCGATACTGACCGCATCATACCTGCACGGTTCATGAAGTGCATTACCTTTGATGGGCTTGGTGAGTTTATGTTCTACGATGTTCGAAAGAACGAAGATGGATCGAATAAGGAGCATCCGCTTAATGAACAGCGCTTCGCCGGAGCTTCAATTCTGCTTAGTGGAAACAATTTTGGTTGTGGCAGTTCTCGAGAGCATGCACCTCAGGCGATTGCCAAGGCTGGCTTCTCTGGTGTGATTGCAGAAGGATTTGCTGAGATCTTTTTTGGTAACAGCACCACCTTGGGATTACCTCTTGCGGTAGCTACCAAAGAAGACATCCAAAGCATTGCCGCTGCCGTTGAGGCAGATCCTACCACGGTCGTCACCATCGACGTTGAAAACCAACGGATTCGCTTTGGTGATCAGGAAGTCACTTGCTTCATCCGTGAGTCTGCCCGCGATAGTTTGGTGGAAGGCAAGTGGGATCCCATTGCTGAGTTACTTGAAGGCGATGAGCAAATTAATGCCACTGCTAAGAAACTTCCTTACGTTTAAGCAGTATCTAATAAACAAGTTCCTTATTTTCTATACCTTATGATTCAAATTATCGAAGGCTCCGGCGTCTTTATTTATCCTCTCGGTCTATGTTCTATTCTTGGCATATTTGTGATTTTTGAGCGGGGAATTACACTTCGCATAGAGAACATTCTGCCAAAAGCTTTGGTCGACAAAGTCATAGCCGGGCAAATTGATGATCCGCATGAAAAGGAATCAGTTCTAAGCAGGATATTGGATTTCTTTAACCATCGCTCACAGGAGCCGGATAAGATCAGAGCTTTCACGAACCTCGAAGTGAATCGTATGGAACGGGGCTTAGTCATTCTAGAAATTGTCACGGGTGCGGCTCCTCTGCTTGGGCTCCTCGGAACGGTTACAGGTCTGGTTCAAGTATTTGCCAACACTTCCTTTGAAACCGGAATTCCGGATCAAACAGCCTTTATTGGCGGAGTAGCACTTGCACTGACCACAACGATGATCGGACTCAGCGTGGCGATTCCCAGCCTGGTGGCCTACAATATCTTTCAGCGACGTATCGATACTTATACGGTTCAGTTGGATGCGATGATCGAGCGGCTACATACGCTGAGTCAGCCAAACTCCAAACTCTAGTCTGGGAGTTTTTAGCGAATGGTAGGAAACACTTTAATCAGGCAATCAACGGTCTCACGACCGTCGCTACAATGTAGCCATGCTCGTGAGAGCATGGACCAAACGGTTCTTTAGTCTACGATGCCCGCTACACTCACCAGGAAATCCCGCAAGGTTGTCATCAATATCGTCCCATTGGTCGATGTGTTGATTGTATTGATCTTCTTTTTCCTGATGACAATGCAGTTTAAGAATGTGACAACCTTGAACCTGACCATGCCGAAAATCGAAACGGCTGGTAAGAACAAGTTCGATAAAAACATTATCATCGAGATCGCTCAGGATGGGCATTTTCTTGTAAACGGAACATCCATGGAGAAGGAGCAGTTGGAACCAGCTCTGCGACAACTCAAACCTGTAGCGGATGACATTACGGTTCTAATCCGAGCTGACGAAGACACGCTGTTGAAGAATCTTACTTATATTATGGATTCTTGCAGAAAGTCAGGGCTCGATAAAATACGGCTCCAGTCTCGATAGCGATCCCAGTTTGCTTAAGCTAGAGGGCTAAGCTACATCTTGAGAATGCAATTTATCGATCGTGCAAGGTTCCGGCCAACTGGTTTGTCTGCAAAATTATGATGAGTTCCAGATGCGGGAATAATACAAAGTTTTCCAGTTACTAGACGACTCCATCCTAGGCAAGGATCACTGGTGTTCCTGATTGCATTCCCATCTAAAGGGCAGAAAACGTAGACATCTAAATCCAGAGTCTCGTACTGGTAATCTTTAAATAGTGTTCGGATTCCGTCTTCTATCTTTGGGACCTTGTTGAATGACCGCCTGGGTTTTCCAAGGTTCTTCTGATTGTTGAAAGGAAGCTTAGATAGACGATCAGAGAAGAATTTAGTGCAATCGGTTTCTGACTTGCGACTAATGGTCGGGGCAGAAGGGGTTTTTGCATTTGCTTGTTCAGAAATTGATTCACCGTATGAATCGAGAAGAATTAGAATCTCAACTTCTCTCCCTCTACTTTTAAGTTGTTTAGCAAGGTCCCAGGCCAAATTTCCTCCAAACGAAAATCCACACAATCTGATGGGCGAATCTCCCAAATTAGATTCCACTAGATCCACGATCTGAGTCGTTAGATCTTCAACAGAAGAATAACTACTATTATCTGAATCTGTGATGGGCTCGACGATGTAGATCGGTTGGTCAGGATCCAACAAGTCTTTTAGGTCACTGAAATAGCAGCCTCCACCAAAGCACGGAGCTATCAAAAGGAGAGGTGGAAACGATCCTTCTGTTCGGACTGAAAGCCAAGCAGGAGTCAAATCGTCGTTTGCTTCCTTGGTCGGTTCAATCGAGGTTAGGGTTTCTGAATTCACTTGTGAAAAGCTCCGAGTGTTCTTTTTGGAAAATTATTAAAAATGAGGCACTAAATTGCAGAAGATGGAGGCTTTTCGCAAAAGTTCGTATGTCACTTCAGTCATCTTTAGCGTCCGTTTAACGCTTTTGCCTCCCTCCGTCGACGATGAAGCACGGGTTCGGTATACCCGTTGGCCTCGCTTACGCCTGTAAACACCAGATCCAAGGCGGCTTGGAATGCAATGCTGTCATCGAAGTTACCTGCCATAGCGAGGTAGGCGGAGTCACCTTCGTTCTGCTGATCAACGACACCGGCCATTCTCTGAAATGTTTCCATTACTTGCTCTTTTTTGACAAAGTCGTGGTGAAGCCAATTGGCTATGTGTTGGCTGGATATCCGCAAAGTTGCCCGATCTTCCATAAGCCCAATATTGTGGATGTCTGGAACTTTAGAGCAACCCACACCCTGATCTATCCAGCGAACGACATAGCCCAGGATTCCTTGTGCGTTATTGTCCAAATCACTCTGGATTTCTTCTGAGCTCAGCTGGCGATCGAGTAGAGGTGGGGTCAATAAGTCGTCTAAGCTCGCTCGTGGTCGAGAGGCCAACTTATCTTGAGTTTCGAAAACGTTTACAGAGTGGTAGTGCAATGCATGGAGGGTGGCTGCGGTGGGCGAGGGGACCCAAGCGGTATTTGCTCCCGCTTCAGGATGAGCCTGTTTGGTATCCATCATCGTTTTTAGGTCATCGGGCGCGGTCCACATACCTTTTCCAATTTGAGCTTTTCCTTGAAGACCCGTCTCGAGGCCAAGGTCCACATTCCAGTCTTCGTAGGCCAATATCCAAGGAGTACTCTTGATCTCCATTTTAGGAAGCATGAGGCCTGAGTTCATACTCGTGTGGATCTCATCTCCAGTTCGGTCGAGGAAACCCGTGTTTATGAAAACGATACGCTCTTTGGCTTCACGGATACAGGCCTTCAAGTTGATGCTAGTGCGCCGCTCTTCGTCCATGATACCCATCTTGATCGAGTTGCGTTCGAGTCCTAGGGCATCTTCAACGCGGCTAAAGAGGGTGGCTGTGAATGCGACTTCTTCCGGGCCGTGTTGTTTGGGTTTAACTACATAAAAACTGCCTTCTTGACTGTTAACGTTTTTCCCCAGGCCCTTGATGTCATGCATCGTCGCCAAGCTTGAGACCATTGCATCCAGAATTCCTTCAGGGATTTCTGAACCGTCGCCCAGCATCACTGCGTTGGTAAACATGTGGATACCCACATTTCTTGCGAGAAGAAGGCTGCGACCTTTCAGGACCAATGCGTCTCCGGACGGCGTGGTAAACTCACGGTCTGGGTTCATAGTTCGTTGAACGACCTTTTCGCCCTTACTAAACTCTGCGTTGAGAGTTCCCTTCATTAGCCCGGTCCAATTTCTATAGACTTCAACCTTATCTTCAGCATCTACGGCGCTGACGGAGTCTTCGAAGTCTTGGATGGTTGTAATCGCTGATTCTAGAATGACGTCTTTGATACCAGCCGAACTGGCTTTTCCGATCGGGTGCTCGCGATCTATTTGAAGGATTACATGTAAGCTATTGTGAATAAGGCAAAGCTCCGTCAGTTGGTCTCCCTCGCAGTTCAAGCCCGCAAATTGAGTGCTGTCGGCTAAAGTGGTGTTCGCACCATTAGTTTCAAGCGACAGCGATTTTTCTGAGCCATCCTTAGTAAGAGCTATCTTGGTGACTGAATTCCAAATGCCCTCCGCCAGGGGGAAGTTTTGGTCGAGAATCTTGCAGCTTTCTGCAATGACTGCTGAACCTCTTGCGGGATTGTACCCGGCGGTTGTTTCCAAGCCATTGGTATGTGGAATCACATTGGTTCCATAAAGTGCATCATACAAACTTCCCCAACGGGCATTGGTCGCGTTCAAGGCATAGCGAGCGTTGTTTACTGGAACTACCAGTTGCGGCCCAGGTATTCTGGAGATTTCTGCATCCACGTTTGTGGTTTCGATCTGAAAGTCATCTCCTTCTGGAAGTAGATAGTCAATTGACGCCAAGAAGGATTTGTACTCTTCGTTCGGGAAAGTCGCGTCTGGATGGTCAGCGTGCCACTGATCGATTTGTGTTTGAAGGGCGTCTCGTTTTTCAAGCAGTGAAAGGTTGATTGGAAGGAGCTCCTGTACGATCTCATCCAACGATTTCCAAAATGCTTCCGGTTCGACTCCGGTCCCAGGAGCAATCTCATTTTCAACAAGCCCGTATAGCTCTTTTCCAATTTTTAGTCCACCGATCTCGATTCTATTGCTCATGCAGTATTCCTGTATTCAAAGTGCTCAATGCGTGGAAAAGTCCATGCAGTTACTATCGGCCATAGCCTATGAGAAGAGCGTTGATCTTGGAAAGCAGATTGTTGCTGCAGTATCAGATTGCTTTAGCCCTTTGAATGCAGGTCTACGAATTCCTGAAGGGTGGGTTCCAGTTCGTCTCCAGTTACCCGTTTGAAAATCAAAGAATCGTTGGGTGGAGACTTGCCGGTACTCTTTTTGATTTCTTCGCACATGCTAAATACGAAACGGTCTCCGTATCGATCTGCCAGAAATTGAACCATTAAAGTGGACCAGTATATGTTTCTTAGATTCAGCGAATCTTTATATTTCCCGAATCCAATGGCAGGGGGTGATTCCTCATTCCAAATAATAGGGTTATAATGGGTGCCGATCTTTCTTATGTGCCAGGTCGTCCAATCATTTTTTTGCAGCTCGCGAACGGCTGTTTTTCCCAGTGATTCTTCGTAAGCTTGAAAGACTACATTGGCTGCCAATCCACGTTGCAGGGCAGTGGATTGGTATTGGCCCCATTCATCCGCAAAGATCTCCCCGCGCGCCAAAATGTAGAGAGCGTGAACATCGGCTAGGTCAGAGAAGAAATACTCCCGCAAGATATGATAGAAGCTATCCATCGTGGTGCGGTAGGCACTGAGGTAAGCTGGGAGTTCGGCATCCAGATTGTTCTGTAATTCTTCCGATAGAATGACCGGGTAGGTAACTTCAAATGGTTTTAAATCTCGTTTATTGATTTCGCTCAGGTGCAAAAAGCCCTTTGGGTTGTAGAAACCGGTCTGCTCTTGAAGTTGTATTCCCATTTCGAAATCCAACCGAAGATCTCTAGCTCTGGGTCGTTTTTGAAATATCAGATTCCAATTAAAGAACAGGCGGGATTCAACTGCGTCGGTCTCTGGGTTTATACGAACATTCTCGAGCGGTTTGCTGGCAAGTCGGTATCGGAGGTCCGACTCTTTCCAAACGTTGATGCGTTTTAATTGGATGGGCTTTTGTCGCTCCATCCATTTCAAAAGTGTTTCTAGCACATCCAATCGATCTTCGTATCCTTCAATCAAACCAGCTGGCGTATAGGATAGTCCTGCCAGTTCGGAAAGTCGGCTTAACTTACGGTCCTTGTCTTGCTTCGCTTTTTGCAGATAGCTCCGCATAGCGTCGATGTTTTCATCGTAAATTTGATTATTGATGCTTGGAAGTGCATGGAAAAAGGCTTCAACGACCTCGTTCTTTTTTGAATACGGACGATTGCGGAGAGCATCCATCACGTCCGGCTCGGCATAGATGATAAAGTCCTCCAAGTCCGTTAGCATGTTTTCAGAGTCAGAAGACTTGGCCAATGATCCTGGAATAATCAACAAGCCAAGACCAGCCATCAGCCATGTTGTCGTTTTTTGCTTCGTGAGTCTTCTGATTATCTCTCCAAAATTTGAATACTACTCCCCTGAATAGTATTCTTAGTAAAAGGCCGATCATTGGCTAAACCCTTCACTTCTTTTTGCAGATCTAAAGTCCGTCGAAGATTACAAGGTTGGTATCCGTGGTTCTTAGACGGATGTCCTTTACAGGCGCGTATTCTGGATCGTCGTAAAACGCTTCAGCAGATGCACGGTCGGGGAACTCTAGAAGAACGGTTCGTCTGGGGTGCCAGGACCCTTCCTTGACGGTGCATTCTCCACCGCGGGCTCTATAGACGCCGCCATGTTTGGCTACTAAGGGCGGCACTAATTTAATATATGTCTGATAGCCTTCCGGATCCTGGACTTCGATGTCGGCAAGTACAAATACGGCCATAATGGTCTGGGAAAGTGTTATTTCTTTTTCGTGGCCAGGCCGACCACGAAAATCAATACCAAGGCACCTACGGTTGCAGTGATAATGGGGCCGATCCATGCTCCGCCGATACTTATTCCAAGCAGGCCAAACAACCAGCCGCCAACCACAGCTCCGACAATTCCAAGGATGATATTCTTTATGATTCCGAATCCACCACCTTTGATGAGTTGACCGGCGAGCCAGCCGGCAATGGCTCCAATTGCGAGTGTGACTAATAGTTGTTCTAGTTCCATACAGTTACTTTCTGGTTAAGATTAATTTCTGTAAGAAACTAGGAGTCTGCCTTAAAGGGGTCCGTCTGGCAATCCGGTAGTCTGCCAGGATTTAGCGCCTGCTATCTTTGGGATCCAGTGCGTCGCGCAATCCATCTCCAAAGAAGTTAAGCGAAAAGAGGGTCATGGAAAATAAAAGGGCCGGGAATATGAGTTGCCAGGGATAGATCTCCATGCGCTCTGCGCCATCCTTAATCAAAGAACCCCATGAGCTCATGGGAGGTTGCACGCCCATGCCCAGGAAACTGAGTGCCGATTCAAGCAGCATTACACTGGGCACCGTCAAAGTGGAATAAACGATCACAGGACCCAGCACATTGGGAATGAGGTGCTTTTTAATAATGGACGATTTTTTGGAGCCGAGAGTAAGTGCTACTTCGACAAATTGTTGGACCTTGAGGTGCAACACCTGGCCTCGAACGATACGAGAGAGGGTCAACCATTCGACGCAACCAATCGCTACGAAGAGAAGGATAATGTTTCTTCCAAAATAGACCGTGAGCAGAATTACGAAAATGAGAAAGGGAAGAGAGTAGAGGATATCTACGATACGCATCATGACCATATCGGTCTTCTTGCCAAGGTAGCCGGCGATGGCCCCGTAGGTAACACCAATGGCGATCGATACACAGGTGGCCGCAAATCCTACTCCGATGGAAACACGACCTCCATACAGGATGCGGATAAATAAATCCCGTCCAAGATCATCCGTGCCCAACCAGTGACTCCAGCTGGGAGCGCTAGCACCCAATTGCAGGTTTTGCTCATCGTATTGTAAGCCAGTGATAAGCGAAATAACCGGCGCCAGAAAACAAACTAAACCCACCACCGAAAAGAAAAGCATTCCAAAAAACGCCAAACGATTCTCCTTCAAACGATGCCACGCATCCCCCCATAGGGAAAAGGTCTCCTCCTCGAGCGGTAGCGATGCCGTATCTGTTGCGTCGTTACTCATCCTACTAAAACTTTTTTAAACAAAACGCCTTTTAGCTTCGAACTCTTCAATTTCAAATCATACGGGCCCATTTGTTTTGTGAGCTTCGAGCCCTCCGTTGATTTGGAGATCGCACGGGAACTAGATGTCGATGTTGACGACTGATGAGCGATTGAGCGCACATCAGTGCGTGACTGAGCCATCAAGGAGAGTACACTCGGCATGTAGACCCGAGAATGAGCACGTTCATAAAACCCACGTGGTTCATCTCTCCAGCTTCTTCCCATCCATTTTCCCATTTTAAAATCTTCCGTGCTCATTCGTTTCGACTCCAAATCAATTGAATTTGAGTTTCGGGTTCATGAGCACAATCACGATATCCACGATTAAATTGAGGATAATGATCAGCACGGCATAGAAAAGCACCGTTCCGAGAACCAGCGTGTAATCCCGATTCAACGCAGCGTTAATAAAATGACGACCGAGACCGGGAATCTGGAAAATGGTTTCGATGATAAAAGATCCGGATAGAACACCTGCCATGACGGGTCCCAAGTATGAAATCACGGGCATCAGTCCTGCACGCAAGGCATGTTTGGTTGTCACGATAAAGGTGCTCAGGCCTTTCGCTCGCGCGGTGCGAATGTAATCTTGGTTTAGCACTTCGAGCATCCCTCCTCGGGTGAGACGAGCCATTCCAGCGGCATAGTAGAGGCCCAATGTCACAATGGGTAATACCCGGTAGGGAATGTCATCCATCCAATGAAAACTACCGATCGATCTCCAGCCGATTACCGGAAACCATTCCAGCCACAGCCCAAATACCAGGGCGAAGATAGGCCCGAGGACAAAGGAGGGTAGGCAGATGCCGGCCATAGCCATCGACATGGGGAAATAATCCAGGAGGGTGTTTTTATTCAGCGCGGCCACAGTGCCTGCGGGAATCCCGATCAGAAGGGCCAGAAGTATGGCAAACATCCCCAATTGGAACGATACCGGAAATGATTCTGCGATCAGCTCGTTCACGGTGCGACCTTCATAGCGAGTCGAAGGTCCCAGATCGCTTCCCAATCCCTCTTTGAGGTCAAACTTCATCAGTGCCGGGATATTCAGCTTCTTCGGGCAAATCTTGACCATGTAGTTCCAATACTGAACGGGCAGCGGATCGTTGAGCCCATAGTGCTCGTTCAAGGCTGCTAGAATATGCTCTGGTATCTTGCGTTCAGCGCTGAAGGGACCTCCCGGGGCCAGGCGAAGCATGAAAAATGTCAGCGTAATGATTACGATCAGCACCGGAATGGCTTGGAGCAATCGTATGAGCGTAAACTTTAGCATAGATGGATAAGCAGCGTGGGTGGTCAGGCGTGATTTCTGAACCAATAAGTAGCTTTATCTACTCTCCGCTCGGCTCAAGCCAAATATATTTCATATTCCGATTATCCATCAGTTTCGGATTCCAATTTTTCAGAGTGGGATGAATCAGGTAGGGGCGGGTGTATATGTAGATGGGCAAGATCGGCAATTCATCCATGAGGAGGTCTTCCGCTTCCTGGAGCATGGCGTATCGTTTTTCGTCGGTTCCAGCCATCGGGGCGGTTGCGATTAACTCGTCGTAGCGGGCGCTCGACCAGCCTGTATCATTATTACCATTACCCGTGGTGAACATTTCGAGGAAGGTGTAAGGGTCAACGTAATCACCGATCCAACCCGCCCGGCTGATGTCGTAGTCCAGGCTCGATTGAGCATCGAGGTAGACCTTCCACTCCTGATTGTGAATGCCCACTTCAATTCCGAGTGAGGTCTTCCACATTTGCTGAATGGTTTCGGCGATGATTTTGTGTTGCTCAAAGGTGTTGTAGAGGATGTCGAAGACGGGGAATCCTTCACCATTGGGATACCCAGCCTCTGCGAGTAGACGCTTCGCTTCTTCGGGGTCGTATTCAAAATAGGTTTTGCTTGTGTAGCCGCTGATGCCCATGGGCACATAGTGGTAGGCGGGAATCTGGCCTCCTCGCAGAACGTTTTCAGTTATTCTTTCTCGGTCGATGGAAAGGAGTAGGGCTCGTCGCACTCGTTTATCGGCGAGTGCATCCCCGCGCGATACATTGATGCGGTAGAAATAGGAGCCGAGGTAGGGATCGGTTCTCACCTTCTCAGGCAAGTTTTGTTGATATTCCTGAATTTTAGAGAGTTGTATATCGTGCGTCTTGTGTAGGCCGTCTGACTCGAAGAGGCGATTCTCTGTATCGGTGCTTTCGATGGGGAAAAAGCGAATTCCGTTCAGTTTGACTGTATCGGCATCCCAATACTCGGGGTTTCTTTCTACTTCCAGTACTTGATTGGTGACCCAACTCTTCAGGCGGAAGGGACCACTCCCTACATGGTTTCCGAGTTGGAACCAGCGTCCATTGCGGCTGGTTTTCCCGCCATGCGCTTCGATCGTGGGGGGATGGACGGGAAACCAGGAGTAATGCTTCAGCATCAGTGGGAAATAAGGCATCGGTGCGATCAAGCTAATCTCCAGTGTCTTGTCATCGATCGCTTTGAATCCCACTTCATCCCAGGATATTGGGGTGTGGTTAGGATCTTCGACACTGAGGGATTCGTGATACTCTTTGGCATTTCTCACCACGAACAGCATCGTTACGTACTGCGCAGCCAGATTCGGGTCGAGCATACGCTGGTAGCTATAGATGAAATCGTGGGCGGTGATGGGGTCGCCATTCGACCATTTACCATTGGGTTGCAGGTAGAAAGTATAGACGTCGCCGGCCTCGTTAGTTTCGAAACGCTCCGCCAAGCCAGGCTCGATCGCGGTATCATCAGAAGGGTGGTAGGCAATCAGGCCTTCCATGATCGAGGTAATGACATGGTTTTCAGGGACTCCGGTGGCCACCTGTGGGTCCAAGGATTGCGGTTCAGCGTGATTTCCCAGGAGCAGGATGCCTGCCTCAGCTGCCTGTTCGACTCCAGATTTCCTGGGTCCACACCCGCTTATAAAAAGGAGGCTGAGAAGAAAAGTCAGATTTGTTATGAATAAGTGGGTAAACTTCATGGTTAGTTATCAAGACAAGCGCCTGAGCTCTAATCCAGTAAAAAGCTTCTTTAACTTTTCTATCAACCAGCATGGCTAAATTTCCTCATTGCATTTTGGTTTGTTACCTCAACCCTCTTTCCCTTCATCCCAAATGATCCAAGTAGAAGGTATTTCCAAAGTCTTTAAAAAGGCTGAGACGAATAAGCAAAAAGTCTACCGCACTGCACCGAAGACCACCTTCACTGCGGTAGACAATGTGTCCTTCACTTGTCAGCCAGGCAGGATCTATACGCTTCTTGGCCCCAATGGGGCGGGTAAGACGACCGCATTGCGGATTGTCGCCAGTATGCTCCAACCCACGACCGGCACGGTAAAGATCTGTGGCGTTGACGTGACCAAAGACGCTCGGGCCGCCCGAGCCAAGCTGGGATTTCTTACCGGATCCACCGGTCTTTACAATCGGCTGACACCTTGGGAGACTCTCAAATACTTTGCGGCTCTACACCAGGTCGAAGACAGTGTGAGTCAAGAGCGCATGGAGCAATTGATCGATCGCTTGGCTATCGGAGAATTTGCCGATCGTCGTGTCGGGAAATTGTCGATGGGGCAAAAACAACGAGTTTCTATTGCCCGGACCCTCATGCATGATCCGGAGGTCATTATCTTTGATGAGCCAACCAACGGGCTGGATGTGCTTACCTCCCGAACGATCATCGAATGGATTCGCGAATGCAAACAGGCGGGAAAGACTGTGATTTTTTCAACCCACATCATGGGAGAGGTGAGTTTGCTCAGTGACGATCTCGGAGTCATTCACAACGGCAAGCTGTGTTACGACGACAGCTTTGAGAATTTTAAGAGTCAGTTCGGCCAGCATTCGCTGGAAGATGCATTTATCTCGATCCTGGAGGACGCGTCATGAAGATCATCTGGGCTGTATTCAAAAAAGAAGGACTGGATACCTTGCGTGATCGTCGGGCGATCATAGCCATGATCGTTATTCCCATGGTCATCTTTCCGGTGATCTTCGGAGGTCTTGGTTTTTTTGCCATCAAGGAGGTTAAGAAGGCGCAGGAGAAAGTGCTAAAGATTGGATTGATTCAGGCACCGGAAAGTCCGCTCGTTGATTCGTTGACTAACCAAGAAGGATTTGAATTAAGCGATTTGCCGTCTGGTACCGATGCAAAGGACCAAGTCGATAATAACGGGCTGGATGCCGTAATCGTTTTTAACGAATCCTTTGCCGATGAGTTGAATGGAACCGGGGCAGGGGAGTTGTCACTTCACTACCGGTCGACTGGCAATGGAGGCATATCACGTAATCGCATCATGAACGTGATCCGCGATTATCAAACGTCGGTCAGAGAGACCCGGATCAAGGACCTGGGTTATACGCTCGATTTTATTAACCCCGTTAAAGTGGATTTTCAGGATACCGCCACGCAGCAGGAGCAGATTGGCGAAGCGATCGGTGGTTTCATTCCTTACCTCTTTATCATTCTTTGTTTCACGGGTGCTATGTACCCGGCGATCGATCTGGGGGCAGGGGAGAAAGAGCGAGGAACCTTGGAGACGTTGCTTACCTCGTCCGCGCCGTTGATTCAGATTATTTTAGGGAAGCTGGCGCTGATTGTTTGCTCAGGCTTGTTCGCGGCCAGTTTGTCAATGACTAGTATGGGCCTGGCAATGATGTCCATGGGGTCGCGCATTGGCGATATTTCTTCGCAGATCGGACCTATGTTGCAGCCGTTGAATATCCTTTTGTTTTTCTCACTCCTCTTTCCGCTCACCATTTTCTTCGCCTCCTTTTTAATGACGCTTTCCTTCTTTGCTAAAAGCTTCAAAGAAGCACAGAGCATTATTTCTCCAATGATGGCTTTGATCTTTATCCCTCTCATTTTCGGAATGATGCCTTGGGTGAAGCTCACTTATGTCACTGCCGCAGTTCCGATTCTGAATATCTCGCTGGCGAGTAAGGCCATTTTCTCAGGAAATGTGGAATGGGGCCCTGTCGCTGTGGTTTATGTTTCGCTCATTGCCTTGGCCGGAATCGGATTTGTGGCTTGCACCAAGCTGGCCAGTAAAGAAAGCATCTTATTTCGTTCATGAGAGATCCCAACGATACCGCCGACCTACCTTCGCCTTACTACCCGCATCCTGCGTTTGGGTTGCTTCACCTGCCACGCTTTATTGCCAAGATTCATTTGCACCTAAAGGACGAATTGCCCAAAGGATACCAACGCAACTTCACGCGTGGCTTTGACGGGTTTCTTTGTCTGCACTTGGGAGTCGAAGCTAAAGCCGTTATTGAATTGGTAAAAACCGCCGCGGATGATGACGAAGTCACTGAGCGCCTGAAGGAAATCCTGCCAGAAGACACCCAGCCACACATCTGGAATCGGAAAGTGGTTCAGATGGGCATGAGTAAAGAAGGTCAGATTGCCCTGCAGAAATCTCGTGATCATATGGGCGTTTCGAATCGGATGGATATCCGATCCTTTGCTGATATGATTGAGTACGACGAAGGCAGAATAGACTGACACTTCCAGTAGAAGTTCGGGCCACTGCGTCCCCGCAGTGCCGCACTCAGAGTTTTGAGCAGAATCTAAGGGGCAGTAAAGGAGGGCAAAAATAGCGTGGCCTAATTTCTTTTCTTCCCAACGATTTCTTTCGTTAGATCAATCTTCTCTCATATGACTCCCAAAAATGAAAAAGAAGCAACGTAGCGACTTCTTGCGTGATATTGGTGGCTGTCCAGCAGCTATGTGGCATGGCTGGATGCGTCAGGCGGTAAAGGCTGACTTCCGTGACGGACCTGGTTCTGTATACGCGTCCGACTATACGGGCCCCACCATCCTTATTATGTATGGGGGAGGTGAAACGAACTTATGTAATCTGCATCATCGGAAATTAGCCGAGGAGGCTGCGGGCCATCTATGGAAGACCCATCATAAGATGGCGGCCGTTGAGCCAGTGGCGGCTGTGACCGATGCCATTTCTATGGGGCATGCTTATGAGGATGAGCCTCGGCTTGGAGCCATGGGGTATTCGCTTTTCTCACGGGAGATGTTTGCCTCCTCGATCGTGCAACAGGTGGAGATCAATTGTGCGGACGCCGTTATCATTATTACCGGTTGCGACAAGACAGTGGCGGGAGGGTTACTCGCAGCTTCCTGGTTAAAAGACTTACCGGTTGTAGTGGTTCATGGAGGAACCATTCGTGCCGGTTGTTCCTTGAGTGGTCGCAGTATTGAAATCGAAACGGCCAATGAAGTGGCTGGCATGCTCGCTGCAGGAAAGGTGGACCAGGCCGAACATGACGACATCCTTATTCGTTCTCTGCCATCACCAGGCGGCTGTGGGATCATGGCTACTTCCAATACCATGGCCTGTATTGGTTCCGCATTGGGTATTTCTATTTTTAGTAGCGCCAGTACCCCCGCTATGGATACAGACCATGTCTCCGTATTTCCAAAGAAATTGGAGGAGGCTCGTGAGGCAGGCGACTGCCTGGTAAAGATGATGGAGGAGGGACGAACCGTCGGTGATTGTGTCGATGAACGTTCCTTTCGCAATGCAACGGTTATGTTGCACGCCGTCGGAGGTAGCACTAACGCTGTCATTCATCTCCCAGCTATTGCAGAAGGGTTTGGCATTCCGTTTGGATTAGAAAATATTCGGGAGACCTCCGATACTCCTGTGCTCCTCAACTTGTTGCCGGCCGGCATGTACGTAATGGTCGACTTGTTCGAGAAAGCCGACGGCATAGCTCCGCTGGCAAAGTACATGGTCGAGCAGGGATTGTTAGATGGCGAAGCGCAAACGATCACCGGTTCGAGTGTAGCGGACGGACTAAGCGATACTCCATTGCCTGAATTTGTTAATCCACAAATCGATGTCATTCGTTCACTGGAAGCACCTTTGAAGCCGAAGTCTTCCTTGTGCGTAGTGACTGGCGATCACTCAACGGAAGAAAAGTCCAGTATCGCGACTTTGGGGTCTGTATTTAAACTCAATGCCAACGTGCGTCAGTTCGACGGAACGGCTCGCGTCTTTGATCATGAAGGTAAAGCGGTCGAAGCAGTCCTCAGTGGAAAGATAGTTCTTGGAGATGTCATTGTACTACGTTATCAAGGAGTAACTGTGGGATGTCCCGAACTCCTTCGTCTGACCGCTGCACTGAGCGGCATGGGGACGGACTCAGAAATCGCGGTGGTCACGGACGGACGTCTTTCCGGAGTGTCACGCGGAACCTTGGTTGTTCATGTGGAGCCTGAGGCCTGGAGTGGGGGACCCATCGCTTTGATCGAAGAAGGCGATCGCATCACACTAGATGGTGACGCTGAAAGTTTGTTTGTCCACATTCCAGCTGACGAGATGAAACAACGCGCCGACGCCTGGCAAAAACCATCCATCGAACTTCCACGCGGTCCCATGCGCATCGCAGCCCAGGTCGTTCGCCCTCTCGCAGAAGGTGCTATCTGGTGGCCTCATGGTTCGAATGGATAGTTGTGCGATTAATGTTATAGGCTATTTCTGGAAACCGAATAACAGTCTAGATGAACAGCGTTTGAGACCGCACTTCTAAACTTCGGGATGCAAAAGATTTTTGATTATTTACAAGCTGTTCTCAGGATTTTTGAGAGAAATGTAGGAGCTGCTTTAGCTGCGAACTTGTCGCCGTAAGATCTTGGTCTCTTTCGCAGCTAAAGCAGCTCCTACAAATTTGAGTCCGATGGAAGGTTCTCTAAGGTTTTAATTGAGCCTCTCCTTATCGAAACATTTTGGGTGTCAAAATAGTCTTAGTCGTTCCTGTCTCGGGAGTGATCTCCTTCCAGGACTCGGTCGGCAGCTCAATTTGCACGTATCCACAGGTGGGCAAGTTATCGATCGATTGATCACCCATGCCGTTGGCGAACCCGGTCATCGCGGGATTGTGGCCCACCAGAACGATCGATGTTAATCCATTATCCAAGTCCAGGCAGTAGTCAAAAAGGTCCTGACTGCTGAAGGTGTAGAGCTTGCTTTCGGATGACCAGGTGATGCTTCGATCTGGCAAGGCGGCTGCGAGTCCCTCGATGGTATTTTGAGCCCGGGTAGCAATGCTGCAGTGGATGGTGTCAAAGTTGCACCCAGCATCCAGGATTTGAGGAGCCATGATCGCGCAGGCTTCGCGACCTCGATTGTTCAAAGGTCGTTCAATATCGGATAATCCTGGGTGGTTCCAACTGGATTTGGCGTGGCGAATGAGGTGAACCGTTTTCATAGATTTTCTGGACCTTACGTATTCTTGCGGAGGATACAGTGCTATAAAAAGCCTGGTCGTTGTGGGTCGCAAGTGAGTTTATTTTAAAATAGGGGGTGCCTGGAACGCTTTTGGCGAACCTCCTCACGGGCACCCCCTTACAGCTCGGTTTAAGTAACCTACAGTAATAAGATGGATGACCTGGGATCTTATTTCGTGAAGAGCTTGAAATATTCAGTGGACCAGCCTTTTCTCTTGTTGAATCCTTCGTCCAGTCCTGCTCATTTATGGAAGAAACGTTAAAGCTACTTAGACAACCCAAGCGTCAGATTGGATTTATCGTTACGTTGGGCTTGGCTTGCCTCTTTTTCTATTCTTTACCCCAGAGGCCCTTCGAAGGGCAGGAATTAAATGGACAGTGGTACAGTGTCCTCCCTCCGATCATGGCGGTTGCTTGTGCCTTGTTTTTCAGAAATCTGGTTATTGCACTGCTAGCGGCCTTTTTTACCGGGACCTTTCTTAGTTATGGCTTCAACCCATTCGTTGCCATTCCCAAGGGGGTGGATACCTTCCTCATCGAGAATCTCAGGAACGCATTTAATATTTTCATATTTGTGTTTCTGTTCGCGCTGGTAGGCATGATTCACGTGACCTACCGGAGTGGAGGGATTCACGGACTGGCCGAAAAGCTCATCGTCCTCGCTCGCGGTCGGCGGAGTACCAAATTGGCCACCTTTTTTGCCGGAATGATCATCTTCTTTGACGACTATTCCAATACCGTGGTGGTGGGATCGACCATGCGGGCGCTGACAGACAAGTGGAAGATTTCGCGGGAGAAGTTGGCTTACCTGGTGGATTCTACGACGGCCCCGATTGCCGGACTGGCGATGTTGTCTACCTGGATTGCTTTTGAGGTCTATCTGTTCTCCCAAATGTCACAGACCATAGGATTGGATGAAGGAGGCTACGCCATCTTTGTGAAGAGCGTCCCGTATCGATTCTATTGCTGGGGAACGCTGATATTTCTGTTTATTTCATCGGTAAGCGATCGCGATTACGGGCCCATGTATGAGGCTGAAAAACGAGCCGCCGAAACTGGGAAAGTTCTGCGGGATGGGGCAAAATTGATTATTTCAGAAAAAAATGAAATCTTGGAGCCCGAAGCAGGACAGCGGCGCTTAGCCCGCAATGCAGCACTGCCCATCATTTGGGTGATACTGGCCATTTTTTCCGGTATATTGCTCATCGGTCGCTATCGAATGCTGGGAGAGGGAGTACCGTTTTCCTTTGGATCGATGGAGAATTGGCGCGAGGCATTTGGTTACGCTACCAATCCTGCGTATGGCGAATCGGGATCGATGAAGATCCTGGCGATTGCTGCTCTTACGGGCGGTTTTTGGGCCATTCTGTTAGCTTCCTTGAGTAAGGTGCTCAAACCGCGCAAAGCATTTAAAGCCTACCTCCAAGCTTTTCCGACCTTATGGATGGCCGCATTCATTCTTATCATGGCTTGGGGAATGAAGGAGATTTGCACCACCGGCCTCCATACGGATAAATACCTGTTCTCCTTATTGGGTGACCGGTTGCCCGTATGGACACTGCCACTTCTCACATTCTGCATCGCCTCTGGAATGGCTTTTGCGACGGGCACTAGTTTTGGGACCATGGGAATTCTCATTCCTGTCATTCTCCCGCTGGCCTACAGCTTAGGCGCTTATGACGGTGAGACCAATCTCTACTTCTGGCTAACTTCTGCCGCTATTCTCGACGGTGCTATATTCGGCGATCATTGTAGTCCGATCAGTGACACCACCGTACTTTCCTCGATTGCCTCCGGCTGTGATCATATTGAT
>CALJGU010000044.1 GCA_938075565.1 uncultured Opitutales bacterium | reverse complement strand
TGAAGAGGTAGGGCAAGAGCGTCCCCGTTCTGTCGAAACGTACGCCTCAGCAAAACGGCAGAGCGGGGACGCTCTTGCCCTACCCATCTACAACATTCTTTATCTCATAAAACCGTTGAGAATCTGTGAAGCTTCCTCAAAACTCCACTGCACTACTCTAGAATGAACAACCCAAGATTACTCCTTCTGTTTCTGACCATTGCTATCTGTAGCGGTGCAAAAGCAGCGAAACCCAACTTCGCCTTCGTTATTGCAGACGATGCCAGTCACTTTGATGTCGGCTGTTATGGCGGTCAGGCTCACACACCCCATATGGATGCCTTGGCGAAACAGGGCATGCGATTTACCCAATGCTTTCAATCGTCACCCACCTGTTCGCCTACCCGCCACAACATCTACACCGGGCAATACCCTTTCAAAACAGGTGCCTACCCGAACCACACCTTTGCAACTCCTGGGACAAAAAGCATCGTTCATTATTTGAAAGCCTTAGGCTACCGCGTGGCTCTGAGCGGAAAGACGCACATCAAACCAGAATCCGTTTTCCCATTCGAATACCTCAGCAAAGGCAGCAACCCAGACTTCGATGCGGTAGAGAGCTTTATCAAGGAGTGTGAATCGAGCGACACTCCCTTTTGCTTGTTCCTGACATCCAATGAGCCCCACGCACCCTGGGATAAAGGAGACGCCAGCCGCTACGATGCGAAAACCGTCGACCTCCCCTACACATTTGTTGATACGCCAGAAACCCGAGATGCCATGATACGCTACCTGGCGGAGATTACTTACTTCGATGATCAGGTCGGGCAAGCCCTCAGCCTCCTGGACGAATACGGTTTGTCCGATAACACGATGTTCATCGCAACCACCGAGCAAGGTTCAAGCCTACCCTTTGCCAAGTGGACTCTCTATGATGCGGGTCTTCACACAGGGTTCATCGTGAGATGGCCTGGGATGGTTGAACCTGGAACCACCTGTGATGCGCTCATTGAATACTCCGATGTCGTACCAACATTCGTAGAAGCCGCCGGAGGTAAGCCTGCATCGATACTAGATGGGAAAAGCCTGATACCTCTACTCAAGCAGCAGACCACTGAGCACAAAGACTACGTATTTTCACAAGCAACGACCCGAGGCATCATCAATGCACCCGAGTATTTTGGGATACGGTCTATACGGTCACAGCAATTCAAATACATCTGGAATTTCACCCCAGAGGTTCAGTATGAGAATGTGGTCACGATTCGCGAGGATACAAAGTGGGGAGAATCCCAGGTATTTAACTCCTGGAAACGAGCTGCCAAAACCGATCCTGATGCGGCCGAAAAAGTGCGTCGTTACCATTTCCGCCCAGGCGAAGAGCTTTACAACATCGATCAAGACCCGAACGAATGGCGCAACTTAGCTGACGTTCCTGAATATGCAGCGGTAAAGAAGCAGATGCGTGCTGAACTCCTCAAATGGATGGAGAAAGTGGGAGACAAGGGCCAACAGTCTGAACTCGAAGCTGACCTTCACAGCGCGAGGCTATTAAACACGAATAAGAAAAGCTAGTGGTGCATTCGGCCTGACACCTTCGATTAAGGCTTTCATCCGACCAGCAATTTTGCTGTATTCACATTTCCTACTGAAACTCAATCAATCATATGTCTGACCCCATCATCGAAAAACAAAGGGAGATGCTCGTCTCAGCCGCTAAAGAAGGCAAAGGCGCATCGGTAAAAACTTACATGAAGCTCTCAGGCCCTGGTTGGCTGCAGAGTGCGATTACCCTGGGAGGAGGCTCTTTGGCCGGTAGTTTATACCTGGGTATCATCGGCGGCTATGAGCTGATGTGGTTACAACCCTTAATGATGATATTCGGCATCGTGATGTTGAGTGCCATCGCCTATGTATCCCTTTCGACCGGTGAACGACCACTGGCTGCCTTGAATAATCACGTGAACCCAGTTTTGGGCTACGGATGGGCCGTCGCGACACTCATGGCCAATATGGTTTGGGCTATGCCACAGTTCTCACTGGGAACGGCTGCCATGAGGCAAAACCTCGGACTTTTCTCCGGCAATGGTGGAGAATACATCTGCGCCATTATCTTGTTCGTGATAGGTGTATTCGTCGTGTGGCTCTACGATGCCAGCGCGAAAGGTTATAAAATCTTCGACTATGCTCTAAAAATCATGGTGGGGATCGTTGTTTTGAGTTTCTTCATGGTGGTGGTTGCCCTGACTTTCAGCGACACAGGATTGCCTTGGGGAAAAATCTTCGCGGGCTTTATTCCTGATCCGGAATTGCTATTTGAGCCTGCCTCATCCTTAAGTCCATTGGTGGCAGCCTCCTCGGCTCCGGAGTATTGGTCAGACCTTATAGTCTCACAACAACGCGATCGTATGGTGGCAGCTGCAGCAACCGCGGTGGGCATTAACATGACTTTCCTACTTCCCTACTCACTGCTCAAACGCGGTTGGGACAAAGACTTTCGCGGACTAGCTCGTTTCGACCTGGCAACCGCCCTTTTCATACCTTTCTTGCTAGCCACCAGTTGTGTGGTCATTGCAGCAGCCTCTCAGTTCCACGCCAACCCTGAGCCAGGATTGATTGAGGTTCATAGTGGAGCCGCGGTTGAAGTATCAGCGAAGCTACAGGCTGCTTACGAAGGCAACCTAGGAAAGATGCTATCTGCCACGGGAGGCGGAGATGCAACCACTGCTATTATGGGTGCTCTTCCTGAAGCAGATAGAGTGCTCGCTGCAACTTTGATTCAACGTGATGCATTCGCTCTAGCTAACTCCCTGGAGAATCTGGCTGGTCCAGGAATCGCACAAATCGTCTTTGGTATCGGTGTAGTTGGCATGGCCATCTCTACCATCATTATTCTAATGCTAATCAATGGTTTTGTAATCTGCGAACTGGCGGGTAAACCCACCAAAGGAAAACTCTATTTCATTGGCTGTTTACTGGCAGGAATCGCAGGCGCACTTGGAGCCCTCTTCCTTTGGAGTGGAAAAGCCCAATTCTACTTGGCAGTACCTACCAGTCGATTCGGCATGGTGCTTTTACCCATTGCATACATCGCCTTCTTCTTCCTGATGAACAACAAGAAGCTTTTGGGTGATGCGATGCCGCAAGGCACATCACGGATCTGGTGGAACATCCTCATGGGCATTGCGGTACTACTGGCATTAACTGGGGCTACCATTTCGATCCTCAACGATAAGGCCATGATCCCAGGCACAGGTATCTCAATTAAGAGTATCGCTTTCGTCCTTCTTGCCGTCCTGGCAATCTGGGCAGTAATCATCCACTTCAAGCGAAAAGGAGCCAAAAGTGGTTAAGAAAAGGCCCGAAAAATGGCATACATAAGAAATCAAATATCTTGATTTTTCGAGTTTACCTACTCCGGTAGTGTTTAACACACGAATCCTACTAGTATTTTCCCTTAAATCGCAGTAGTAGATATTCTATATAGTTGAATTGATCAATACTCTTCAGTGGATTAAGAGGGTTGAAAGCGTTTTCCCTCACAATCCTAGCTGGCGTATGCCTAGCATTCTCTTCGGGGGTATCTGCCGCATCGATCTACTTTCTGGGCAATTCCTTCACTGAAAGCTCACGCCCCGATGTCATGGACGCCCAGACATCCTTCCCTGTGGGCATCATTGTAAATGTAGGTTGGAGCACTTACTCCGGTAAGACCCTAGATCACATTTCCAGCAGTCCTACTCTCGCGGTTTGGAATTCCGGAGGAAATTGGGACAGCGAATTGGCCAACAACGATTGGGACGTGATTGTGATGCAGCCTCATACTCTTCCAGGCAGGCAGGTTCCCCTGAATGATGAAGTCGCTGCGGTGAGTACCATTTTAGCTGAAGCTCGTTCAGCTGGGCGAAATGCCAATACCAGAGTATTTATTTTTGGCCCCTGGGCATGGAAAGAAGACGGCGACAAACCACCCTGGAACCGAGTATACGAAGGCAGCTGGATCAGAGACTATGATCCAGCGAGCATTACCAGCGGTCTGCCATTCAATGTGATACAGCCTTTCGAAGGTATCTTCAAACAAGAATTAGAAACGGCATGCCCAACCGAAGACATCAGCTACATTCCTGTTGGAGAAGTATTATTTCGGGTGGGATATAAACTAAGCCAAACACCACATCCGATACCTAGCATAACCACAGCCTGGGACTTATTCGATACACCTGGAGTTCACCTTGTTGACGATGCAATCCCCACCATGGCCGCCACATATATCCCCTACATGACGTGTTTAAGCAGGATCTTGGATTTGCCGCCCAGTTCCATACATCGCTCCTACTCAATTTAGTTTTGACTATCGAGCAGTGTATATTCGGAGAGTTAATCATCCATCAATGGGACTATCTTACACAGTCCAGTTCAGCAATGATCTAACAACTTGGTTTGATAGCAGCGACACCCCTACAGTCCTCGAAACACAGGGAGACATTGAGCTTGTGAGCGTTAAATACCCATTTTTCCTCCCCGATTTTTCGAGCGCACGATTTTTTAGAGTAGTTGTGAACGTGACTCCTTAATCTAGGGACTAAGAACTAGCTGAGAAAGACTCAGTCACATTTGGAAACTGAAAATAAAAGAAAAGAGGAAGTTTCCCATTAAACTTAATGCTTTATAAATGGCGGGGTAA
>CALJGU010000043.1 GCA_938075565.1 uncultured Opitutales bacterium | reverse complement strand
AGACCGTAAAGCTCTTTGCTACTGTCTGCCATGACCCATTCATTCATTCTTTCCAGATAGTCGATAGTGTTATTATCGGAAATCTCCAATGCGGCTTTCCAGTCGCTGATACTTAGTGCATTTTGATAATCTTTGAAAGTGCTGGATGGGCTGTCTTGTACGATCCAACCGATACCCACTGTCAGCGCCACAAAAGGAATGGCAACCAAGAGCAGAGTCATCCTTAGATTCGATTGTGTCAGATTGGCGGAGAATGGTTTCATGGAGATAATTCTTAGTATGAGGGAAAGTCTGGAATTTGCAAATTTCTAGGATAGTTTCAGCGTAGCACAGGCATCTTGCCATAGCCTTATACGCAATTTTGTCTTGGATCACCCATCCATATGTATGATTATGTTCTTCATGATTCTGTATTTTTTCTTAACAAAATAATGAGTACAAAATCATATTTCTTTTGAAATCATTGAAGGATTGCTAGGACGGATATTCATTTTGCCGTTAGCTTGAGGAAATTCGGTTTTCCCTTGGGCCGGACCACAAACACTTCATTTAGGAAGGGAGCTTGCTCCCGAATGGAGTATTTCTGGGACAATCGAATCGGGAGCAAGCTCCTCTCCTACAAACGCCTTGATTTCGTGCTGTAGGAGCGGGTTTACCCCGCGATTTTTCGATAGCTTTCCGAGCGATCGGGGCATAAAGCCCCTCCTACAAACTAACAAAATCTACACTTAAATATTTGTGTATAAGTGACAGGCATCTTATCTTTGTTTTGGGGCCAAGGCCTAAGCCTGTTTTGATATCTACCTTTTTGTGGGGCTTGGAACGGATCATGCCTTCGACCGTTCCAGACTCGAGTAAGATTGAAGCAGGATGATGCCGGTTCTCCTTTTTCAACCGCTACCCAGCCATTTTAAACCCTGGGATAAATTCTTTGGACAAAGGGGAACCATATCTCATTCTACCGGTTAGTTTAACAGAACGCACCAAATGATAAGAAAACTAGGACAAGCAGGGATAGGGGCCGTGGCCGAATTGGGTCAGTTGACCGTGTTTACCCTGCACTCACTGGTTTCTTTGTTTGGTCAACGAAACGCTGGAGAGAAATTAATTCGGGCAGTCTACGAGATTGGCGTGCGCTGCGTGCCGATTGTTTTGATCGTGGGACTGTTCACTGGATTGGTTCTAGGACTTCAGCTTTACTACGTGTTATCGAACTTTAGTTCTGAGACTCTTTTAGGGCAGGCTGTATCGTTGACTACGATCTTGGAAATCGGGCCGGTGTTTACCGCCATCATGATCGTCGGCCAAGCAGGATCTGCTCTTTCCGCCGAGTTGGGCATTCAGCGCAATGCTGAGCAAATCGATGCCCTTCAGACCATGCGTATCCAATCGCTTGGGTTTTTGGTTTCTCCTCGTTTATGGGCCGCACTAATTTGTTTTCCCATACTCACGGCTTTCTTTGATTGGGTCGCCATCTGGGGAGGCCACTTGACGGGAGTCGAGTTGTTGGGAGTCGATCATGGAGCTTACTGGAATAGGCTCTATGATGAGGTCACCTTCACCCATGTGCGTGACGGGTTTATAAAAGCCATTTCCTTTGGTTTTCTAACAACTGCAATCTGTGCCTTTAATGGCTACTTCACAAACAGATTATCAGACGTGCCGGGTGCGCGAGGTGTTTCGCAAACTACGACTCGTGCGGTTGTTTACTCAAGTATCGTGATCCTCGCTTCGGATTACATTATCACTTCCTTTCTTCTTCAGACATGAGTGCATCCAAATTATTGATACAGGGGCTCAGCAAGCAATTTGGCGATCAGGTGATCTTGAACGCCATCGATCTGGAAGTTCCTTTGGGCGAGCACACCACGCTCATAGGAAGAAGTGGAATTGGAAAGTCGGTATTTTTAAAATGCATCGCAGGCTTGCTCGAAGCCGATGCTGGAACAATTACCTTGGACAACGGCGATCCAGTCCCTCACTGCAGCTACCTCTTTCAGCAGAACGCACTTTTCGACTCGATGACCGTATTCGACAATGTGGCTCTGCCGGTTCGTGAACGGGAACGTGTTTCGAAGTCTGAGCTTAAGGATCGTGTGACTGCTATGTTGGCAAAGCTCGACCTTGAAAATGCAGCGGCAAAGTACCCCGCCGAAATTTCCGGCGGTATGCAGAAGCGAGTTGCGCTTGCACGGGCACTGATTACCCAGCCAGAGATTATTCTCTTTGATGAACCAACAACGGGTCTAGACCCCGAACGCAAATATAGCGTCTTCGACATGATTCGTCAGTACCGTCAGCAATTTGGCTTTACCGTGATTATGGTCAGCCATGATGTGCCGGAGGTATTTGAAATATCCGATCAGGTTGCCTGGCTCGATCAGGGCAAGATTGCCTTCTGGGGATCGCCCTCCGAATTGCTCACGAATCCTCCTTCCGATTTAAAAACCTTTCTGGAACCTAAACTCCAATCCATTTCATGAACTCTAAAAAAGTAGAACTCACCGTTGGAATCTTTGTCCTTATCGGCTTGATCGCCATCTTGTATCTGTCTCTTCAAGTCGGCAGCAACCGTTGGGCTGGTGATCACTACAGCCTGTCAGCTCGCTTTCTAAATGCCGGTGGACTCAACGAAGGTAGTTCCGTGCAGATAGCTGGCGTCAAGGTGGGAACGGTCGGAAGCATAACCCTCAATAAGGAGCAAATGGTCGCCATGGTAGAAATCAAACTACCGACCGATCTGGTGCTCGACGACGATACGATAGCCTCCATCAAATCTACCGGACTTATCGGAGATAAATTCCTCGCCCTCAATCCAGGAGGTTCTGGGATTCCGCTTGAAGCCGGTGAAGTCATTGTCGATACCGAGTCTGCAGTAGACATTGAAGATCTCATAAGCCGCTTTGCTTTTGGCAGTATTGAAGACGAATAAGATGAAGAACACCGGGCACACACATGAAGCATTTCCGGATAGTTTTTCATGGGGCTCCATGCTTGCATCGAGACCTTTTTTGGATGTTCGATTAAACAAATGGCTAAATTGTGAGCACATTGACTTTCAAAAGACATTTCCATTGAAACAAAGTAATCTCTCCTAAGGTTATATATCACATAACGACAAACTTACTCGAATGCAGCCAAGTAACCTCTCAAGACTATTTGTAATTCTCATTACTCCTCTACTGTTCTGTCTTCCACTTTCAGCCGCAGACAAACCAGAAGAAAAACTGCAAGCCACGGTCGAAGCCGTCATCGATGTGATGTATCAGGCTGATGAATCCATGACCGTCGAACAGCTTCGTAGAGATGTGCTAGAAGCGCTTGAGCAGAGTTTCTCCTTCGATGTTTTGGTGCGTCGCACTTTAGGCCGCAATTGGGCCAAGCTAAACGAAGGCCAACAGAAGCAGATTATTGACCTGGCGACTGAGTTGATGATTCACACTTATACCAAGGAGTTCAAACAGGGTGTGCGACCAACTGTGAGCTTCGAAAAGCCTTTAGAGCTGTCAGCTAAGAAAATCGAAATCGCTTCAGTGCTTACGTTGCCGGACAACAAGATCAACTTGTCTTACCGCTTGGCTCGACTGGAATCCGGTTGGCAGGTCTACGATCTACTCGTCGAGGGTGTGAGCATCGTGAGCAATTATCGCAAGCAGTTTGACTCTCATTTTCTTAAGAAGGGTGGGGACGAGCTGATTGACCAATTGGAGACCAAATTGGAGTCACTATGAATCAGGGAAATGAAATAGGCTTTGGGATGAAGAATTCCTTTCTCACACCCGTGATGACTCACTTGCGAAACAACCTGATTGGAGGCCTTACGATCGCAGCTATATTTTTGGGAGTTGGACTATCAACAACATCGCTCTCTGCCCAAGACACCTTTCTTAGTGAGGACGATCTCTTTGAGGAAGAGCTGGAGGAGGTGCATACAGTTCCGGATCCCCTGATTGGACTCAACCGGACCCTCTTTAAGTTCAATGACTTTTTCTACATGAAGGTACTAGGTCCGGTAGCCCATGTTTATCATGATGTCACTCCGGATCCGGTTGAGAATGGCTTCAGCAATTTTTTCGACAATGTGAAGTTTCCTGTGCGCTTAGCAGGAAATCTATTGCAGCTTAAAGTAGAGGAATCCTTCCAGGAGACTGGAAAGTTTGTGGTGAACTCAACGATAGGGTTGGGAGGGTTTCATAAAGCTTCCGATCAATTTGAGGGGTTGAATCCACCGGTTGAAGACATCGGCCAAGCGCTGGGAGCCTGGGGTATCGGTGAGGGCTTTTATATAGTACTTCCATTTTTAGGTCCTACCAATGCGCGTGACTTTGTCGGGCGCTATGGTGATCGTTGGGCGCACCCGGTTTCCGAACCATGGACCTTGTTGGATGATTCTACAGACCGGACGATTTTTGGAGTAGTTGATTTTGTGTCGGACTCGCCCCGTTTGATGTCCACCTACATGTACTTCACTGAATCTGCGATCGATCCCTATGAAGCAATGAAGGATGGGTTCAGTCAGTATCGCCTGAATCAAATCTCAGAGTGACCTGTGCGTCTGAACGGATGGGCGTATAGAATTGTGGATTTGAAAACCCCTACGAATTCCTAAAGGAAATACGCACCTAGGTTCGTCGATATACACCCATCCTCTCGCCTACATGCGGAGTGTGCCTCCTTCTTTACTCAGTCACGCACAAACGTGCGCTCCTTCGTCCCTCAGTCGTTAAGCTCCACATCTAGGCTTCGCCAGACGCACAGGTCGGTCGCGGTGTTGCTAGAATTAGAGTAGAACGGGCATCTTGCCTGTTTTGAACTTCTACAGATGAAGTATCGGCGATGGTCCGCTTTCGTGCCCTTGTAATTCGGATTATATTTTTTGGGTGTATTGGAAAACGCGGTTTCAAAACACAGGCTGGGAAGCCTATGCTACTTTAGCCCCTCGCCCCTCGAGACGCGTCCCGCGCCCCGTCTCTAATCCACATACCTCAATTGCAGGGTATCAATGATGCGGCCATGGGCCAGAGCGTTGGTGATGACGACCAGTGTTTGCCCTTTTTTAACCCAATCTCTTTCTAGCATCACCTTGAAAGCGTCTTGAATCGTTTGTTCAGGATCCTCATCGAAATCCATTAGAAAAGGTTCTATGCCCCAGAGGGTGACCAAGTGCCTGAGTATGCGTGGTCGATCGGTAAAGGCATAGATGGGAGCGCGGCATCTCAAAGATGAAAGAATTTCTCCCAGGCGACCTGTACGGGTGAACACCAAGATCGGAGTATCCTGAAGTTCTTCGGCCAAGATTTTTGCCGAGCGGAGCATCATCGTCTTGGGTCCTTTGAGTATGCGGCCTTCCGCAAAGCCCGCTCCACCGGATCGTTCAATACGAAGTGCGATGCGCTCAAACACCTTCACGCACTCAAGGGGAAATTTCCCGATGGTGGTTTCGCCCGAAAGCATGATGCAGTCAGCTTGCTCATAGACGGCGTTAGCTACGTCGGTAACTTCTGCTCGAGTGGGCACGGGATTTTCAATCATCGATTCCAGCATGTGGGTCGCAACGATGACCGGTTTGCCCAATTGCAAACACTTCTTAACTGCTTTACGTTGGATGATGGGCAGTTCCTCCAAAGAGCATTCAATTCCCAAGTCGCCCCGTGCAACCATCAGACTGTCGGCGGCTCGAATGATTTCGTCGAGATTGCTGATGGCTATCTGATCTTCAATCTTAGCTACAATTCTAGATTGGGATCCAACGCTCACTAAATACTCGCGCAAACTATCTATGTCGGTGGCTTCCCTGACGAAAGACAGGGCAAACTGGTCCACTCCGGCTTCGACTCCAACTTTAACGTCATCTTTGTCCTTCTGGGTGATAGCTGGTAGGTTTACCTTTACTCCCGGAAGGTTAATGTGCCGCCTGCTGGTGAGCTTACCTCCAATCAGAACTTTGCACTGGATTCTGGAATCAGTAACTTCCAATACTTCAAACTTTAGCAGTCCGTTATCGACTTGGATTTTGTTTCCGGCGGACAAGTCTTCGATGAGGGAAGGGTAGTTCACTCCAAGGACGGGATAGCCTTTGTCCTCGTCGAGCTTGAATGTGTTTGCTTCTGTGGAAAGGTCCACCCGGTCATCTTCCTTCAATTGGATCGGATGATCCAGAGGGCAGGTCCGAATCTCGGGTCCTTTGATATCCATCATAATGGAAATCTCTCTCCCCAATTTTTCACTGACCTTTCGGATCCGAGCTACGGTGACTTTGGTCCACTCATGAGTAGCATGAGCCATGTTAATACGGCAGACATCGACCCCTTCTGTGATGAGTTGCTCAAGCATCTCTTCGCTTTCTGTTGCGGACCCTATTGTGAAAATGATTTTGGTATGTCGGTATGTTTGATTCATGAACTTATTCAAAGTGAAGCCTTTAAGAATCGGATGAGATACGGAATGAGTCTTCCCAATCACCAATCATCCTTCCTTCGAACCGTAACCTAAGCAGGCCCCGTTCCGATACAAAAAGAAAATAGAGGGATTTGAGTGTAGCCGTGTTGGAGACACTGTGGAATTGGGCATCTGAGGAAGAGTTCCGGCTTCGTATAAGAGGACGATATTTTTGCTCTGCAGAATATTTTATGACTCTCGAAACGCCCGCGACCTGATCTGAGGGGTTTATGGGATCTAGATGTTAGGCTTAACGACGAACTGGCGAGTGAGCGCACTTCGCTGCGTGATTGAGCTAGGCAGGAGGCAAGCTGGCATGTTGGCCCAAGGATGGGTGGAAACGAATGTGGCAGAAGTTGGTAATCATAACTGAGATGGAATACAAATAACAGGGTATCATTTTTTCCACCCATCCGCTAAACCCCTCAGATCTCGAAGGGTGGGAGGGTCTCTCCAGGCGGCACAACATGTATTTCGTAATCCCGCTGGTGATGTTTCCCATTCGTCACCGTGGCTGCTACTTTCTCTACGGAGTTACAGTCCTTACTTAGGTGAGCGAGATAAACCCGCTTCCACCAAGGCTCCTCCATAGAGTCGAGTAATTCTTTTGCGGCATGATTGGACAGGTGACCGTGACGGCCAATGATCCGTTGTTTAACGGACCAAGGCCGCTTGGTGTCCTGGTTTATCATGTCCGAGTCGTGATTGGCTTCCAGGACAAGCACATCGACATGCCGAATGCGTTCACGGACGAGCTCCGACACATAGCCCAGGTCGGTTGCCCAGGCCAGACTGCGGTGAGGCGTAAAGAGATCTCCATCGCCGTTTTTGAATACGTAGCCAACGGGATCGTAGGCATCATGCGGGATCGAAAAACTGGTTACCTCTAGATCACTATATGTAAATGTGGAGCCTGTATCAAACAGCTTCCAGGTGGGCTGCTTTTTCAGCTTCGACTGCACGGCTTGTGCGGTATCTCGATTGGCGTAAAACTCCAAGTGTTCAAAACGGCTAAGCCCGCGAATTCCAGCTGAGTGATCCGAGTGTTCATGAGTTAGGAACACAGCGTCAATGTCCTCGATCGATTCACCCACAGAGGCCAACAAGTTGCATACTTGTTTGCCCGAATAGCCGGCGTCGATCAGGATTTTACAGTGGTTGGTAGCAAGGAGGCTGCAGTTGCCAGAGCTGCTGCTTCCCAAGATGGTGAAGCGCATCGCCATGACTTCTCATTCAGGTGCATGACTTTGCCTCAATCAAGTGTTTTAACCGATTGTTTTTACTTTGATACTTGAAGCCTGAGCTAGCTGATCACAGGGACGCTCGAGCACCGAATTATAGTTCGATGACTTAGGTGAAGATTCCGGGACTTTCGCTCTTTTAGAAGAGTGTGTAGATGAACGGTGCCGCAGATGTTCCGCCGAGAATGATCAAGGCGCCCAATGCGAGCAAGGTTACCAATAGTGGAATCATCCAATACTTCTTATTGGTTTTCAGGAATTCAGCGAACTCGCTTACGATGCCTGCATTTTGCTCATTGCTGGCTTCTGCAAACTCGTTTTTTTCCGGTGCTTGGTTGGTATCTTCGTTACTCATTGAAGGAGCAGGTTGAGGTTTAAACTAAAATTGGCGGTAATAACGGGTGGGATCTTCGATTTTCTCAACGTCGATCCAGTAAGTGTCCGCATCCTTATCGATGGTGCGGCGTAGGGGATCTCGTCCTAAAAGTTTCATGATCAACCCGATGATGGTTACGACGATATAAAATACCAGCCCTAGAAATACGTTGCCCAAAACAATCCCAATACTACAGGCGATACAGTACCAGAGTAAGTAGAAAGGCTTGGTGATTTGAGGAATGATCCAGAAAATAATTCCCAGTGCGATACCGATTCCGCCTATCCAAAGGGATAGTTCGGTATTCCAAACGCCTGACGTGATTCTACCGATGAGGAGCAAGGCAATGGCGACGCAAGGAAAGCCGATGATCAGACTTTTTGCGAAGGTTCGTCGTTCGTCTATATTGGGATTCCAATTAACTTCTTTGAATGGATTTACCATGATTTGAAATGGGTTGTCTTAAATGGGATTAATCCAGGTCGAAGCTTTCGATATATTTTTGCTTGGTGGCCTCGTCTATGTCCGGTTGCTCCTTCTTGCGTAGCAGAAAGTTCTCGAGAACTAGAACATCCATGTCACTTGCCATGAAACAGCGGTAAGCATCGGCCGGTGTGTTTACTATCGGCTCCCCGCGGATGTTGAAGGAGGTATTTACAATAACACCACAACCTGTTTGGCGTTTAAATTCCTTCATCAAGCGGTAGTAGCGTCCGTGCCGTTCTTCGTCGACCGTTTGAACACGTGCGCTCATATCGACGTGAGTAATCGCTGGCAGTGTGGAACGTGGCACGTTCACTCGCTTCCGTAGGTCAGGATGCTTCATGAGCTCGCGTTGTTCATCGGTAAGTTCATTCCAATGCTCTTTCTTCACGTCGGCGACAATGAGCATGTAGGGCGATTCACGATCGAGATCAAAATAGTCACTCACCTCTTCGGCCAAAACACAGGGGGCAAATGGACGGAACGATTCGCGGAACTTAATGCGTAAATTCATTTGAGACTGCATAGCCTCGCTTCGTGGATCACCGATGATGCTTCTGCCTCCCAAAGCTCGGGGTCCGAACTCCATGCGTCCGCTGAACCAACCGACCACATTCAGATCCACCATCTCATTGGCGGTGGCTTCGAGTAGGTCTTCCTCCTTTTCGAAGTGATTGTAGGGGATGTCCCTTTTATCAAGGAATGCTTGGATGTCCTCATTTGTATGAAAGGGGCCGAGGAATGAACCTTTGATGGAGTCTTTCCCTTCGACTACCTTTCGCTCATTTTTCAGCAACTGGTGGTGTACGAACAATGCGGCTCCTAAAGCGCCCCCAGCGTCACCTGAGGCGGGCGTAATAAATACGTTTTCAAAAATCCCAGAACGGAGCAACTTGCCGTTCGCTACACAATTCAACGCAACACCACCAGCCAGGCAGAGCTTCTTGGAACCTGTTAGCTTCTTGGCCGTTTTGGCCATGCGGAAAACGACCTCTTCGGTTACCTTTTGGATGGAGGCCGCCAAATCCATTTCACGCTGTGAAATTTCAGATTCTGATGAGCGGGGAGGCCCGTCGAACAAAGCATCCATCTCTGGCGAGGTCATCGTTAGGCCCTGGCAGTAATTGAAGTACTTCATGTTCATGGCTAAAGAACCATCTTCTTTCAGGTCGATCAGGTGCTCTAAAATTTTGTCTGCATATTTTGGCTCACCGTAAGGTGCGAGTCCCATGAGCTTATACTCACCCGAATTTACGCGGAATCCGCAGAAATACGTAAATGCGCTATAAAGGAGTCCCAGTGAATGGGGAAAGTGCAGCGACTTCAAAAGCTCAATCTCATTTCCCTTTCCATGGCCGATTGTCACGGTATCCCATTCACCCACACCGTCTAGCGTCAATATGGCTGAATCTTCATAGGGGGAAGGAAAGAAGGCACTTGCGGCGTGTGATTCATGGTGTCCCGTGAAGGCGATGCGTTTCTTGTATCGCTTATCGAGCGCCTTTTTAATCTCTCGGGGCAGGTGAAGCTTGGTTTTTAGCCACAATGGCATGGCCATGAGAAATGAACGAAAACCTGACGGAGCATAGGCGACGTAGGTTTCAAGCAGGCGATCAAACTTTTGCAGAGGTTTATCGTAGAAAACGACGTAATCTAGGTCCTCGGGCTCTATTCCGGCTTCTTCCAGGCAGTACTTGACCGCATGTGTGGGAAACTCGTGATCGTGTTTGATGCGGGTAAAACGTTCTTCTTGGGCTGCAGCGGTAATGTCGCCGTCTACAATTAACGCAGCTGCACTATCATGGTAAAACGCAGAAATTCCCAGAATTCGGCTCATACTAATAGGGAGTATAGGATGCTGGAAGTTTCGACTCGATTACACTTCTAATCATAGAATCCACTGATTTGGACTATTCTCAAAGCCTTTTCAAGGGGCGTCTTCCTGAAAATAGGAATTTGGCGTTTTTCTGTCATATGCATCTGCGCTTGCCTTCAGATCACTTGCTCTGTTTGCTTGTGAGTTCTCTGGATGTCAGCAAGCGTTTGGCATCTTTGATTAACTTTACCATTCTTCTTTCTTCGTTCTGAGACCATTAGTCCTCCTTCCTGCACTTGGGGGACGAAGCATTGGGTCTTGTTTATTTAATATATGACCGATCAGGCCACTTTCAAAGAATCGCTGGTTCTTTCCGTATACGACTTTATTCTATTGCTGCTAAAACTCACTCCTAAGCGCTTAGTTCCTCTCGTTGCGCGCTGTATCTGCTTTGTCGGACGTGGGTTTGTGGGGCGTGATATCCAGATTTTGCGGCAAAACCTGGCGCAGATGAGGGAACTACCCATTGGTAGCGATGCTGCCAGGGAATTCGAGAAACAAACATTTTTCAGCCATATATGCTCTGCCCTGGAGACATTAAAGTTCTCATGTAATCAGGAGTTATTGCGAATTGATGGCAAAAAACAGTTTGAATCACTATTGGCCAAAGACCGTGATAATGGAACCGGCTGCATTGTGGTTTCGGCTCATTTAGGGAGTTGGGAATCTGTTGGTTGGGCGATGTCGAATCTTGCTCAGTCCAATTGCTATGCGCTTGCTCGCAGACCCAGTTGTAAGGCCCTCACTCGCTTCTTCGATAAGTTTCGTGCTCGTTTGGGTATGAAAGTGATGCTCAGTGATCGACCGCTCGTTTTAAAGGAGATGGTAAATGCGTTGAAGAAAGGTGGACTTCTTGGCGTGGTGATGGATCAGCGTCCAGCTGGAGGTAGGAAGACGACTGTAAACTTTTTGGGTAGAGAGACAGAATTTGTGTGTGGTCCTGCGATAGCCGCCCGTATTGCTGATGCTCCTGTGTATGCTGTTTTCTGTGTTCGAAAAGGCCCTATGCATTACGAGTTAATTTCCAGTGAGGTAGTTCCGGCTGGCCATGGGATTAAAGACACAAATGAACTGACCCAAAGAATGGCCACTGCGATTGAAGGGGTTGTGGATCAATATCCAGAGCAGTGGACTTGGCACTACGACCGATGGAAAAATGCGGCTGCCTGCGCTTGAGAGAGCCTGATTCATTACCCAGAATATTAGATCCCAAGCTACCCTCTCTATGAAGCGAGATTCCTTTTTCCAACTCTACGATCTTAAGGAGGAAGAGTCTTCCTTTAAGGGAATTTGGCTCATTGTCATTCTCTACTTTGGCTCACTTCTGTTTTCAGCTGTGGTAGCTCCTTTGGTATTCCGCTTGGTCCATATTCTAGACCCTGAAACGCAAAGCTATCTCGCAAACAAACCGTTTTCCGATTACTTCGATCGCGGCCGACTACTCTGTTTGCTCATCCTTTTTCCGATGTTAATGAAAAAAGCCGATCTGCTTTCATGGAAGCGACTCGGCTACCTGGAAGGTGGATGGGCGCACTTTCGAAAGTGGTTTGCTATCGGCGTTGGTATGATGGGTATCGTTTACCTCGTCGATTTCGGCTTTGGTATCTTGGAACCTCGCGACAATTGGACCTGGGGTTATCAACTGGAGAAGATTGGTCTTGGTCTTATCGGTGCCATACTCATCGGCCTCATGGAGGAAACTTTCTTTCGAGGGTTCGTTTTCAGGACCTTTTACACCGCGCTTAAACCGATTCCTGCGATAATCGGATCCTCTCTCTTTTTTGCCTACCTCCACTTCAAAATGGCGGATGAAGTCATGGAGCATATCCCGCATGCAGAAATCGGGTTCGACGATAGTCTGACTGCGATCTGGGGGACATTGACGGCTTTCACAGCCGGTTTTGAACCACTTCTATTTTTCAACCTGTTCTTGGTAGGGGTGCTTTTATGCCTAGCCTTTCTCTATACTAAAAACCTATGGACCTGTGTTGGCCTCCATGCCGGGTGGGTCGTTTGCATTCAAAGTCTCTTCAAAACCTTTAACGAAGTTGAAGGTGCCCACCCATTCTTCGGAACCGAGCGAGTGGCAGATGGATATTTAGTCACCCTCTTCCTTATTGGATTTGTAGTAATGTTTTGTTTGCTGATGAAGTTCAGCAACCGCGACGCCAAGTCTTGACTGCAGAAGAATCCGGACGATTCAATTTTTCTTCCACGATCAAGAAAATGATTCATTTTGATAAACGTTTTGGTCTCCAGTCGTCATGAAGAAGTGAGGAAGGTGTCAGCGTTCAGGTGTCAGCAAAGAGCTGATAGGATGGGTAGGTTCGCATCGCCGAGGCGACCGATTTTGTGAGAGCAAATCCACGATATTAGTTGGGCCTTAGCGGGTCATTCTGGATCGAGGTCCAGGTTGCGGAGAATCCGGCCATCAACTGGGAAACAATATTATTTTCTTCACTAATCCGATTGAAGAACTCCAGTTTATCCTCTTTCAGGTTGTACAGCTCAACCGGTTCATGTTGGCTATTAAGAATCAGTTTCCAGTCACCACGACGGTAAACGTAGTCTTTATCCCAACGGGTAGGGAGTGCCCAGAAGAAACTACGGTCATCCGAGAGTGGCTTCCCCTCGAACAGTGGCGATAAGTCAACTCCGTCCAGTACGCGATCGTTTGGCACTCGAGCAGATGTCTGGTTGAGGATGGTTGTAAATAGATCCATGCCAATTGATAGTGCTTCCGAAACACTTCCCGGTTCAACCATGCCAGGATAGCGAATGATGGCTGGAACCCTCAACCCGCCTTCGTACAAACCATGCTTGCGACCTCTGTAACCACCGGTGCTTCCGTAGGCATTGGTCTCCCACCAGTTGATCCAGTCGGAAGTGACTGGGCCGTTGTCGCTGGAAAATATGACGAGGGTATTGTCACGGTAGCCGAGCTCGTCGATGGCTTTGAGAACTCGTCCGATGTGATGATCCATGGTTGTAATATTGGCATAATACTCACCCGGTCCATTTGCATTCAGTTTCTCGTAGGGGATGGCTCCGCCCGATGGGATGGGTACAATCGGTCCGTAGCTGTATTCTGAATACATCGCATTGAACCTATCTGGGTTCTCCAAAGGCGTATGAGGTTCAGCCGGAGCCAGGTATAGAAAGAACGGTTCGCCTTCGGCTTTTCTTTGTTTCAGCCAGGCAATAGACTCGTTTGCATAAATTTCCGCGGTGAATCCTTCTACGACACCCAAGTGTTTTCCATTCCGATACACATTGTTGGGGTTCCGATTGGTGGGTGTTTGGAATGCATTGTGGCCGTAGGAGTAATCGAATCCATTATCTGACGGCTGTGGTTCCTTCTGGTTTCCCAGGTCACTGTTCAAGTGCCATTTTCCAATGATGGCTGTGGCATACCCTTGCTCCCTCAGTAACTCAGCCAAAGTGAGCTCTTGTTTATGTAGATAGATACCTGTGTCTTCAGGAATCCAACTTTGGATGCCAGTTCTATAGGGAGTGCGACCGGTCAGTAGAGCGGCGCGTGAAGGTGAACAAAGAGCGGATGGAGCGTAGTGCTGAGTCAGCCGAAGTCCCTCTGCCGCCAACTGATCAATATTGGGTGTTTGGATGATCGGGTGGCCATAACAGCCGAGATCTCCGTAGCCGAGGTCATCGGTGTAGATCAGAAGAACATTGGGTGAGCTGAATAGTGAGGCGGCTAACGCAAAGAGTAAGGAAAGTGAGATCCTGAGAGTTGATAACATATAGTAGAAGCTTTGGTACGAGAACGTGGACGATTAATTTTTAATCCACCGTGACCAGGATGTCGAAGAATGTGCCGGTATCAATGTCGCTTTGAGTGACCTCAAAGCTGCGTGTATCTCAGTCTTCACTAAACGGCCGATTGTCATTCTGGAATAAGCTAAAATCATTCGTATTTCTAAGCTGATAGCTTTGTCCGTTTTTAACCTCGAAAGAGAAATTGATAGATCCATTGCGTGCGACTTGAAATAGAGGTGGCTCCGCGGTTGGAGGATCGGGCCATTTATTGACTTCGTTCCAAATCATTAACACATTGTGGTCGGCGACTTGAACGGTGCGTTGTTCGGGCTCTGTTAAATCTCCACCAGAGATGGTGAGGTTGTAGGTCCCAGCTTCGGTGGCTGGGATGGCGAATCCTCCTGATACTGCCGTCGTTGCCCAGAATTGTCCGATGTCAGGCATAACAGTCACGCCACTATGACCTTCACCAGGGTCATACTGGCTGTTGCCATTCGAATCCGTCCATATGGTTCCTACAATGAAGCGATTGTAATGGTCTGCCGCAAAGCCTGCGCGGTAGTAGGCGATACTTGTGACCAACGGTCCTGCACTGCCACTCGAATTTTCTACCATTGCCAAACTGGCATTCGACCAGAGTCCATTGTCGGATTGTATGGATCGACGGTGTCCTCGGTTTGGCTGTAGTCCCGAGCCATCGCCTCCGTCAAAGCCCCAATCAATGTTGAGAACTGCATGACCATGCACCCCATTCTGAGCGCGCCAAAATACACTGACTGCTCCTCCGTTTTTAGCAAAACCGGCTTGGGTAACTCGGTCCAGTTGGCCTGTATGAGATTGCTCATTTTCAGAGATCATAAATTCCGAATGAGCTTTTGAGGCTTCGTAGAGACGCCTATCAAAAGCACTCGGTGGTTTGGGAGCGATGGCAGCAAATTCGTCGCGAACCAATTGCTTGCTAATACCTCGAAAATTGAATTCCTGAGTCACGGCTGCCGGAAGTGTTAGGATGTCCCCGACGAGCCACTTACCTTCTTCAATGAGATTGGTGCGCGCACGGTTTTGGAGCCAGAACATTTGCTGCTCATTGTTGTTGGGGTGCGCATTGTCTTCCGTTTTATGGAAAGCCACTCCGTTTCTGGGGCACTGTATAAGGAAAGTGTCGGGAAAAAGAAGAACGGGAATAAGAGAAGAATCGATCTGACCATGGAGCTAGAAGTAAGGTGAAGCTCTTACTCTATTTCCTGGGAAAGTGTTGGTCAAAGGGAAAGGCCAGGAAGGGGTGGGAGAAGTGTGACGAGGGGATTATTCTGCCGTTACCAGGAGGTTGAAGAAATGTCGTTGGTCTATGTCGGAATGAGTGAGAGTGAAGTACCGCGTGGAACCGGATGAGAGGATCGTGCGATTGTCTTCGGTCCAAATTGCCAAGTTGTTTGACCGACGGAGTTGGTAATTGAGTCCGTCTTGTTCTTCCCGCGTAACCCTGGTTTGATCGCTTACGACCTGTATCGTAATGGGTGGTGCTTCAGAGATGACGAGATCCACTGGATCGTCCCAGGTGTCTGCCTGATTCCAGATCATGAGCACGCTCTCAGAGCCGACTTCTACGACGCGTTGTTGTGCTTGAGTAATAGCCCCTCCTGAAATGGTAATATTGTAAGTGCCATTTTCGGTTGCTGGAATCGCAAAGCCGCCGTGGTCTCCGGTGACGGTGTAAAAGTCTCCTCGGTCTGGCGTAATTGAAACTCCACTGTGTCCTTCTCCAGGATCGTATTGATCGTTGTCGCTTGTATCCGTCCAGATGGTACCGACGATGTGGCGGTTGTAGTGATTGGCGACACTTGTGCGTGCACGCACATACCCAATACTAGTTACAAGTGGACCGACTGAGTTTGAATTATTATTATCGGGTATCATTGCGATACCAGTGTTTGAGAGGCCAGAGCCGGTCGAATCCATAAGGGCTCGTCGGTGCCCTCGACCGGTTTGCATGCCTGTGCCATCGTTACCTCCCCAGTCGATGTTGAAACCGGCGTGGGCGTGAACCGCGTCCTTGGAATATGAAAACACACTGGCTGACCCGCCATTGTAGGTGAAGTAATTACTTAGCTTGTTGAACTGGCCATTATGGTCTTGAGCATCACGAGCGATGAGATCGTCTTAGTGGTCTTTTGATCCCTCCCAAAGCCGAGAATCAAATGCGGCTGGTGGAGCTTCGGCAATGGCGGAAAACTCCGCTTTGAGCACATCGAGATCTACACCAAAATAGCGAACGGCGCTGGTGACATTTCCTTGGGTTAACCCATCTGCTAACCAGATGCCTTCGCGTGCCGGATTGCTGCGTGCACGGTTCATCAGCCACATCATTTGTTGCTCGTTACCGTCGGGTCTGCTTCCATCGGCTCTGGCATGGAAGGTCCATTCAGTGGAGGGCGTTGCTAAGGGCGCTTGAGGAGTGTCGTTCTGCTGCTCAGGCAATTCCCAGGGATTTGCTGGTAAGCTGGGAGGGTTGATAGATGGAGCTAAAATACTGTTAGCATCCTGGGCATTCAGAAGTCCTGAAGCGACTAGCTGAACGAAACACAATGCCCGAAATAGTTTCATGCGTAGATTCAAAAGGCTGAACCTATACGCTTATTTGCTCCCAGATGGAGTTCAGAGACTGCTTTTAAATCCTTTTTACTTTTAGAACCTTAGATCTGGAATTGCTCCTGGGAATCGTCGGGGTCTTTGCCTGCAAGATCTGAGAGACCAATCGCTCGGTAGCCTTTGGATGACAAAACACGACCTTGTGGCGTACGTTGGATGTAGCCACCCTGAATTAGGAATGGTTCGTGCACTTCAGCGAGTGTGTCTTCTTCTTCCCCCACAGCAACTCCGAGGGTGTTAAGTCCCACCGGGCCACCACGATAGTTGTTCGCCATGATTTTCATCAGGCGTTTGTCCATCTCGTCGAGCCCATTGTCGTCGATCTCGAGAAGTTCAAGAGCGGCTTTGGCCATTTTCAAATTAATGACTCCATCTCCACGTTGTTCGGCATAGTCGCGAACAAAGTGCACCAGGTTGTTTGCGATTCGTGGAGTTCCGCGGGCCCGCCTTGCGATCTCCTGCGTTCCTTCTTCTTCTGCTGGAATCTCCAAGAGCTTGCATGAGCGCATGACGATTGAATTCAGCGCGGCATGGTCGTAGTAATCGAGACGTGTTTGTAAAGTAAAGCGGCTACGCAATGGAGCTGTGAGCATCCCCATACGTGTGGTGGCGCCGACCAAAGTGAATCTTGGGATGTTCAAGCGGACGCTGCGAGCATTCGGCCCTTGGTCGATCATGATATCGATCCGGAAATCTTCCATGGCAGAGTAGAGGTACTCTTCTACCGTTTTGGAGATGCGATGAATCTCATCGATGAAGAGAAGATCACCTTCTTCCAAGTTGGTGAGCAATCCTGCCAGGTCGCCTGGCTTTTCAATGATGGGCCCCGAGGTGATGCGAACGGTGCGATCCATTTCATTCCCCAGAATCAAAGCCAGGGTGGTTTTACCTAAACCGGGAGGCCCGCTAAATAAAATATGGCTGAGTGCATCGTCTCGATCGCGTGCCGCTCCGACCATGATCTCTAGCCGTTCCAGAGTTTTAGCCTGGCCGGTAAAATCACCGAAGCTGGGTGGGCGTAGTTTGTTGTCGCTGGAGCTGTTCTTATTCTCTAATGCGTCTTGAATAAAGTGTACTCCTTTTTCGGGTACGTCTGAGTTTCCGTCGTCCAAGGATCAAGCTGCTTCAGGATTCAAATCTTGCGGCATGTCTTTTTCTGGCAGTCGTTCAATGACTGCTCCTACTGCTCTCAACTTGTCGTCGATCTTGTCGTAACCACGATCCAGGTGGTAGATACGCAAAACCCAAGTGGTTCCTTCAGCAACGAGACCTGCCAATATGAGTGCCGCGCTGGCACGGAGATCGGAGGCCATTACCGGGGCACCGGAAAGCTTTTGCTGACCCTTCACAATCGCATTGGGGCCTTCGATAGCGATGTCTGCTCCCATACGTTGAAGCTCGGGCACATGCATGAAGCGGTTTGGGAAAATCTTCTCTGTGACGATACTGATACCAGGAGTAACCGACATAAGCGTACTCATTTGGGCCTGAACATCGGTAGGAAACCCAGGGTGGGGATGAGTGACCACGTCCACTGGTATGAGAGGGACGGAACTTTTGCTCACCGTGATCGACGATTCCGAATCTATGGTAAGGGGTACTCCCGCTTCTTTGAGTTTATCAATCAATGCCGCCTGATCCGCGACGCGCAGGTTAGTGACGGTCAGATTTTCACCAGCCATGGCACCTGCAATGAGAAAGGTGCCTGCCTCGATTCGATCTGGCAAAATACTATATTTGCATCCAGTGAGGCGATCTACGCCCTGAATGGTCAGAGTTGGACTGCCGATACCATCGATGTCTGCTCCCATGCTGACGAGCATCCTGCAGAGATCGACCACCTCAGGTTCGCAGGCTGCACATTCGATGATCGTTTTGCCCGGAGTTAGTACTGCAGCCATCAATACATTGGCGGTTCCTGTAACGGTGCTACCGTGACGGCCACCTAAAAATATCGGGTTACCGCAGGCATGTTCTGCATCGAGAAATACATAGCCCTTGTCCACGTCGACCTTCATACCCAGTCCAGTAAAACCTTTGATGTGCATATCGATGGGACGTGGTCCGATTACGCAACCACCCGGCAACGAAATTTCTGCTTTCTTCAAACGACCAGCCAATGGCCCCATCAAGCAGACCGAAGCGCGCATTTTTCGGACTAAGTCGTAGGGGGCACGGTGTGAGATGTCCTTGGCGGTGATTTTCCAAGTGGTGGGTCCCGTTTGTTCAACCTCGGCTCCCAAATGTTCCAGGATTTCCGCCATGAAGCGGATATCGCTTAAATTGGGTACATTTTCGAGTACACAGGTTTCTTCGGTGAGCAGGGTTGCTGCAAAGATAGGTAGCGCTGCATTTTTAGCGCCGCTAACTGAAATAGAGCCGCTGAGGGTGTTTCCTCCCTCAATTCGCATTACGTCCATGAGATGGTGGAGTAAAAAAGGTTAGGAAGCGTCAGGTTTGTTATCCGGCTTTGACGAAGATTCGGACGACTGCTTATTGTCATCTGGACGACGATTAGGACGCCGTCTTCTTCTGCGGCGCGAGCGCTTCTTTGCCACATCCTGACCTTCGCCGTTGGATGCCTTTGATTGATTGGGGTTACCTCCTTGTTGGTTACCCTGTCCTTGTGGACGGTTGCCCTGATTTTGATTCTTACGACGTCTAGGACGACGTTTGCGCGGGCCGCGGTTTCGGTATTGCTTCTTGGGTTCCTCTTCCTTGATGCCGAAGAGGCCTTTTATACTGGAAATGATCGATGCGAATAACCCTTTCTTAGCAGGTTTCCTCCGCTGGTTGCGCCGGTTCTGATTTCTATTACGGTTTTGCCGGCCTTGTCCTTTCCCTTGATTCCCATCACGATTCTGTTGATTGCGTGGACGTTGGTTTCTTGGACCTTCAGAACCATCTTGGTCGTTTTGTTCTGACCGATTGCGGTTCCGATTCTGGGGCCGTCTGCGACGTGGTCGTTTCTTGGCGTTCCCTTGGTTATCTCCGTCCTCAGACCGAGATTGAGCATGTGGTTTATGTTCCTGCTTTTTAGGCTCTTGGGATCTTTCCCCGGAGTCTCTGGGTTTCTGCTCCTGCTTTTGCTGAGACTCTGGAGCCGGCTTGCTCGGTGACGATGCAGTGGATTGAGGCACCGTTTTCTTTGGGGCCGGTTTCCTTTCGCTTTTGTATCTGGAGCGCCTTTGTGGAGCAGATTTGTTGCTCTGTGAGGGTCTTGGTGGTGTAGGAACGGATGGTTGTGATGATTTCGATGGAGCTGAAAAATCTTCAGAATTCAGATCGTAATCGGTTTTGGTATGAACGGGTTTGGCCTCTTCAAATTCGGGCATGGTAAGATCTTATCTTGATGGGTTTTGGATGTATCGAGGAGGTCACGTACGTGGGAGGCAGGCAGTGAAGGCTTTTGAGAGGTAGGGAATGAGATATCAGATGTGCAAGTCATTCTATGGGTGCCTGTTAGAATCCTCAGATATTTGGATGGTGACCTTGGTTAAAAAGGTTTATCTTTCAGAAATGTCCTTGTTTTTTACAAGGTAATAATCGGGAAATCCTCGAATTGAAGACTAGTTTCCCTTCTGGATGATGGGGGATACTTTAAGCGATATCGCCAGCAATGTGGCTGGATCGCAGAGTATCACTGAATTCGACTTGCCCCGGGTGGTGGCTTGGCCAAACCTTTAGCCCATGGATAAACTCGATGAAATTTTTAGCCTACAAGACCAATTGAACAAGCGCATTGGTGTGAATACTGATGGAATGTCTGAGGAGGAGCAAACCAAGTGGGTCCTCAATTACACGCGCGCTATGCAGCAAGAGTTGGCAGAGCTCATCGACTCTGTTCCCTGGAAGTGGTGGGCAAAATATCAAGAATTCGATAAACAAAATGCCAAGGTCGAGGTCGTAGATCTTTTCCATTTTCTCATTTCCCTGGGGCAAGTGTTGGGTATGACTCCCGACGATGTGTACCAGGCATACATTAAAAAGAACGAAGTTAACCATAAGCGACAGGACAGTGGGTATTCTGCCAAGGACGAAGAAGACTCGCGCCATATCTAGGATTTCTGCACTTAGCTCGTCCTGTCTCTCTTGGTATTAGTTCCGTAATATGAAACGTGTCCTCTTTGTGACCTGCTTTTTAAGTCAGGTCTGGCTGACTTTATTCGGGAAGAATCAGGACCCGCTCATGACGCTTGTGCCTTTGGTGGAGGAAGAAGACCTAGGAGCTGAGCGTGCAATTAATTTACGCCTTTGGCAGGAGGCAGCAGCAGACAACGCTCTGAGGTCTGGTTTGGCCTCTATTGCTATTGGGCTGTATGATCAGCTATTAGTTGGGGCTGATGGGGGGAATTCCCGGACCCACGAGATGGAGCTCAATCGGATTTCTGCCTTTATCGCCTTGGGGCGGATGGATGATGCGGACCAAGCTCTATCCAGTTTCCGAGGCAATCCGGATTCCAGGGTAACCTTAAGGCAGGCATTGGTTAGTTTTTTCAACGGTAGCTTTGATGATGCCGAGGATGGCCTTGAGGAGATAATCATTGAAGATCTAAAGGAGTATGACCTGGCTTGGTATTACTTGCTTTTAGGCCTCATCGAAAAGCGATCGGAGAATGAAGAGGGCGATTCTCTGCTGAACCGAGCTCGCCTGCTATCTGTTTCCCCTGAACAAAGCTCCCAGGTCGACTTGATCATATATAGAAGCCTTCTACTGAATGGTGAAGCTCTCGATGAAGACGATCTAGAGGATCTGAAAACGAAAATGGATGAAGGATTGGTATCAGACATTCGAGCTGGATACCAGTTTACCAAGGAGTATGCCATTGCTCTCTATCTGTCGGATCGATTTTCCGAAGCGACTCAAGCCATCACGCAAACGCTTCCTAGCATAAGTGAGGCAGATTATGATTTAAGGGACGAGTTATTGTTACTCCTTGGAATTATAGCTGGCTACGATTCGGCGATTGGGGCGGATGCCTTTAGGGATCTGGTTTCGGTGGGCGTAGTCACAGAACTTCGTTTGCGGGCCCTAAGAGAACTGGTGTCCGTGGCATCTTCGGTTGAAGAGATCGATGACTTCCTAAATTTCACAGATACCTTGGATCAAGGGCAGTTTCCACAGGAATTGGCCAATCGGATCTTCTATAATAGAGCTCAATTATTGTACCGAAAAGGTGATTACGAGGCATCAGGCACAGATTGTGAGGCATTACTACAGCGAAATCCCGATGTAGAACTTAGGGAATCAGCGACTCGCTTGCTGGTGCTTATCGCATTCCAGCGGCAGCGGTATCGTACTGCATCAGGACTGTTAATTGAATTAAGCAATCTGGTTGTCGACCCAGATGAACAGAACCAGCTCCAGTTATTGGTGGCTGACTGCTTTTTTCAAGCGGGTGACTATGGGGATGCCGCCGAATCCTATGGTATTGCTATTCAGCAAGTAGGTGTAAATCGCGGTGGGATTTTGTTTCAATGGGTACTTTCTGAGATTCGTGCCGGTAATCTGGATGAGGCTGGAAGGCACATGGAGAGTTTCAAAACAGACGATAGCTTGGATCCTGTTCAGAAATGGCGAGCACTTTGGAACTACCTGACGGCTCTGCATTCTGCCGGAGAACAAAGGAAAGCCTTTGATGTGCTCAACTCCTGGTTAACTCAAGATGCCAGAGACGTGTTGCCAGTAGATCTGTGGATTCGTCTACTTTGGTTCCGGTGCCAATTATCTCTCCAGACTGGAAACTACCAGGCCACTCCCATTCTTGCGGGGGAAGTTTATGCTGGATTAACGGCAGCCGAAGGAGCGATCGATCCGGCTACGGGGATCGATGTTTCGACGCTTACCAATATTCTGGAAGGGCAGGCGCTCATCTTTGCGGGTCGGCAGGAGGAGGGATTGGAATTGATGGAGATGGTTCGCAGTGACTATCCCAGTACTCGGGCTGCAGTGCAGAGCTATTTGGCTGAAGCGAGGTATTATGCGTCCCAGAATCTCCTGGTAGATGCCCAGCGGCGGTACATCGAGCTTGCGGACAATTACCCCGGGAGCGAACTCACACCCGTTGCGCTTTATGAAGCAGCTCTGAATGCCCTGAATCGAGGTACTGATGCGACTCGCCTGGAAGCGAATCAAATCCTCAATCGGTTGGCCGAGAACCATGCTGAGCATCCTCTTGTATTCTACAGCCGCCTCCACCAAGGGAACCTGCTCCGTCGCTTCAACGACTTTGGGGGCGCTGAAGTTGTCTACGATCGATTGTTGGTGGATTTTCCGCAGCACAAAGATAAGCACATTGTTGAGATGGCCCAGGCTAAGTGCATTTTGGCCCAGACTGATACTTCTCAAGCGCGCCTTGATCAGGCCATTGGACGTTTTGAGCGATTAGCTGAGCTACCAGAGCTACCGATTGATTTGCGAGTGGAAGCGAGTTGGATGTGGGCTTTTTCTTATGACCGTCGAAGCAACCCTGATCGAGTTGTCGAAATCTATTGGTTGGCTATTAATCAGTTTCTTCTCGATGCCGATCAATCCGACTTGCTTGGACCTACTGGGCGATACTGGATGTCGAAAATTGTCATTTCATTAGGTGAAGTCTTGGAAGAGCAGGGCGACGTTGACGCAGCTCGTCGTGTCTACTCCTATATTCAGGAGTTTGGGCTCCCTTTCAATAGTCTTGCGGAGGGTAAATTGAGCCGATTGGCTCAGAAAAAGGGTTAAATGATGGAAGGTATAGATCTAAGTTTGTTGGAAAAAGGAGGACCGATGATTTGGGTCCTTTTATTGATGAGCCTGGTCTGCTTTCTGATCTTCATTGAGCGAGTACTATTTCTGCACCGTGGACAGATCCGTTCCTCCGAGTTTGTCACAGGCATTAAGAATATCGTCCGCAAGCAAAGATTGGTAGAGGCACTCACTCTCTGTGAAGAAACGCCTGGGCCGGTTCCAAGTCTGGTCAAAGCTAGCCTCCTTCATTACGGGGAAGATGAAGAAAAGATACGCTACGAAATTCAAGAAGCCGCTTTGGTGGAAATTCCTGTCCTAGAGAAACGTCTTGGCACCTTGGCTGCCCTTGCGAAGTCAGCTCCATTAGTCGGTTTACTGGGCACGGTGCTCGGATTGGCTCAAACTTTCTATAATATGGAACAGTCAGGGAATTACTCAGATGCGACTGTTCTATCCAATGGGATGTGGCAGTCCCTTATTACTACAGCATGTGGCCTGGCTATCGCGGTGCTCGCTTTCATCGGATTCCATTTCTTGCATGGCCGTGTACGCGCCTTAGTCCGCGATATGGAGTGGACCGGAAATGAAATGCTGAAATTCCTCATGCGTGATTTGCGAGAGGCCGAGGGAATTGCGGCACCAGCAAAGGAGGGTCGAGAAGATGCTTAGCCAACCACTTGAACTTGAACGATTCATTCGTACCAATCCCAAGTCTGACCTCGAGGTCCTACCTATTATAGATATTCTGGTGATTGTTGTATTTTTTGGAATCTTCAGCTCTCCCTTTGTGGTCCCCAAGGGGGTTGTGATTGATTTTGAGGTAAATGAAAGCCTTGTTAGCGGAATCAATGTCACAGCGGTGCTCACCGTGAAGCGCGACAACATGTTACTTTTTGAAGGGCAAAACCTGAAACTAAACCAGTTTGAGGAAAAAGCGCGCGAGTATCTCAAAGGAAAAGAAAGTGCAGTTCTGCTCCTGCGTCTTGATCCAGACATTAAAATGGACACTTTCTTCCAAATCAGTGGAGAAGCCAAAAAAGCGGGCTTCTCCAAGGTACATGTAGCTGGGGAGAAAGAGGTGATAGATCTACCGACCTTTCAATGAGCAAAAAGGAAGACATTCAAAAGCATCCTGGCTACAAACGCTGGGTATTCGTCTTTGTTGTAGTGGCCGTTATCGTTCACGCCGGGGTCTTCTACCTTTTTAACTGGGACTTAAAAGAGCCGGCCAAACGGGTTCAGGATGAGAGTTTCGTGGTATTCCAACCTGAAGGATATCCTATGGAGACTGACGAATTGGAGCAACAAGCCTATTTGTTCGACTCGGAACCCATATTTTTGCCCACCGACCGCAATTACTCAGGCCCAATCAAGACTGACGCAAGTGTTTGGGAGCCTGAAGTGCAGCTGGCAGCTTCTTTTCCCGCAGACATCCGCTGGGACGATTCTCTTCTGTTACTAGATAGTGAACTAAACCCAGGTGCAGGAACTGCATTAGATCTCCTACTGCCCGTATCCCGGGATTTTGTTTCCGAGTTTGCTACCCAAACACGAGCGAAGATCGATAAACAACGTCCAGGATTGTATGTAGAGGCGAAAACCTCCTTTGGGAAACCAGTGCTCAATACTTTTATTGAATTCGATACAGAACAAACAGTTGAATTCCCGCTCAATCCCGCCGAATTCTCCATTTCGATCACCGACTATGGGCTCGCCGGTAATCCCTTATTGGTCAGCCCAAGTGGGAGCGAAATCACTGATGATTTCGTCCGCGATTTTATCTTGGAAAGGGTTCATCCGCTCCTTGTGGGAACCACCGGATATTTTCACATTAGAATCGGGCTTTGAAATCCTTTGGAAAAAAGGCAAATAAAGGGTTGACGACCCAATTTCCTTTTTGCCATTTTCCCGCCTCTATTTTCTTCACACGATTCTTATTTAGATAGTGTGCCCTTGTAGCTCAGTTGGTAGAGCGCGTCCTTGGTAAGGACGAGGTCGGCGGTTCAAATCCGCTCGAGGGCTCCATTCAAGAGAGAATTACCAAAGTATATATCACTAATCACCAAACCTTTATCGAACTATAAGCCATGGCTAAGGGCACTTTCGAAAGAACAAAACCACACGTAAATGTGGGAACTATCGGTCACGTTGACCACGGTAAAACGACTCTAACTACAGCTTTACTTTCTGTACAGGCTAGCAAAGGACTTGCAGAAATGAAGTCCTATGCGGATATCGCCAAGGGAGGAACCGTTCGTGACGATTCCAAGATCGTTACGATCGCAGTTGCTCACGTTGAGTATGAGTCTGAAAACAGGCACTATGCTCACGTCGACTGCCCGGGTCACGCTGACTTCGTAAAGAATATGATCACTGGCGCCGCCCAAATGGACGGAGCTATCTTGGTTGTAAGCGCAGCTGATGGACCTATGCCACAAACGCGTGAGCACATCCTGCTCGCACGCCAGGTAGGTGTTCCAAACATCGTTGTATTCCTTAATAAGGTAGACCTTATTGATGACGAAGAGCTCTTGGAGCTTGTTGAGATGGAAGTTCGTGAACTTCTCTCCAAGTATGAGTTCGACGGCGACAATATCTCAATCATCCGTGGATCTGCTACTGCAGCACTTGACGGAAAGCCTGAAGGTCTCGAAGCAATTCAGAATCTACTGGACGCCGTTGATAAGGACATTCCTGAGCCTGTTCGTGACATCGATCAGCCTTTCCTTATGTCAATTGAAGACGTTTTCTCCATCACTGGTCGCGGAACGGTTGTTACCGGTCGTATCGAGCGTGGAATCGTCACAGTAGGTGACACCATCGAAATCGTTGGATTGAAAGACACTCAAAGCACAGTTGTTACTGGTGTGGAAATGTTCCGCAAGCTGCTCGACCAAGGTCAAGCGGGTGACAACGTTGGTGTTCTTCTCCGTGGTATCGACAAGGAAGCTGTTCAACGTGGACAAGTTCTTGCACAGCCTGGAACCATCAACCCACACAAGAAAGGTAAAGCGGAAATCTACGTCCTAAGTAAGGATGAAGGCGGACGTCACACTCCTTTCTTCGATGGTTACCGTCCTCAGTTCTACTTCAGAACGACCGACGTAACCGGAAACGTAAAGCTTCCGGACGGTGTTGAGATGGTAATGCCTGGTGATAACCTCGGACTCGATGTTGAGTTGATCCAACCCATCGCGATGGAAAAAGGTCAGCGTTTTGCGATCCGTGAAGGTGGCCGCACCATCGGTGCCGGACGTATCACTGATATCATCGAATAATTTATTAACCCTTTCAACTGGGCCGGGAACTCGCAAAAACGGGTTCCCGGCTTACCTGTCTAATTTACAAGCTGGTATATAGGACAGTAGCTCAATTGGTAGAGTTGCGGTCTCCAAAACCGTCGGTTGGGGGTTCGATTCCCTCCTGTCCTGCCAAATAAAAGTCTATGAAAAATCCATTCCGCAGTATTCGAATTTTCTGGGGTGAAACCATCCTCGAGTTGAAGAAGGCCACCTGGCCGACTCTGCGCGAACTCCGTGAATCCACAGTTGTGGTGTTAGTTGCCGTCGTTCTGCTGGGAGCATTTATCGGTATTGCAGATTTTTCACTCTTCCAAGTTGTTAACCTCTTTACTGATTGGGTTCGCGGTTGACCTAAGTTGCTATGACAGAAACTACCCAGTCCAATGCCGCATGGTATGTTTTGCAGACTCTTTCTAATAAAGAGAACCAAGCAAAACTGTATCTTGATAAATACAAAAAGCAGGAAGAGATGGAGGAATTTCTCCTCGACGTTCTGCTACCTACCGAAACGGTTTCTGAAGTAAAGCAGGGTAAAAAGACCAGCAAGACACGTAAGCTCTATCCTGGTTACGTGTTCGTGCACATGAGACTGTACGACGAGAATGGTATCCTCCTAAACAAGCCGTATTATTTTATAAAAGGCGCAACCGGTGTGATTGGCTTTGTGGGTGGTGAGAATCCCAGTGCCCTTAAGAAGTCAGAAATTGATCGCATCATCTCTCACGTAGAAGAGGCCGAAGGTAAGGAAGTACCTAAGGTAGCGCATGAAATTGGTGAAGAAGTGAAGATCACCGATGGACCTTTCCTCAATCTGAATGGAAAAATTGATGAAATTGATCCGGAGAAGGGCAAACTGAAGGTCTCAGTTTCCATCTTTGGACGTTTTACACCTGTCGAACTCGAATACTGGCAGGTGGAAAAGAATACTGATTAAGCTAAATGGCTAAAAAAATAACAGGAACGATACGTTTACAGCTCCCTGCTGGCGCGGCTAACCCCGCTCCCCCAGTTGGACCTGCTTTAGGTGCTGCTGGTGTGAATATCATGGGATTCTGTAAAGAGTTTAATGCAAAGACCAAAGATCAGGCGGGGACCATTTTCCCAGTTGTGATCACCGTATATGCGGACCGGTCTTTCACCTTTATTCTGAAATCGCCGCCAGCTGCTATTCTTCTTAAGAAAGCAGCAGGCCTCGCAAAGGGTTCAGGTGAGCCCAACCGGAACAAGGTGGGTAAGGTCACACGGGCACAAGTGCTCGAGATCGTTAAAATCAAACAAAACGACCTCAATGCCAACGACGACGAAGCGGCTATCAATATCATAGCCGGTACCGCTCGTAGTATGGGAATCGAAGTAGAAGGATAACCCAAGAGGAACGAAATATCATGGCTATTCAGAGCAAACGATACAGAAAATCTTCCGAGACCGTTGAGGCCCTTAAGTCCTACGAGCTCGATGAAGCGATCACGATTTTAAAGGGATTTTCCGAAGCGAAGTTCGACGAGACGGTTGAACTGTCTTTTCGCTTGGGAGTAGATCCTCGCCAAAGCGACCAAATGATACGTGGCACCGTATCACTTCCCAACGGAAGTGGTAAGAAGGTGACGGTTGTAGTCTTCACCGAAGATGAAGAAACGGCTACTGCCGCCGGGGCCGATCATGCTGGTCTCGACGAATTGATCGAAAAGGTCAAAGGTGGTTGGATGGACTTCGACGTGGCTGTTTCAACACCCGCCGCGATGAAGAAAGTGCGTGCTATTGCCCGCGTTCTCGGACCACGTGGTCTTATGCCAAATCCCAAGTCCGGCACCGTTACTGACGATGTTGCTAAGGCCATTAATGAAGTGAAGGCCGGTCGTGTGGAATACAAAATGGATAAGACTGCCAACATGGCTGTGTCCGTCGGTAAGCGCTCATTCGAGGCTGACAAGATCAAGGAAAACATCGAAACCGTGATCGACAAAGTGGTGAAAGCTAAGCCGGATAAATTCCACGGTAAGTTTATCCTAAATCTCTCCGTCTCCTCTACTATGAGTCCCGGAGTCAAAGTCGATACTTCCAAATACATAGAGTCTTAAACCTACCTGACTATGAGAGACGAAAAGAAATACCTGGTTGAAGAAGCCGGATCCCACCTTGAGAAGTCAGACTACGTATTCCTGACCAATTTCGAGCGCATCACTGTAGAAGAAACAAGTGAGCTTCGCGAAACGCTTGCCAAAGAAGGCGCAGAGTTTCACGTGGTTAAGAACAGCGTTCTCGATGTAGCAGCGAAAGATCGTGATCTTCCCGATCTGAAAGAATGGCTCGCAGGTCCCACAGCTATTGTTGTTGGAGGAAACGATCCTTCTGGAGTTGCCAAGATTCTAAGAAAGTTTTGTAAGTTAAAGGATAAGAATGATGTCAAAGTGGGTGTCTTGGGTGACAAGACGCTAACCGCAGAAGACGTTAAAATTCTATCTGACTTGCCATCCATCGAAGTCCTCAAAGCTCAGTTGCTTGGACTTCTTAACCAGCCAGCCACTCAAATGGTATCTGTGCTTAATGCGGTTCCGACCAGCGTGGTCAATGTTCTGCAAGCGAAAGCCGACCAGGAGGGTGACAACTAATTTCACAATTTCGGATTCATCCGGAATCAAACCAATACTAATTCAACAGGTATATTAGGAGATCTCTCTTAAACGTTTCTTCCGAAACACTAATCTACCAAGGAGTTAAACATGTCTGATATCACTAAAGATCAAGTAATCGATTGGCTTTCTAGCCAGTCTGTCGTTGAAATCGCATCGCTCGTTAAAGACCTCGAAGAAAAATGGGGAGTTAGCGCAGCCGCACCTGTCGCAGTAGCTGCAGCACCCGCCGCCGGTGGTGGTGGAGGCGAAGCCGCTGAAGAGAAAACTGAATTCGATGTTATCTTTGCCGCACCTGGCGATAACAAGATTGCTTCTATTAAGGAAGTTCGCGCCATCACCGGCCTCGGACTTAAGGAAGCAAAAGACCTCGTTGAAGGAGCACCTAAACCTGTTAAGGAAGGCGTTTCTAAAGACGAAGCTGCTGAAATTCAGAAGAAGCTCGAAGCTGCCGGTGCTAAAGTCGAAATCAAGTAATCTGATTTACCTTTATAATCTTCTTTCAAGAGACGGGTCAGGTTTGGCTACCCAGCCAAGCCTGCCGTCTCTTTTTGCTTAAATTCTTCCCTGACCCTAGGGTTGTTTCTTTTTTCTAACCACCGTCATCCCGGTTTATAATATGTCTGATCGCATAAGTTTCGGTAAACTTCAGGAGGTTATTTCCGCTCCTAACCTCATTCAGAATCAAATTGATTCCTTTAAGGAATATACACAGCAGGACTGCGCTCCATCCAAGCGCAAGCCCGCAGGACTGGAAGCTGTGTTTCACGAGATCTTTCCCATCGAAAGTTACGATGGAAAATCAGTTTTGGAGTACGTGTCTTACAACATTGTTGGGCCCAAGTACACGGAAATGGAATGTATCCGGGAAGGTGTTACGTATTCCATATCTCTCTACGTGAAACTGCGTCTTCGTGAAGAAGACCAGATCAAGGACGAAGAAATTTATATGGGTGAAATTCCGCACATTACCGAGCGTGGATCATTCATCATCAATGGAGCTGAGCGCGTAGTTGTAAGCCAATTGCACCGCTCCCCTGGTATTGCGTTTGAAACAGCGCCTCACACCAGTGGTAAGTTGCTCCACTCATTCCGTATCATTCCCGATCGCGGAACTTGGCTCGAAGTGCAGTTTGACAACAACGATCTGCTCTACGTATTCCTCGACCGTCGTCGTCGTCGTCGCAAATTCCTCATCACCACCTTGCTCAGAGCAATGGGCTATGGCTCTGATGTAGAATTGCTCGATCTCTTTTACTCGATCCAAGACCTGGACATTGGTAAAGCACTGAAGATGGATAGTGTCAGTAGCCTGACTTTGGTTGAAGACATTATCGATGCTGGACAAGGTGTGGTATTGGCACGTGCATTTGAGCCGTTGACCAAGAGCATCATTCGCCAGTTCGAAGAGTCAGAAGTCTCTGCTATTCGTGTGATTGACACCTCCGTTGATGAAGGGGCGATCATTCGTGCACTGAAAAAGGATCCTACTCGCAACGAAGAGGAAGCCCTTAAAGAAATTTACAAGCGTCTCCGCCCTGGCGAGCCACCCACAACGGCAAACGCCAAGGCCTTGTTGAAGCGCCTTTTCCAAGATCCAAAACGCTATGACCTCGGTCGCGTGGGTCGTTACAAGATCAACCAGAAGCTTACTCTCAACACCGATCTCGATATGCGGATCGTCATGGTTGAGGATATCGTAGAAGCTACTCGTTACCTCATCAAATTGAAGAAGGGCGAAGGCTTAGTTGACGATATCGATCACTTGGGTAGTCGCCGTGTGCGCACCGTGGGCGAGCTGTTGGCTAACCAATGCCGTATTGGGCTGGCACGTACCGAACGCCTGGTTCGTGAGCGTATGACCCTTTACGATCAAAGCGTAGATTCCATTACGCCGCAAAAGCTGATCAATCCTAAGGCACTGAGTACGGTTATCCGTGACTTCTTTGCCCGTAGTCAGCTTTCCCAATTTATGGATCAGATCAATCCTTTGGCTGAAATCACTCACAAACGTCGTTTGAGTGCTCTCGGACCTGGAGGTTTGAATCGTGAGCGAGCTGGTTTTGAAGTGCGTGACGTTCACCCATCTCACTACGGTCGAATTTGTCCCATTGAAACACCCGAAGGTCCAAACATTGGTTTGATCAATTCCTTAAGTGTGTTCTCTCGGATCAATGAATTTGGTTTCATCGAAACCCCCTATAGGGTGGTTAAAGATGGTAAAGTAACAGAAGAAGTTCGTTACGTTACTGCCGATGAAGAAGAAGGTCTGATTATTGCGCAGGCGAATTCTAAAATAGATGACAAGGGCAACTTTACTGAAGCAGTAACAGCCCGTCAGGGTGACAACTTCTTTGAAGCGGATCCCAATGTGCTCCATTACATGGACGTATCTCCTAAGCAGTTGGTTTCAGTTGCTGCAGGTTTGATCCCATTCCTCGAGCACGATGATGCGAACCGCGCATTGATGGGTTCGAACATGCAACGTCAAGGTGTGCCTCTACTTCGTACTCAGTCTCCTTATGTAGGAACCGGAATTGAGGCTAAGGTAGCTCAAGATTCTAAGACAGTTGCACTTGCTGAACACGATGGCATTGTTGCCTCTGTTGATTCTCGCCGAGTCATTACGACTCCAGACGGAGAGTTACCGGTTAAACTGGCTCGCAATCCAGCATCTGATCCGAAGAAAGACATCTACGTCTACGAACTTCGTAAGTTCATGCGTTCCAATGCCGGAACTTGTTTCAACCAAAAGCCTATCGTTAAGAAAGGTCAGAAGTTGAAAGCCGGTGATGTGATCGCCGATGGTGCTTGCACCGAACAAGGCGAACTCGCCCTCGGACGAAACGTATTGGTAGCCTTCATGCCATGGCACGGTTATAACTTTGAGGATGCGATCCTTATCAGTGAAAAAGTGCTCAAGCAGGACATCTTTACCTCCATTCATATTGAGGAAAAAGAAGTAACCGCTCGTGACACCAAGCTCGGACCTGAGGAAATTACTCGGGATATTCCGAATGTAGGTGAGGAAGCACTTAAGAACCTCAACCATGACGGTGTTATCCGTGTGGGTGCCGAGGTTAAGCCTGGTGACATTCTTGTAGGTAAGATTACACCTAAGAGTGAAACCGAACTTGCTCCGGAAGAGAAACTGCTTCGCGCAATTTTCGGTGAGAAAGCCGCCGATGTTAAGGATACTTCCTTGGTCGTTCCTTCTGGTGTGACTGGTATCGTTATGGATGTTAAAGTTTCCACCCGAATTGACGGAGAAGCGGAAACTCTCAGCCCATCTGATCGTCGTCGTCAGACCAAGCAGATCAATGAGGAATACCGTAACGAAGCTGATCGTTTGAAAGAAAACCTCACTGAGGCTCTTTCTAACATCCTACTCGGTGAAAAAATTCCTCTCGATGTTGTGAACGGTGAGTCTGGTGAAATCATCATCCCGGCAAATCGCAAGATCACCAAGACCTTGCTTCGACGTCTCGCAGCTGTTGCGAAACACGTGGAAATCGATCCGTCTCCGGTTCGTATCAAGATCATGGAGATCATCAATTCTTTCCAGGCTAAGTTCGATGATCTCGAAGACGAACGTGAACGCAAGATCGCTACGATCGAGTCGGGAACCGAAGTTGATTCTGGAGTCATCAAGCAGGTGAAAGTTTACATCGCTACCAAGCGTAAGCTCCAAGTAGGTGACAAGATGGCTGGACGCCACGGAAATAAGGGTGTTGTAGCCAAGATTGTTCCCGAGGAAGATATGCCTTATCTTTCTGATGGAACGCCGATTGAAATCTGTCTGAACCCATTGGGAGTTCCTTCCCGAATGAACGTGGGACAGGTATTGGAGACACACCTAGGTTATGCGTGCCACAAGCTTGGCATCAAGATCGCTACTCCAGTTTTCGACGGTATCGACGAAGCAGGAATTCGCGAACACTGTAAACAAGCTGGTGTTCCTGAGCATGGTAAAAGCCAACTCTTTAACGGTAGAACTGGTGAGCCTCTCGATCAAGAGGTAGTTGTTGGTCACATCTACATGATGAAGCTGAATCACTTGGTTGCTTCCAAAATTCACGCTCGTGCGGTGGGTCCATACTCACTTATCACGCAACAGCCATTGGGTGGTAAAGCCCAATACGGTGGTCAGCGTTTCGGTGAGATGGAGGTTTGGGCACTTGAAGCATATGGTGCTGCCTACACCTTGCAGGAGCTACTCACTGTAAAGTCTGATGATGTTCAAGGCCGAACCAAGATTTATGAGAATCTTGTGAAGGGTGACAACTCACTCAGTGCGGGTACTCCGCAATCGTTCAACGTCTTGATTAAGGAGATGCAAAGTCTCTGTCTCGATATTCGCCTCGAAAACCAAGCCAAAGCTGGAATTTAACTTTTACGCCACTACCCAGAATGAGCACACAAGAAGCAAAAGAAGTTCTCGGATTTGACCGGGAAAACCAGTTTGACTCCGTTAAGATTACCTTAGCGTCCCCTGACACCATCCGTTCGTGGTCGCGTGGTGAAGTGAAGAATCCGGAAACGATCAACTACCGGACCTTCAAACCCGAGCCGGGTGGATTGTTCTGCCAACGTATTTTTGGACCCGTTCGGGATTACGAATGCGCCTGCGGAAAGTACAAGCGTATCAAATACAAAGGTGTTGTTTGTGACCGTTGTGGTGTCGAAGTAACCGTTTCACGGGTACGTCGCGATCGCATGGGCCACATCGAGTTGGCTGTTCCAGTTTCACACATTTGGTTCCTAAAGAGTATGCCTAGCCGTATCGGCCTCATGCTCGACATGACCGCTCGTAATCTTGAGCGCGTCATTTATTATGAGAACTACATGGTGACTGATGCTGGTAAGACTCCTCTTGAAGAGAAGCAGTTACTCACCGAATCTGAATACCAGGATGCCATCGACGAATACGGTGAAGACGCATTCAACGCGAAGATGGGTGCAGAAGCTATCCGCGACGTTTTGACTAATGCCGTTCTCGAGCCCATGGTCGACGAGCTGCATGAAGCGATGCAAAACACTCGCTCCAAGCAGATTAAGAAGAAGATCTCCAAGCGCTTGAAGCTTATTGGAGGGTTCATTAACAGCGATACTCGTCCTGAGTGGATGGTTCTTGAAGTTCTTCCAGTCATTCCTCCCGACCTACGTCCTTTAGTTCCTTTGGAAGGTGGCCGCTTTGCGACCTCTGACTTGAACGATTTATACCGCCGAGTAATCAACCGGAACAACCGTTTGAAAAACCTCATGCAGCTGAAAACGCCAGACGTTATTATTAATAACGAAAAGCGCATGTTGCAAGAAGCGGTCGATGCGATGTTCGACAATGGCCGTCACGGTCGTGCCGTTACCGGCGCTGGAAATCGTCCCCTAAAATCTTTGAGTGACATGCTCAAAGGCAAGCAAGGCCGTTTCCGTCAAAACTTGCTCGGTAAGCGCGTAGACTATTCTGGTCGTTCTGTGATCGTTATCGGTCCTGACCTAAAGCTCAACCAATGTGGTCTTCCTAAGAAGATGGCTTTGGTGCTTTTCGAACCCTTTATTATCCGTCGTTTGAAAGAGCTCGGTTTTGTGCACACCGTTCGTGGTGCTCGCAAGATGATCGAGAAACGGACTCCGGAAGTATGGGATATTCTTGAAGAAGTAACCGCTGGTCATCCTGTTCTATTGAATCGGGCGCCAACACTTCACCGTCTTTCTATTCAGGCATTCGAGCCTGTTCTTATTGAAGGTGATGCTATTCGTGTTCACCCACTCGTTTGTGCGGCTTACAATGCTGACTTCGATGGTGACCAAATGGCGGTGCACGTTCCGTTGTCTCTTGAAGCAATCATGGAGTGTAAGCTCCTTATGCTCGCGACCAACAACATCTTCCTTCCTTCGAGTGGTAATCCAGCTCTGACTCCTTCGCAGGATGTCGTTATGGGTGCCTACTATGTTACCATCGAGCCTCGGACAAAACCAGCTGAAGGAGTACGCGTTCCGTTGGCTTCTGAAGTTGACGAAATTCTTCTTGCTGAAGCAGATGGTATTCTGAAGAAGCACGATTGGATCGACTTGGTAAACCCTGACTTTGAAGGCCCGGAAACGATATACGGCAATAACAAGCGCAAGATCATTCGGACCACGGTTGGACGGATCATGTTCAACCAGATTTGGCCAAAAGAGTTGGGCTTCATCAACGTTGCCGTACCAAAGTCCAAGTTGGGTGATATCATTTTGTCTACCTACCGCGTGTCCGGTAAGGAAAAGACCATTGAGGTTCTCGATGATCTGAAGGAACTCGGTTTCGATATCGCAACCACCGCTGGTATTTCCATGGGTGTGAGCGATATGATCATTCCTGAAAGCAAGGACAACATTGTTGGAGATGCTCGCTCCAAGATTGATGAAGTTGAAGAGCAATACCGTAAGGGTATCATTACCCAAGGTGAGCGCTATAACAAGATCATCGATATCTGGACCGGAGCAACTGACCAAATCCAGAAGGCAACTTTCGAAGGTTTGGACCACAACTATGGTAAGGCCGAGCCGAATCCAGTTTATCTCATGATGGATTCCGGTGCTCGTGGTAACCGTCAGCAGGTTCGCCAGTTGTGCGGAACTCGTGGTTTGATGGCCAAGCCATCCGGTGAAATTATTGAACGTCCGATTCTGTCCTCCTTTAAGGAAGGTCTTTCAGTTCTCGAATACTTTATCTCTACTCACGGTGCTCGTAAGGGACTCGCAGATACGGCTCTTAAGACCGCAGATGCTGGTTACCTGACTCGTAAGCTTTGTGACGTGGCCATGGACGTGATTATCTCCGAAGATGATGACGGACAACGTGACGGCATTTGGAAGCGTGATATTCGTGAAGGTGATGAAGAGATCGTACCACTCCAAGATCGTATTATCGGCCGCTGTGTTGCTCAAGAAGTTCGCAACCCACTGAACCCAGATGAAGTCCTCGTTGAAGAAGCCGAAATGGTAACTGAAGAGATGGGCAAACGCATCGCGGAGTTGGGAATCGAACGCGTTAAGATTCTGTCTCCATTGACTTGCCGAGGCATTAACGGAATTACTGCCCGCAGTTACGGAATCAATCCTGCCACAAATAAGACTGTGGAAATGGGATCGTCTGTAGGAATCATTGCGGCTCAATCCATTGGTGAACCTGGAACTCAGTTGACCATGCGTACTTTCCACATCGGTGGAATTGCATCCAACTTGTCCAAAAGTAATGACATCCAGGTTCGTAACGACGGAATTGCCAAGTTCACAGGTCTCCGCTTCGTAGAAGTTGGTAAAGGTGTGCACGTGGTATTGAACAAGACTGGATCTATCCAGATTCTCGATAAGAGTGATAAAGAACTCGAAAATTACGCCATCCCAGTTGGAGCTGTAATTCAACTCGAGGACGGTTCAGAGATCAAAGCTGCCACTACCTTAGCTCAATGGGATCCGCACAATGTGCCTATTCTTTCTGAAAAAGCCGGACATATCGTTTACCGCGACATGATTCCAGGTGTTACTATCAAAAAGGAGCTGGACGAATCAACTGGCCGTATCGGTATCGTAATTACTGAGCACAAGGAAGATTTGAATCCGCAACTTGAGATTCAGGATGATTCTGGAAAAGCCATCGCAACCTACGCAATTCCGACCGGAGCACAGGTCGCAGTAGGGGAGGGCGACACCATTACAGCTGGAACTTTGATTGCGAAGACTCCACGTCAGGCTTCCAAGACCATGGATATTACCGGTGGTCTTCCACGGGTAGCCGAGCTCTTTGAAGCTCGCCGTCCAAAGGAAGCTACGGAAATGGCCAAGATCGACGGTATTGTGTCTTTTGGAACCAGTGTGCGCGGCAAAAAACGACTCGTGGTATCTGATGAAGATTCTACCCAAGAGGAAGATCACCTGATCGCTCACGGTAAGCACATCATTGTCCAAGTAGGTGACCGTGTTTACAAGGGTCAGCATCTGACTGAAGGTTCCGCCGACCCTCACGAAATTCTTGATATTCTCGGGCCCACAGCTTTGCAGGAATTCCTGCTCTCTGAAATTCAGAAGGTTTACCGGATGCAGGGTGTAACGATTAACGATAAGCACATCGAAGTCATTATTTCCCAAATGCTCAGAAAAGTTCGCATCTCCGATCCAGGTGATACCGAGTTCTTCTGGGGTGAGCAAATCGAGCGGAAGACCTTTATGGTGGAGAATGAACGGATCATAGAAGCTGGTGGTAAACCTGCTGAAGGGGAACCAATTCTCCTCGGTATCACCAAGGCCTCTATTGAGACCGAGAGTTTCATCTCTGCTGCTTCTTTCCAGGAAACCACCCGCGTTTTGACCGACGCCTCTACTCTCGGAAAGGTCGACGACCTCACCGGATTTAAGGAAAACGTCATCATGGGTAACTTGATTCCTGCAGGAACCGGACTACCTAAGTATCGGAACCTGAAAATTGATACCTTTGGCAACGAATTCGTATCTGACGACGACTCAGATGAAGAAGTTGGCTAAGGTTTTTTCTTAACCATTTTTACCGGTTGGGGCAGGCCCTTTATTAGGGGTCTGCCTCAATCATTTTATCAGCTCTTTCCTAGAGCTCCATTCAGCGGCGCAAAGCCCGATAGATACTTGGATTCCTTCGAATTGAGGGAAGCTGAATTTCTATCGGAAAAAACGCCAAATTAATACTTGATTAACAACTGCAGGGTGATACTTTCCACCTCTTTTCGCAAAATTTGTACCATATACAATGCCCACCATTAACCAGTTAGTCCGCAAAGGCAGGAAGGTCGTTAAGACCAAATCCAAATCGCCAGCCTTGGATTCGAACCCATTTCGCCGTGGAGTTTGTGTCCAAGTAATGACCCGTACACCTAAAAAACCGAACTCGGCTATCCGCAAGGTTGCCAAGGTTCGCTTGACCAACGGTCATGAAATCATCGCCTACATTCCCGACGAAGGTCACAACCTTCAGGAGCACAGTATCGTGCTAGTTCGCGGTGGTCGTGTGAAGGATTTACCAGGTGTGCGTTACCACATCGTGCGTGGAACCTTGGACTGTTTGAGTGTGGATAAACGCCGCCGTAGCCGTTCGAAATACGGGGTAAAACGTCCAAAATCATAAGCTTTATACTATGTCACGTCGTCGCAGAGCAGTAAAACGGGTACCCATTCCCGATCCTCGTTACAACAGCACGCTGGTTAGTAACCTAACCAATATGGTGATGCGTTCTGGAAAAAAATCCATAGCGCAAAAAATCGTATATGGAGCCTTTGAACTCGTAGCTGAGAAGCTGGAGAAGGGTGATCCTATCGATCTCATTTTGGGAGCCTTGGAAAATATTCGCCCACGTCTGGAAGTTAAGAGCCGTCGTGTTGGTGGAGCTACCTATCAGGTTCCTGTAGAAATTTCTTTCGAACGTCAGCAAAGTCTGGCATTTCGTTGGTTGATCCAAGCGGCTAAGAGCCGAAAGGGCGTACCATTCACCGAGGCTCTCGCGCTCGAGATTGTAGATGCCTACAATAGTACCGGTGTGGTTGTTAAGAAACGTGAAGATACCCACCGTATGGCCCAGGCCAATCGTGCGTTCGCGCACCTTCGCTGGTAAGGAGTAACTATGGGGTTTTCCGACATATCTTCAAAGAATTCGCCTAAGCGCGAGTATCCTTTGGAGCGTACGCGGAACATCGGCATTGCTGCCCACATCGATGCGGGCAAGACAACAACCACAGAGCGTATACTATATTATACTGGTGTCGTTCACAAGATTGGCGAAGTTCACGAAGGTACAGCTGTGACCGATTGGATGGCGCAGGAACGTGAGCGTGGTATTACTATAACCTCGGCCGCCATTTCATGTGCCTGGGAAACCAAAGATGGCCCTTTTAATGGCCATGAGCATCGCATCAACATTATCGATACTCCTGGTCACGTAGACTTCACCGCTGAAGTTGAGCGTTCGCTTCGAGTCCTCGACGGAGCTGTAGCTGTATTTTGCGCAGTGGGCGGTGTTCAACCTCAGTCCGAAACTGTTTGGCGCCAAGCCGATAAATACAGCGTGCCTCGCATTGCGTTCATTAACAAAATGGACCGAACCGGAGCTGACTTTTTTGCGGTGATTGAGGAAATGCGCGATAAGCTAGGAGCAAATGCTCATGCATTGTTTCTACCCATCGGCGCTGAAGAAGACTTTGTCGGCCTAATCGACTTGGTGTCGATGAAAGCAATCTACTTTGATGAGTCAGACGAACTGGGCGTAAAGTTCGACGTGAAGGATATTCCAGCTGAATTGCGCGAGCAGGCTGGTGCTCATCGCGAAACCCTGATCGAAGCCATTTCTGATTTCGACGACGTGGTTGCTGAGAAATACCTGAGTGGTGAAGAGCTCAAAGAAGATGAGCTCAAAATCGCACTGCGTAAGGCGACTACTTCTATTCAATTTATTGGGGTTATCCCTGGATCCGCATTCAAAAACAAAGGTGTTCAATCTTTGCTCGATGCGGTGGTTAACTACCTTCCTTCACCCTTGGACCTACCTCCGATGGTTGGGCACAATTCCAAGGAGGAAGACGTAGAGCTTGGCCCGGACGACAGCGGCAAATTTGCTGGCTTGGCTTTCAAGCTCTGGACAGATCCATTTGTAGGGAAACTGGTATTTTTCCGTGTTTACTCCGGCAAGCTCGAGAAGGGAACACAGGTCTATAATCCTCGCTCTCGCAAGATGGAGCGCGTTAGCCGTCTTCTTATAATGAAGGCTGATGCCCGTGACGATATTGATGTCGCTTACTCTGGTGACATCTGTGCCATGATCGGAGTTAAAAATGTGAAGACTGGTGATACGCTTTGCGAAAAATCACTGGATGTAGCTCTTGAGCCTCCCACATTCCCAGAACCCGTAATTTCTATGTCCATCGAGCCGAACACTACGGCCGATCAGGAAAAAATGTCGCTGGCTTTGAGTCGTCTTTCTGACGAAGATCCAACCTTCCAGGTTTCCAGCAACGAAGAAACCGGTCAGACACTGATTGCAGGAATGGGTGAGCTTCACCTAGAAATTATCCGCGATCGTTTGTTCCGTGAGTTCAAAGTACAGGCCCGTGCGGGAAAACCCGAAATCGCATACCGCGAAACGATTTCCAAAAGTGCACGTGGCGAAGGTAAGTTTGTTCGCCAATCCGGCGGGAAAGGCCAATACGGTCATGCTGTCATTGAGATCGAGCCCAACAAACAAGGTGCCGGAGTCGAAGTCGTTTCCGAAATCGTCGGCGGTGCGATTCCAAAAGAATTTATTAAGCCCACTATGGATGGTATCTACGAAGCTGCCAAAAATGGTGTCGTCGCAGCCTACCCGGTAATCGATTTCAAAGTACGCATCGTCGATGGGTCTTTTCACGATGTCGATTCCTCCGAAATGGCTTTCAAAATGGCTGGCATCTTTGCTTTGCGTGATGCCATGAAGAATGCAGGTCCAATATTGCTTGAGCCGATCATGAGCGTAGAAGTAACCACTCCGGAAGATTATCAAGGAGAGGTTATGGGCGACTTAAATCGCCGCCGTGGTCGCATTCAAAACATGGAAACCAAAACGAATGCTTGCATTATTTCCTCCATGGTACCATTAGAGGCGATGTTTGGTTATGCGACCGATGTACGATCGCTCTCCAAAGGCCGGGCAAATTACTCCATGGAGCCCTCAAATTTTGAGGAAGTGCCCACCAGCCTCTTAGAGTCTATTACACAAACTACCTATCGCGAACCCGTTCGCACTTAATTTATATGTCCGCTCAAAAAATACGCATCAGACTTAAGGGATTCGATTACCGAGTAATCGATT
>CALJGU010000042.1 GCA_938075565.1 uncultured Opitutales bacterium | reverse complement strand
GGGTCGGGGGGGTCAGGACAAAATTGGTGATTTTTACCTCGAAGGCAACGGAGTCCCCCAAAGCTACGTGAAAGCCCATATGTGGTACAACATTTACGCTGCAAACGGGGGGTGGGATGGGGCGAGAAAAAGGGACAACGTCGCCGAAAAAATGACCTCTGATCAAATCGCCGAAGCACAGAGAATGGCGAGCGAGATGTTGGAGGCCAACCCCAAGCTGTTGGGTGAGTAAAATATGCTACCTCGTTTGATAGTATTCTTTATTTTTTGTATTCAGTTTTCAGTATCGGGCAGGATTCGCAGGGGCAGGACGTCGGGCTTGGCAAAGCCATTGCCTGTATTGGTAGATCGCTTCTCGGGCGAAGCCGTCGTCGCTAAGGCGCCAATCGGTTTTGCGTTATGCCGAAGTTGGGACCTAATCTAACCGGTCAGGGTTTGAATGTTGCCGCGTTTACGATCGACCACAAATGTATCACCCAGCCAAGTAGGATAAGCCACAAGACTACAGCGAGAACAAATTGAAAAATAGCCATTATCCACCTGCCTTGCACCAGTTGTCCCAACCCTGGGATAAAAAAGCTACATAAAGCAGCAAGTACGTTGCCGCCCGATCCTTGTCCTGAACTCATAAAAACAAAATTCACTCCGAAAAAACGGATTGCAATAGAAAATTGTTTAGCTCTCGGATTAGCCTTCCAATCTTTTGACCAAATGCTCTCGCCAAACTTCGGTAATGCTCCCCGACGCGATCTAATTGGAAAGGCGTTTAGGTTTTGGGAGGCCCCCTGCTCTCGCAGAAGCTATGATTGTTTGGCGAGTGTAACTAAATCCTTTCTCATGCCCTTGTATTGGTCACCGAGAACATCAGCCCGAGTTAGATCCTCATTGCGAGTGTCCTCATACTTTTTCTCCTTTTCAGACGATGCCTCCACTATTGGCTTTGCCAACAGATCAAAAGCCAAGGACTTACCGGTTCCACTCTTAGCTGCTATCATAACATACACGTTAGGGTAGCTATCTTTTGCGTGAGCACCGGTTATCGTGTAGTGCTTACCACAGGCTGCCGATAGGACCGCTAGTGCCGTCATAGCGGCCATGCTTTTGGGGACTTTGAAAACCCGCTCAGATTCCACCGCCAACTCCTCGATGATTGTGCCTTCAAACACTTCCATAGGGAAAGGTGAAGATTCGGTAGTTTCGGTGTTTCGGTTGGTAGTTTCTGGAATTTTAATATTCGGGCTATCCTCCTCCACAAACGGGGAAAGAGACTTTTCCAATATGGATAGTGAATTATCAGTACTCATGACTTTAACCCTCCTTCCATTGGAAAAATAACATCTGGCTCAGGATCCGGATTCAGATATATAAGTCTTTGCCAGCCATCTATACCTTTCCCGGGATCTTTCCTATGGACATGAGGCATCCGGCCCTTACAGAGGTGTCCTTTAGTTTGTGGATCAAAACCCAGTCCTTCGAACCAGGAAAAGAGTTTATCCGCGGTTTGGATATATTCATCCTTATTGGAAACATCAACCTTGATGCAGGCATGGTACTCGCGATTCGCGGTATCAACGATACAGGCTATGTTAGGAATATAATATCCCAGTATTTGGAGTTGATCCTCTTTAGGAAGATCATCCCCGTCTATTAGTAAGTACCGGAATGATTCAATATTATCCCCGTTAATATAATCTCCGTATGTAGGAGTAATTGGATTAAGATAAATCCAAGAACCCTGATTAGATTCCGGGGCCTTGTAATTTTCCAGATGGGATAACCATTCTTCCCGGGACTTTACTATATCAGGAGATGTATAACTCCCTGTTATAGCTATTCTATCCCCGGATTGATACAGTTGTTCCAATAAGAGGAATTGATCTTTTTCCGGTTCCCCTAGCCTGATCGGGGAAGCCTCGAAGAAATCAATTTCCTCCAACCGAAAGACCGAATCTACCGAAAGTAGCCGATCCAGATTGATGGTCTTCTTTTTAGGTTTTTCCTCAACCGAAACACCGAATCTACCGAAAGTAGACTTTCGACGCTTATGTTTCCTCAAGTAATCGTCGTATCCGCTTCCCGACAATGATCTGGGGGTTATCTCCCGTTCAGCCCATCGTATGGTGCTCCAAAGGGTAGTACTCGGAAAGTCGGCCCCGTATTTATCCCTGAGCATAGCGAAGACCTGATCGCCGGAATACCCCCACCATATGAGCCTAGGAATGAGTTTCTTGGATTCCTCATAACGAGTTCCTGGAATCTCAGTGCTCTGGATCTGTTGCCAGAGCTTTTGGTTATAGTTGATGCCCTCCGATTCACACATTGAATGTGAGGGCAGTGATTGATTATTATGAATATGATGATCCATGCCCAAATGAAATGGGCGAAGGGAATTTACAGTATAAAACCCATAAAACTATTTTTTGTTTTCGGGGTACTGACTATAAATATCCCGCAATGCTTTCTGAAATCGGATTTCTCTTTCTAAATCTAACTGGGCTTTAGAAAAGTCTTCGATCCGTTTGTTTATGTCATCATCGGCAAGACCCTTCCATGTCCAATGCTTGCCTGCATCTCTAAATTCACTTTCAGGTCCTAGTGCACTCGCCCACTCCAGCATCAACTCTCGATCGTAAGGCGATATTTCCAGGCGTAACAATCTTAGCATTGCTAGGTTCCTAAGTAAGATGAACGGCTTTGAGGGCCGGGTCATTCTCTTAACTTCTTTATCTGGCTTAAGATGCTTACGTTTCTTTGTTAGCCATTCGCGGAAGGATTTTGCTATTTCGGATTCCGGGCTATTCCAATTAATGATAAACGAATAGACTCTTGAATTAGACGAATAACGGTCTTCGTTTTCTTTTGCTCTTGGTCTCAATGTTATCAATCCATTGACCTCGCTTTCTCGAAGCTTCCAAAGGTCAAATGCATCTTCGAAATCAATTTGTTTAATGGAATCGTGAATTGGAATAGGAATGCGTCCAGGATTTCTGAAGTAAGCGAGAAGATCATTCTTTTCTGATGGGGTAAGATCTAAGAATGGTTTATAATTTCCAATCAAGGAATCGGGAGCTGACCTTGGAGAATCCCAATAAGTAAGTGAACAAATTAGCCAATCATCACAATACTCTTTCAACTCTGGCCTAGACCTCACGACTTCACGTCTAATTTCCCACTCATAAACACAAGCTAGATCAATTCTAGTTTTGTTGCTTAATTCATTGTCGTTAAACACCGAAAAGTCTCTAGCAAACAGTCTATCAAACCGATACTCACTTTCCGAAATTGAGGGAGACTGCTTTGCCATTCTTAAAGAGTTACCCCATATAGAAGTATAAAACGATTCTGAAATCTTCCAAGATACTAGTCCGGTTGGTCGAGGGACTTCCCATTAGAGACTGTAAAATCTAGTAACAAAGCCGTAACTGCATCAGTCTAGCTAATCCCAGAGTAACGAGCCAAATATTTGCCGCTGACCAGCATAGTACAAAAAAATGGCACACCCCGCAGGAGTCGAACCTGCAACCTCCTGATCCGTAGTCAGGTGCTCTATCCAATTGAGCTAGGGATGCACTTATTAAGCGGATTAGTTCTGTAAAGGTTTCGGGAGCTGTCAAGGCCTCTTTCGAGAGTTTTTTCAGGGATTCCGGGAATCTTAGAGGACGGGAAATTTCGAAAACTAGCTGAATCCTATTTCAGGCTCCAAGCCTCGACATTGTCATAGTAAATAGACTGCCCAGTCACAGTGAAAACAAACTGAGTTTTGGTGGGGTGAGCAAAGCCGTCCGACTGGTGCCCGACCAGGAATTTCCCGTCCAAATGGACTTCCATGCGATCACCTTTAATCAGCACCTCCATGTGATACCATTGGCCATCCTTGAAGTCGAAGTCGACCTCGGAGCGCTTGGTCTCCAGCAGCTTTTCTAATTCCGGAGAGGAATCACCAGACAGTCGCTGCTTTCGTATAACCAGATTCATGGTTCCCGTTTTGTCGTCCTGCACAATCAATCGGTGCTTGTTCATGGTCAGCCGACTGATATGGCCCGCATGCACGCTCTTGTCATTTTTATCATCGACCACAAAATTAAAGCGCTCCCCTCCTTCGTATTTGAAATCGAAAGAAATCCAAACGTCCTTAAAATTGAAAATCGCGCGTGTGACCGCTCCGTGTCCAGCATCCTTCAACTGCGTGGCCCTCATGGCAGACTCTTCTATAAAAAAGGAATTGGGATGACTGGTCCACTTATCTCCCAATTTAGATCGTGAGAAGTCGTCCTCAAAGAGCAGTACACCTTTCTCAGCTTTGATGGGCTCGTAAGCGATGGCTGCCGGGCAAAGACAAAACAGAATTAAACCTATGAAAGAAAAAGTGCTCTTAAGTAGTCGCATGATCTGATTGAGTCGAAAATTGATTGAGTAGTGTATTTCCATCATTCCAGGAGCCATCCACTTGAGTCCCCACAGACACCTCGTGCTCTCCGCGGAAATTTCGCTGAAGGAGACTATTTAAAACATCGACCGCCGTTGCACCCATCAAATCTCGATTTTGATGAATTCCCGAAACGCCTTCGACATCGTCTGTCACATTAAGACTAACGTAACCTAGGTCGTCTGGAATGCTAAGACCGAGTTCGCTTGCGGCTTCGAAGAAACAATCACAACGACTGATCACCGCTTCGGGCTTAAAAAGTTGAAGCCAGGATTTCACCATCTCCACGTGCTCATCCTTATCGGTTCCTTTCAGCTGCAGTGTTGGAATGGTCTCTTCACGCGTATTGGCCGAAGACTGAGCCAGGCTGTGAGCAGACTCCCACTGATGCCCCCATCGGATTGATAAATCCTCGCGCACAACCAAGCCGATCCGCTGATACCCTCTCTCACGAATCTTTTGCCAGGCCAACAATAAGTCGGAGTAGTGATTCTGAATGATATGATGAAAGTGTGTGTAATTAAAAGGCTTCTCGACCGTCACCACTGAGTATTGATTCCAGTCAAGTTCGAGCCGATCTTCCGGATCCTCAAAGGGGGCCAAAATAAGGCCGCGTATTCCACGGGTCTGGAGAATCTGATCAAATCGAGACGCAGACAGATTCTCCGACTTAGACCACATATGGTGAATGGTGAAACCCAACTCCAGGGCTCGGGCCTTGGCCCCTTCTATCACCTCCTGAGCGCTGGGTAATTGACTCCAGCCATCTTCACTTGACCAATTCGATACTAGCCCAATCACAGAAAAATCTTTTGTAACACGTAGGCGGCTCCTGTGGGCTGCCAAAGCCGATAAGGCAGGATCGGGTGCATAGCCCATTTCATCGGCCAAGGCTTTCACGCGTTCGATCGTGTCAGCGGGCAGGGACCGGTGATTTTTCAGTGCCATGGAAACTGCGGCGACGCTCAAATTAGCTTTTTCCGCAATATCCTTCAGTCGCACTCTTTGGGGAGAGTTCTTCACAGAGTAGTTCGAAATGTTCTCGTGCAGTGTGAAGATAGTATGAGCTGAAACAACTAAATTACTTAATTGTTAAAGTAGTGCGGGGTTTGGGCTAGGCTGATACTTAAAGACTACCTTTACTATTAGTTCGGATGCTACTTGTAGGAAGGGAGCTTGCTCCCGATTTTAATAGCACTTGAACTATAGATTCGGGAGCAAGCTCCGCTCCTACACTTTGAATTTGATCTCGCGTTACTAGCCACGCCTGTTTGGCGTTCTCATCCTCAATGTGATACACAATTATTTTAAAAGCCACTTGGTAGACCTAGACATCATGATTATTTGAAACCGTTGAAGGACGGAACGCCCTGATAGCGAGGAAGGTTATGGTAAAATCACGGGGTAAACCCGCTCCTACAGTTTGCTTCAGCTTTCCATCTACCACACTCGCTTAGAAAAACAGGGGCGAGAAGCAGGCAACTACGACTAGAAGAAATCCGATAAGCACTACCATGAATCGACGGTACTTTTTCGTCTCTTCCTCACTCATGGTTAGGTCTTCGGACAGGTTCTTCACTTGAAGCGAGTTGGTGTAGTCTTGCTCGGTTCGGCCGCAGTAATTGCTAACCAGATACATGGTTAAAGCACAGAGCGCTGTAATTACCGGTGAGAGGTTGAGCTTGTTTTGATAAAAGGCAGGCAGGCTATTCTTAACTCCTTCAAGAGTTGGCAGACTGAGAACACAGAAAGCAGCGAAGCCAAGAACACAGCCAAGCACCAAAGTATAGAAGGCAGCCTTTTCAGTAGACTTCTTATAAAACAATCCAAAGAGCACGGTGACGAAAACTCCGGGTGCTAAGAAGGCCCACACCGCCAGCAAGTAATTAAAGAGCCCTTTAAAATTACGGATGTAGGGCGCGATAAACATACAGGCGATCAACAGAACGATCATGATGATTCGTCCCTTCTTTAACAGCTCTTGTTCGGTCGCGTTTTTCTTGATCTTGGCAAAGAAGTCGTAAGTCAAAAGAGAACCACAGGCACAAAGCCCTGAATCTACACTGGACATGATCGCAGCCAGTAAACCAGCTAAGCAAAGTCCAAGAAAACCAATCGGCATTACACTCGTAAGCAGGCTCACATAAGCGTTGTCGATGACTCCGGTATTTTGACCTTGAAAGTATTGAGCGGCCACGACTCCTGGAGCAGCAATTACAAATAGGGCCAAGGTCTTAAGAACTCCTGCAAACAACGCTCCCATTTTAGCATGATACAAGCTGCCTGCGGATAATGCCCTCTGAATGTAATCATGATCTGTGCAGTGGCCATGCACTCCTAGAATCAATCCGCCCGTGAGCATGGGCAACCAACCAAAGTCGTGATCCCAGGGTCGGTACAAAGACCACATGGGTCGACCATCTCCGTCGATAGCTCCTACCAAAGTATCCCAGCCACCGATTGCATTAATACCGAATATCAAAAGGAAAGCTCCTCCGGAAACAAGGACCGCAGTCTGAACAAAATCGCAATAAATGACGGCCTTGAGCCCTCCCATTAAAGTATAAGTACCTGCGGCAATCCCAATTAAGAAAATAGATAACCAATAAAGCTTCTCCGCATGTTCGCCCGTATCCCACCCTAGAAGATTCGTTAGCACCAAAGCGCCTGCATATAAAGCGGCAGCAATGTTACCTAGGATAATCATCATGAGGTTCATGAACGAAACAATCGTTCGGCAACGACCACTGTAACGCTTCTCAAAAAACTCGGGCGAAGTCGACAAACGCAACCCCATGTAGGTGCGAATAAAAAAGACGGAGAGGAAGATAAAACAGGTCGCCCCAACAATCTGAAAACCACCGGCAATGATCCCGACAGAAAAAGCCAGACCGGCCTGTCCGACAAATTGCTGACTTGAAATATTGGTGGCGAATAAGGAGGCACCAATGAAGGGCCACTTCATCGAATTATTAGCCAGGAAAAACTCTCGACCGCCTTTAGCCTGTCTTCGCGATATCCACAAACCGAGTGAGATGATCCCAATAAAGTACAAAAGGATGATCAGGAAATCGATAATGTGAATTTTCATAGGCCTTTGGGATAACGGATGAGAATAGCCAGCATGCTATGGCTAGCGAACTGGCGTCAAGGTAGCAGACTTCAGGAACATGAGGTAATCAGCAGCAATGGATTCGGGCTTGATCACAACCGTGTAGGTCCCGGCGGACTCAAACTTGATTTCACCAAGCTCAAAACCCTTAAACAACCAAAGGTTGTTGTGCCTTTCACCTTCACCATCTCCTGAAGTTGCACCTGTAAAATATTGCCAGTCCAATCAGCCGTTCCAACGACCTCGTGCCTGAGTGTCTGACCTGCGACGTCGACGGAAATTTGGCTACCTGCCTGTTCAGTCTGAGTCGCGTATTTCAAATCCAGTCGATAGCTGCCTGGAGTTTTTATTCTAACTTCCCAGCTAATCCTGTCCTCAGTGCTTTTTATATCCTGAAGAAAGTTTCCTTTACGAGTGGCCCAACCGAAATTGTAGCTCGCCGTGTCACTTTGTATATTCGCAAAGTAGGTACCTAGCACGACGGGCTCATTTGCCAACTGCCGATATACATTATCTATATCCGGCTCTCCATCTATTTCAACAACCACCACCGACGCCACTGGATCAGATGGGGTATTTGGTAATTCAATCAATTTGTCTTTCCCAGCTACAGTTACCGTAAGCGACGTTTTACTGGAATCTGCGAGTAGGTAGGATCTAGAGACTTTATTTAAAAGACCAGGCACTCTCAATTGTCCATCAACCGGCCAATCATACACGTGCAGATAAATGGTCGACCCTTTCGTGGTAGATTTCCCCCACTCCAATTGAAGGAACTGTCCTTTCCGAGTATCGTAAATACTCTCGCCGTTCACTGACATCCACTCCCCGATTCCCGCTAAGGCATCGTATTCCGTTTGCGACAGCTCACCGTCGGGGCGAGGCCCCACATTCATCAAAAAGTTACCACCCTTGGAAGCGATATCGACCAACATACGAATAAGCTCTTTATTCGATTTGGCACTGACGTTTTCGCCCTTGTACCAATAGCCTCGGTTGTTGGTTATCGTAATGTTCGATTCCCAATTCCCCGGTAGCCCGGCAACGGGCACCTGTTGCTCAGGCGTATAAAAGCCACCATACTTGCCGGTTCCACGATCATTAAAAATGAGGTCCGGCTGTAGCTCCTTCATGAGGCGTAAGAGATCTTCCACATCTTTCTCTACTTGCGGATGTGAAAATTCACCCCCTTCTGCAAACGGCCAGGAGATATCGAACCAGAGCATATCGATCTTTCCGCAATTGGTCAGCAACTCTTCGATTTGACCTCTTTCAAACTCTACATAGCGCCTCCAGGATTCTGGGTCCGAATCAATACGGCTTGGGTCATAGTCCCAATAGTCGCGTGAAAAATAACGGGCGTCCTCACGATACCAATCGATATGAGAGTAATAGAGACCAATCGCCAATCCTTCTGCTCGGAAGGCATCCACTACCGTCTTGGTAAGGTCGGCCTTGGGATCGGAGCTGTAAGGCAATTCGGGATTGGTGCTTTTTAAATCTGAAAGTTGTGTGTCGTAGTTATTAAAGCCATCATGGTGCTTGGTTACAAAGACCACGTATTTCATACCAGCCTCTTTAGCAGCACGAGCCCACTTCTTCGGATCAAACTCGGTCGGATTGAAGGTCTTGTAGAGATCGAAGCGGGTTTCCCCAATCTCGCGTGGCTCCTCGTTGACCATCTTCCAAATGTAGCCAACCTCGGTTTGCGACCAGGCACCCCAGTGAATAAACATGCCAAAGCGCCAGTCATTCCACTCCTCCATGCGCTCAGGCACGACGTAAAGATCCTCGGCCTCCTGCTCCACCTGTTTTTGACAAGCACTGCTCATACGGAGCACCATTAATAGGAAAGAAAAACAAAGAAGAACACGGGTCATGATAGAGTAATTAGGAGTAATCAGATTAACCTGATTTCTTGGAAACAGAAATATCACTGGAAGGTGATTTCAAACCCGTAATATTTGACGGGTCCAAATGCTTTTTCTGCAGCGCTTCAAAACGAACATCGATCGGGTATTTCTCAGTAGGCCAGTCCATTCCGACATCGCGCACCTTCACTCCGAGCAGACGTTTCATCAAATCCAGGGTTAATTCGTTCTGAATAGCTTCGTATTCGCCGTCCCCATACAGATTACTCAGCTCATTAGGATCTTTAGACAGATCATATAACTCGCCTTGATCATCGTGGTAGATACTCAACTTCCAGTCGCCTTTGCGAAGCATCGCGCCCGGACCGAAGCTAGTTGGAATTTGAGGTGCTTTAATCACATGCCCGGGAATCGGCTCTTTGACGGTAGGTGCCCCACCCCCTGCCTCAGAAAGAATGGACTCTTTTCCATTCGTATTTCCGGCATTAAGCGCCTCCACCCAGGATTGACCGACCATCGTAGGCGGTGCCTCCACTCCGAGCATCTCCAAAAGCGTAGGCACTAAGTCCACTTCTTCCGTAAGTCCATCGAACTTGGAACCAGCCCACCTGCGATCGGGGTGGCGGATGATAACAGGAATCTTTGTCAGGCAATCGTAGAAGGCTGGCAATTTGTGAGTCATTCCAAAATCACCGAGTAACTCCCCATGATCGGAAAAAAACAAGACCACCGTATTCTCAGCCAAGCCTTTCGTCTCTAAAAACTCAGTCAATTTACCGACACATTCATCCACATAGCGAATCTGCCCCATGTAGGTGGCAATCGCTTGGCGCATATCGTCCTCACTACAATCTTCCATTTGCGAGTGCCTGCGCCAAACTTCGTTTCGCTGAGGCTGTGCATCTTTATCGAAATTGAGAAACGACTCCGGCAATTCGATATCGACCGGATCAACCATATTCTTGTAGGGCGTGGGGCAGGTAAATGCTGGGTGTGGATCCTGATAGTTGATCCAACTTATAAATGGCTTATCCACTCCCCCCATAAACTCGATCGCCTCGTCGGTCAGACGACCAGTTACGTTGTATTCATGATTCTGATCCAACTCGAAAGAGCTGAAAGCCTGCTTGTAGTCTGGGTGATTGTCATAGTTCCCCAGACACACCTCGCTGCAGATATCCCAGATTTCACTCAACTTGTCATAGGTAAATAAGTGGTTCTTACCGAACATACCGGTCGTATAGCCTTCATCTTTCAGGGTCGAAACGAGATTCGGCACGTGTGGCTCAATCGTCGACCAGTAGTTACGACAACCATGCTCCCCTACATAGGTGCTAGTGGCAAAACTGACTCGACTCGGCGCACACAAAGGTGACTGACAATAACAGTTGTCCAACTGAACGCCCTCATCCGCCAGACGATCAATGTGCGAGGTACTAATAGATGGATGACCGTAGCAACTCAGATAGTCTGAGCGCATCTGGTCGGGGGTAATGATGAGTAAATTGTATTTATTCAAAGCAGGAAGCTGAGGAGTAGAAATAGGTATCGTCAGCAACCAAGGCCTAGGAGAACCTTTTGCCTTTTACGCGTTTGGCCTTATTTAAACATTTAAGCTACGCACTCTTTTGGCCCGATCCAGAGAAGCTGAGCCCGTACCTGAATACCCCGGATCCCTCCTTATCATGGACATTGCCAGTAACTTTAAGAACCATTTCTAAATAATACTCCAGGCATCCATATTCTTTAAAATACAACAAAAACACTTCGGTATTTATCACATTTTACCCAGTAAAAAAGATAACTTAACTGTTTAAGCGGAACACAGATTTACCTCATCAGACCAGCTACCTAATATAATTCATACAATCAGATAATACCCCAAGTTGGATCTATATCCAAATTGTCTCACCCCAGACTACCAAATCTTACAACCTTCACACTAAAACTAAACGAACATGATGAAAAACTACTATAAATCGCTGTGCCTTGGTGCCAGCACCCTAGCACTCAGCTGGGTCTCCGGCTTCGCCCAAGAGGACGACATCTATCAACTAAACCCTTTCTCCGTTGAAGAAGAGGAAGGCGGTTACGCATCCACGGTAACTATCTCTGGAACAGGTATGCGGACATCGCTGATGAACGTGCCAATGTCGATCAACGTTATCACTTCGGAATTTCTCGAAGATAGTTTGATCGGTGATTTCACCGAGGCTTTGGATTACAATACATCCATTACACAAACGACGCGGAACAATTTGGGCGCTACTCGCCCATCTTCATTTTCCATCCGTGGTTTTCGTAACCGGAATCTGTTGGTCGACGGTGTAACCGGTGGACTTTATATTCCTCCCCACTTAATTGATAGGATTGAGGTCGTTAAAGGCCCCAATACCTTGTATGGCCAATCGGATCCAGGAGGACTCATTAATGTCATCACTAAAAAACCTAAAGCAGAAGCAGGTGGTTACATTACATTAAGTGCTGGTAGCAACAGCCGTATAGGAGCGAAACTGGATTACACGATCCGTGCAATGAACGACAAATTAGGTTTGCGTGTCCTCACAGAATACAAAGACCACGAAGGCTGGCGTTGGGTTGATGGCCAAGAAACAAATTTCATTGGAGTATCAGGCACCTACGACTTTACCGAGAACACCCAAGGGTCATTCATGATCGGAGATAACCATCAGCAGGGATTTCCCACCCAACGGGCTACCTGGTCTTTTGAAAGAACTCCCACCGACTTGAATGGAGACGGAGACACCGATGACAACGTGGATGGAGTCAATGAGTCGAACACTCGCTACAACAACTCCTTCATCCCTGAAGAATACGTAACGTCCACACCTGGAAATATGTTCGATTCAGACAATAACTTCCTGACGATGGGACTTCGCCACTCATTCAGCGAAACACACAACCTCCAATACATGTATACCGTCCACGATACACACCAGGTTGTAAGTTTCCGCGAATTTAACACCTTTAGTCCCAATGCCAATGACCCAGGCAATAAGATATCTGACGCTAATAACACCATAAATCAAAGCAGGTCCCGTGATGAAGTTCATACGATCAATGACATCATCGAATTCGAAACCGGTGAAGTAAGGCACTCGCTCCTTCTAGGTTATCGGAAAGCAGAAACCACCGCAGGAGGCGAAGGCAGCTATCGCTTGCGTGGTGCAAGAGCGAACGAACAGGCAATCCTGGAAGACATCGAGGCAAGAACCGGTAAAGTCTTTCGCCAATTCCTGTATCAAGATGATATACTCAACGGCGTAAAAATCTGGGAAGACGATGTGCCAAGTCCTGCGGAGTTGAGAGCCTTTGGTATTCGTACTAACAATAACGACCGCACCTATACGGACATTGATACCTTCTATGCTACAGATAACATCTACTTCATGGAAGACCGCCTCAATATTCTGGCAGGTATTCGTCGTACTGAGTTCGACCAAAGATCCACCTTACTGGGTGGTCTTCCAAATGCCTCGCTCGAAGGTAGTGATACCAATTTCCAATTGGGTGGCGTTTATCGCATCAATCCGAACGTAAGCTTCTTTGCCAATATGGCCGACGCATTCGAACCACAGAGCGGATCAAACCCTGACACGGGTGCCCTGATTGGAGCGCAGACCAGTGATGCCATCGAAGTTGGCTTAAAGTTCATTGACCTAGCTGACGGAAGACTCAGTGGATCTATCGCGGCATTCAATATTCAAAAAGACAACGTAGTCCGTCGTGACTTCAACCCGGTTACTTTCATGTCGGATCAATCGATTACCAGTGACGAAAGTGAAGGCATCGAACTAGAAATGTTCTACAATCCAACGGAAAACTGGAACATTGTAGCCTCCTATAGCTGGATCGATGCG
>CALJGU010000041.1 GCA_938075565.1 uncultured Opitutales bacterium | reverse complement strand
CCCCCTATAACGGCACGTCCAGCGCCTTCGTTACCTCATCAATGAGGTTGTTGAACTCTTCGTCACTCAGGCCGCGCCAGGCGTTAAAGTTCCCCAGGCGCGCAGTGAGCTCGCCGCGGACTTCATCAATGCCACCTGTCATCTTACTCGCAATAGCTCCTTGAGGTGCTTTGGGCCAGGGAGTTTCCCCGGGTGCCCAGCTTTGTGGTTGTTTGGCTCTTATTGCGTCTACGTGGTCTTTTAACCATTGAGGAGGATTCTTGTTTTCCTCAATCCCATAAACATAGGGCAGGGGAGGATCCATGAGTAGTGGCTTATCTCCCATTGGAGGACGCTCAGCACCCACTGCAGCTACTCTGGCTTTGAGCTTCTCGACCAGTTCTGGGTGTTCGGTTGCGATGTCTGTTGTTTCGTAAGGGTCTTCTTTAATGTTGAAGAGCATATCCCCCATCAGCTTGTGATCTCCCTTACGAATAGTGGGTAGGCGAACACTACCGACCACGTCATAGACAACTTCGTCTCGTGGACTTTCCTCGCCTTCAAATAGCATGGCACGCATATCGAGAGCATCTACATCGCTCGCCTGTTCATGTGAGCCTCCGCCGATTGAAATAAAAGTGCTGAACCAGTCGGCCACGAACATCATGCCATCTGTGCTGGTGCCTGCCTCGGTATGGCCTGGCCAGCGAACGATGGCCGGTGACCTCACTCCGCCTTCAAAGGTCGTGTTTTTAGTACCCCGATAAGGTGTGCTCATTTCTTCTAGCACAGGACCATTGTCATTTGTGAAGACAAGTAAGGTGTTTTCTTTTAATCCATGGATGTCGAGTGCATGAACTATTTCACCGACTCCATCATCGAGTGCTTTGAGCAAAGCGTCACGCGGCTCGAGATGTTTGTAGCGCTCAGGGACGTTGAGTGGTCCGTGGACTGCGTTGTAGGCGACGTAAAAAAAGAAGGGGTGTCCCATCTTCGAGCGGTCTGCCTGGTTGGCGATGAGCTTGACGGTTTCCTGAGTAAAGAGATCCGTGGCGTAACCGAATTCCTGCACGGGTTTCTGGTTTCGATGCCAATCATAGACTGCGAAGGTAGCTGGTGCATTGTGGACGATCGATTTATTGAAGTAATCGATTCCCCAGGCGTAATGGCCGTACTGATACATAAACCCCTGTCCCATCGGTAAATGTTCGGGAAGCCATTCGCCCGCGTGCCATTTTCCAATCAGGGCTGTGAAGTAACCGGCGTCTTTTAATGCTTCAGCAATCGTTCGTTCGTTCGTATCTAGTCCATGTATGCGTCTGGTCGCTTCTCCTCGATCGTTGTGAGCCAAGGTGAGTCCCAGTTTGGCCAGATAGCTGGGTTTTCCAAAATCCTCGGTGCGCCAGTCACTCCATGTTCTGAAAGAATACTTACCTGTTAGAAAAGCCGCACGGGTTGGCGCACACACAGAATGGGTGTAATACTGTGTGAGCTGCATGCCCTCGCCAGCCAGCTTGTCAATGTGGGGTGTTAGTTCCGGGTTACCTCCATTGAATCCAGGCTGAGCCCAACCCATGTCGTCTGACATGATAAATATGATGTTGGGTCTGTCCTGCGCAACGATAGGTAAAATACCCGAGAGCAGTATGAAACTAGTGGTGTAAAGCAAACGACGAAACATAAAGAAGAAGGATAAATTTCTCCTCTAGCTTTTGCCTAAAACTCTCCGTAGGCGATAATTAAAAATGTAGCAGCTCTAACTTGCCTTTTGAGCTTCCGCTAATTCCTCGATTCTGTTGACGGTCAACGCTTGTTCGATGTTATCCATCAAACGTTCCGACATTGGGAAATCTGGAAAGTAGAATAATCCTGCCGGTAATTCTCTTGGATTTACTACATTGACGGGACTTTTACCTGTCCGATTGATTTTCCATCCTGGTAAAATAATTAGAGGGTATACGGGAATCGCCTCACCTGTTTGCTCGCGTAGAATTCTTGCCAGAGTAGAGGCATTTTTTTGTACGGTTCGAATACAAGAAGCATCTTTTCCCCATGGGTATTGGAGCTCACGACTATTGTAACTGAGCTCACGCTCTTTCTTTCTTCTGTAAGACTTTGGCATTTCGGGGGTTTCCGTTTCCAGGCAAAATACTCCGCTGTCATTGATAAGCAAATGGTCGATTTTTAACCCTTCCAAATCCAGATCATGGAAAATGCGATATCCCATGAGGGACAACGGTTGAAGGATTTGGGAAACAAACAATTCCCCGCGGTAACCCAACTTGTCTTTTTCCAACTCTCTCAGAAGTCGCCATAATTTAAATCCAAGTAAGGCAATGATTCCCGTTTCTACACCAAATAGAAACACAAAGGTCATTTCGTCGCCCGTACGATTTTCAAAGAACATATAGAAGACGCACGCATGAAGTATGGTCGGGAATATGAGAAAAACGATTTTGTCAGTTACCTTTTCATTTGTCCGCTCAATCTTTTCCAATACACTGTGCCCCGGTAGTTTGACCGGATCCTCATCATCCATCGACTCGCGGAGTCGGGCTCGATTCTGCTGTATTTTTTTAATGAAGATATAACAGGCGATAATTCCAGGACCGAACAATACGATCATGAGTAAAAATTAAGGGGGGATTGTCATATTTTTCCAGTGAGCGGTTAGTTTGACTGCTCAAGGAAAAGAATGAAATTCGCCTTTAGAGGCTAGGTAATAACTGCTTTTAACAAGCTTGTTACAGGATCTAAGGGATATGTCTCTCCCTTTTGGAAGTGGGATGAGGACTATGCCTTATTTCGCGAGTCCGGGATCAGGCAACTTAACAGTAATAGGACCTCTTTGTGGTCGCAATTTTTCAACGAGTTTTAGGCTGAGTACCAGAAACGAAGGAAGAAAAACCAAGGTGACAAAGGTCGAAAAGAGCAGGCCGAATAATACAATGGCACCCACCCCACGATACAGTTCTGTTCCAGCTCCTGGAAAGATTACCAAGGGTGCAATTCCAAAGACTGTTGTCGTTGTCGACATGAGGATCGGACGAATACGAGCCAAGGTTGCCTCTTTAACGGAATCGGCGACCGCCATGTCAGTACGCAAGCGGTCGATCGTTCCGCTAACGATGAGAATGGGGTTGTTAACCACCGTTCCCAATAAAATTAGGAAACCCAACATGGTTATCATATCGAATGGTTGGCTGATGGGTTGCATGCCTAGCAAGCTAAGTACCGTTCCGCTGGCATTCATGACCCACAAGCCACCGATTCCTCCAGCTATCCCGATAGGCACGGTTGCCAGGATTACCCAGGGAAACCCCCAGTGAGAGAAGACCGCGCTGAGCAGCAGATAAGAAAGGAGCACAGCGATAAGGAAGTTGCCCAAGAGGGCTTCTCTCGTTTTTTGCAGTTGATCACCAGCACCGGTTACCGCGACATCCACGCCTTGAGTTATGATTCCCTGGTCTCGCAGATGACCTACGATTTCGGAACGCACGATTCCGACCGCATCCTCAAGCGCGACTAATTTTGGAGGAATTATGTTCAGGGTAACCGTTCGTTCACCGTTCAGTCGACGAATGGAGTCGGTGTCGACTTTTTCAACGAGGTCGCCAACTGAATCGACAGATACTACTCCGCCAACGGGTGCATACAGCGGCAAATTAGCCAAAGCGTCCAGGCTCTCTACTTCGCCTTCTCCGCTGTAGAGGAATACGTCGATTCGCCTTCCATCTAGTAGAAATTCATCGACGTAGGCGCCGTCCGTTAATGCTCTTACGGTAAATCCAAATGAGCTGTTGGAAAATCCGAGTTCCGCTACCCTGTCCCAGTTAGGCCGGATCTCTACCATAGGCTGTTGCAAGCTGAGGGAGGATGGGGTTGAGTTCACAGATGGGTTGTCGAGTGCCTCAAAGGCGCGCCTGTATGCCGCTTCTGCGACGGTATAGATTTCACCGAGGTCGGCTCCACTGATATCCAGATTCACACTGCGGGATCCACCATCGTTACTGGATATAATGGAGCCGCGACTGATAAAGTTTCGGATGCCGGGAAACTGTTGAAAGTATTCCTTAAAAACGGTGGTGAGTTCGTTGATCCGGGCAGGATCATACGTTTCGGCGACGATCGTTGTACTTTGATTTCTTACGATGATCAGCATGCGAACGATAGGTGGGATCGAAGGATCCAGATCCTCATTTTCCAACGCTCCATTCAGAACATAGTAAGGGCTGAAATCGTCATTGGCCTGTTTAGCGATCGCTTGCATCGTTTCCAGGTTGTAACCGGGGGGTGCCAACAAGCGGGTAAAGATTTTGGCTTCTTCTCCTTCGGGCAAATACTCAGCCGATGGGGTAAGGAAGTAGATGATCGCCCCGCTAACGCCTCCTGTGATCAGCAAGCCGGCGAGGGCGCCTTTGGTCGAAGTAACCAGTTTTTCAACTAGATGATCAAAGAGTACGAATAGCCGTGGGCGATGGGTTCCTTCCTTGGCGGTTTTTCCGAGACGGGCAAAGTGAATGCTGGCTGTAGGTATGATCGCTATGGATACGAGCATGGAGGCAAGGATGGCTCCTGAGATCGCAATCGAAATATCCGAAAACAGCTGTCCGGCTTCTTCTTTAATCAGCCACACTGGGGCAAAAACGATGACAGTGGTCATCGTCGAAGCCAGGACCGAGGACCAGACATCCTGTACCCCGGCGATAGCAGCTTCCATGCGATCTAGGCCTCGCCTTCGCTGCTTTTCAATGCTCTCCAGTACAACGATCGCGTTGTCGACCGTCATGCCGATTGCAAATGCGACTCCAGCCAGGGAAATTACATTGATGGTACGCCCGGTTGCCTGGAGTCCAATGAATGCAGCAATGGTACAAACAGGTATGCCAATCACGCAAAGCATGGTTCCTGAGGCAGACCGTAAGAAAAGCCAAAGTACAAGAGTGGCCATCGCTGCACCCAGAATCAAATTGCGCCAGACATTCTTGATGGACGACACCACGTAGCGGACATCGTCACTGGTTTTGTACATCTCCAGATCCACGGACGCGAGGACATCGCTGTTGATATCTTCGATCACTTCCGTCATGGCGTCGCGTATCTCGATGACATTAGTTCCGATCTCCCGAGATACTGAAACCATGATTCCCAATTCACCGTCCTGATAAACCACAGAGCTGGGTTCGTAAAAACTCAATTCTATATCAGCCACGTCGCCGAGTCGAGTGACTGAGTCTCCAGTCCTGCGCAGGATAATAGAAGATAATTCTGCTGGCGTCTCCAGTCGACCGATGGTGCGCACCAGGTAAAGACGTTTCCCGCTGCTTATGTCGCCGGCAGATATGTCTTGGTTGCGATCGCGAATGGCATTACGCACCTCTTGCATCGTGATCCCCACTGCGGCCAGACGTGCGAGGTCGACGTTGATGCGGATCTGTTGTTCTGGTGCGCCAAGTACCCGTATTTGGGATACGCCTGGTACGCGTTCCATTCGTGGTTTTACGCGCTCCATCACTAAGTCGATCATTCGTAGCACGTCTTCTGGTTGTCGTTCTCCGGAGGTATCAACAATGGCGTAGTAGATAAATGAGTTTGAAGAAAACGAAGTAGCAATCACTCGTGGTTCGTCCACGTTTTCAGGATAGCTGGGGACTTGGCTGAGTGCATTGAGCACGCGAATCAAGGCATCGTTCACATCGATCGAAGATGGAAACTCGAGTTCGATTTCCGCTGAGCTCATAGCGGAGGAGGAGATCATTCGTTGCAGGCCGGCTACGTTCTGCAGGTAGTCTTCCTGTTCGATGAGTATCTCCTTTTCCACATCCTGAGGGGTGGCGCCGGGCCATCGAGTCACAACGGAGATGGTTCGAACGTCCAGATCCGGGATCATCTGTACCGGTATGCGGATAGCTGCGACCGTGCCCAATACACAGATCAGCAACGCAATGACTGCGACCTGGGTTGGATGTTTTATGCACCAATCAAACATCTTAGCGGGTAATTGGGGTTACAGATTCGACTATGCGAATCTCTTGTCCGTCCTGCAATAGTTCATTGCCTTGGTAGATAATCCGGTCAGATTTCTCCAAACCGGAGAGCACCTGAATGTTATCCCCACTGGAAGCTCCCAAGTCTACGACTCGTCGGGATGCTTGGGTAGATTGACCGTTTTTCACGGCCACCCAAACGATGACCTCGCCGTCGGCTGTTCTCAGGATTGCGTCCCTCGAGATAAAAAGAATCGGCTTATCTGAATTGGGTACAAACACGGCCTCTGCTGACATGCCGGGCTTTACCTGTTGGTCCGGGTTATCCAGATGAATACGGACCTGGAAGGTTCGGGTCTTGGGATCTACCAGAGGTGATCGAGCTTCGATATGAGCTTCAAAGGAGCCGCCTGCCACCGCAGGAATTTCCACCTTCACTGTTTTGGTTTGAGAAATGAGTGTTAACTGTTTTTCCGGTACCTGGATATCCAGACGCAGGTTGCGGGTATCAACGAATTGCAAGACTGGGTTGCCTGTTTGCACCCACTCTCCGACTTCGGCTTGCTTCTCCACGACGATGCCATCAAAGGGGGCAATGATACGATGACGTTGCACGATCTCGGCCTGAGTTTGCACCATGGTCTGCATGCGACTGACTGCGATTTCCGCCATCCGGTAAGTTGTTTCGCGATTTTCGCGCTCGGACCTTGGAAAGTTTGCATCTCCAAGCTCGACTGCTTCTTCAAAACGTCGTTTCGCATTGGCCAGTTC
>CALJGU010000040.1 GCA_938075565.1 uncultured Opitutales bacterium | reverse complement strand
CCTGCATTGATGCCCCCACAGGTAAGGAGATCTGGAAAGGAAACTTAAGAGACAGTTTTTTTAGTTCACCTATAAGAATCGATGATCGCATTTTCGCCGTTTCAAGAAGAGCTGACGTAGTGGTATATAAAGCAGGTGATGAATTTGAAATATTGGGAAGAACATTGATAAACCAGCCGAGCCACTCGACGCCTATCGTAGACAATGGTCGTCTATTCCTGAGAACGGTTTCGCACCTGTATTGCTTGGAATAAAAGTCGCGATTAAAATTGCTCCTACAAAAGCCAGTTCTAAAAATGTAAGAGCAAACTGTTTTCCGCTTCGCTGTCGGCTAAAGCCTTGGTAATTCGCAACTGTAGTTTTTTGTTACCCCACCATGAATATTCGTATTGTTTCTTTTATAGCGTTTTCTATAGCTCTTACAACACATGCCAAGGCCGGGACAGTTATGACTGTCCGAGGCCCTATCGATTCCGCTGAGCTGGGCCGAACCTTGGAACACGAGCATATACTCGTATATTTCATAGGAGCCGAGGAAACGGGCTACCATCGTTGGGATCGAGGTGAGGTCAGTCAGCAGGTGCTTCCTTACCTGGAGCAAGCAAAAGACTTGGGATTTCAATCCTTGATTGAATGCACACCCGCCTTTCTAGGGCGAGATCCACAATTGCTTAAATCATTATCCGAAACAACGAGACTGCACCTCGTAACAAACACCGGCTACTACGGTGCACGTGAAAATAAATATATTCCGGAGGACATTCAAAAGCTGTCAGCTGATGAGCTAGCAGCCCGATGGATCAAGGAATTTGAAAACGGGATAGAAGACACCGGTATAAAACCAGGCTTCATCAAGATCGGAGTCGACCGAGGAGATACACTCTCCCCCATGCATGAAAAGTTGGTTCGAGCAGCCTGCCGTGCCCACTTGGAAACAGGCCTGACCATCGCTTGTCACACCGGACCGACCCAGGCGATTTTTCAAATGGTCGAGATACTCCAGGAAGAATGTGTCTCTCCAGAAGCCTTGATTTGGGTGCATGCGACTCAGGCCGATCAAGAAAGCCAATTAAAAGCCGCTCGGCTCGGTCTATGGGTATCGATCGACAATGTGAACGACACTCCCAATCGAATTGATTTTGTTTCCAGAGCGCTGGTCCGACTTAAAAACGCTGGGCTCCAAGACCGGGTTCTACTCTCACACGATGCTGGCTGGTATCGCCCCGGAGAAGAGAACGGAGGAAAGTTTAGAGACTACACTGCTATCTCGTCTCACCTAATCCCTCGAATAATGCGTATGGGTTACAATTCGACCTACGTGGATAAACTGCTGATCGATAATCCTAGAAGAGCATTCGAACTCGGTGTTCATACATCCGATGAACACACGAGTGCGTTTATTGGTTCAGGCTTGGTCATCAATCAGGTCACTCGGAATTCAATATCGATTGGAACACAGATCACCAAGTTCCCAAAAGACAGTTCAGGCGCGAAACTAGGTGTGCCGGGCCAAGTCCGACTTTCCTATCAGAGCGAGATTGGCCATGCCGGAATGACTGACTGGGTATCCGTTTCAGCTGATGACAACTTCACTCATGATTTTTCCATAAGCGGTTTAAAGGAGCATACCGAATACACGCTAACCGCTGAAGCAAGACGCAATCCGACAGCACCGGTTACCGACACGCTTTCTGCATCTATAACAACAAAGCGTTAGCTCTTATTCTTCGTCATCGGCGATCAGGACGCCGGGCAGGATTTTCACCGCCCAGACCAAAGCAGCCGCTATCCAAATCACTGCTGCATAGATGTGGTGGGTTAGCATGACTTGAGGAAATACGTCCGCGCTAATGCGAGTGGCCAACGATAAAATGATCAGCCCCATCGCAATAGTCAAAGGGCGGATCTTTATCTTCAATCGATGCGTTTGCCCGCTATGACCAAGGACAACCCGGGTGGCCACAGTCATAGTAAGCAGACCAAAACCGCCGACCAGCACGATGTGCTCCATTCCTTTGGCATACTGAGGAAACAACGCTTGGCAAAGCATGCCCGTCATCAGGAGTAGCAAAGCCGTTCCCAGACAGACACCAAGGGTCCCATGATTTCTAAAGGTGCGAAAGAAAGGAACCTCACGACCGAAATAGATGCCAGCACCCAACAGCCTTAAAAGAGGGCCGAGTCGTAATTCTCCTTTCGCCTCTACAATAAACCCTAGCATCACAATAACTCCACACACTCCTGCGAGCATAGCTCGGCGAATCCATCCTGGAGGTAATGAACGGGACTCGTCGAGATTGTGCAGATTGGGTAGCCCAAAAAAACGAGGAAACAGAAATGCACCAATGCCTAAGATGGGAAACATCAAAAAGCCCTGAAAGAGCAACAGGTTTGCCAGTGAATACCAAAAGGCATCCAGGGTAATAAACGGAAATAGAAGAAGTATCGACGTACCCACTACAGCCGACATCCACCCCAACCCTACCAAGAGAAAACCCGGAGGAGGAACATCCTTTCTCGCAACAAACCTCGACCGCATAATAAGCGGGAAGCTAAGAAGGAGCAGCAGAAACAAACTATCACCCGTTACCGAGTGGCCTAAAAAATGACTTCCCCCAACCAGACAGAGCATCCCTACCATATACGACACTTCACCAGCGCGCAACGGCGGTGCATCCAACATTCGTGGCATGGCTGTTCCTAGAAACCCAAACACAAAGGATCCGAAGAAGCCCTGAATCATAAGATGCGAATGGGACGGAACTGGATAGTATAAACCAAACCAACCTGAGTAGTATAAAGGCCATAGAGCTATGCCCAGAATTCCGAGTAGGATACCCAAGGGAAACAAAATACGATAAGGCTCACCCCAGGCGAGAGAGAGCCATTCACGCGCGCTCAAAGATGACTGAACATCACTGCTGGTATTCATTGGAAGGAATAGATGTATGACTGCGAAATCGCAGCTTCTTGGAAAACCATACCACAACTTTGATTCACTTCCTTGATTTAGGTCAGGTAAGCAGGACCTTTAAGGCGTCATCAATCCCTTCATGTAGTCTTGATCACGCATGTGACCCAAGGTGTCCAGAACGCCCTCTACCCCGCAGTGGTGAGTAAAGAGCTTGGTGAACGGAATCTTCTGGTGACGTTTTAGAATATGAAAAGCCTTATCAAAGGCCCCTGGATGATTCGCACTCATTCCTAGAATACGGGCATGCTTCAGGCAAATGTGTTTGGCCGGATCGATCATTACTTCACTACCCTGATTAACCATGTTTCCTGTTTCAACCAAGGTGCCCAATCGACGGATCATTTCCAGGCCCTCAACAAAGGCACTGGTGACATTGGCGCACTGAATCACCACATCGGCTCCACCGCTGGTGATATCTTTAACGCGCTGAATTCGGTCGGTGGAATCCATTTCATGAATATCAATAATTTCATCCACTTCGGCTACTTCTTTGGAAAGGCGCAGGCGCGTTTTACGCGCACCAATCATGATGACTTTTTCAACACCCATCATTCGGCAGACCAAAGCCGTCAAAACACCCACTGGACCGGCTCCCACGACCACAACTTGTGAACTGGTGTTGAAGGCTTCTTCATGAACACCCGGTGCCGTTTGCGCCAATTCCACCGAACGAACTGCCACAGCGAGGGGATCGAGTAACCCAGCAACTTCGCTCGGCATATCATCCGGGAGTTTCCACACATAGGTATCAGGAAATACATAAACATACTCAGCGAAGCCGCCCTTAAAGTAGGGAGCCTCGTCCACCCGCGAGCTGATGATTTCATCTCCTTCAAGGCCCAGCTTTGGGAAGGGAATTCCGTATACGAATGAATCGTTGGTTACCGTGCAGGTGCCGGGGCCATATTTGAGACACCCCTCAGATCGCGGATTCATGATCCAGGGATAGAGGGCAATTCGATCTCCGACTTTTAAGGGTCCACCATAGACGTTGAGCGTCTCATTTGCGCGAGACCCCATCTCCACAATCTTTCCACATATCTCGTGGCACATGATTGCCGGATAAGGAGGATCGCCCTCGATCAAATGTCCATCGGTGCCACAGACACCGGATGCTTCCGTTCTTATGAGCAAGCCATCCTCTTGAACATCTGGTATAGGGATAGATCTTGTTTCTATTGAATGCTTGGCGAGCCAAACGGCAGCTTTTCCGGTCTCCATATCGGATTCATATTCTGGATACCACACCCATAGGGCAAGGGATAAGAATTTCGGTAGCTCTAAAAACTACGACTGAAATCAATGCGGTAACGGGCACTTTTTCGTGTCCCTATAATCTCTTTCGCCGGAGATATGCGGCCAGTGATCCGCCATTTATTAGTCATGGAGTAATAAGCCCGAAAATCGTGCACGATAACATTACTTTTCAACAGCCAACCAAAGCTGGTCGTGGCATAGGAGGACATGGCAGCCAATCCTTCCACTCTCGCAAAAACATAACGAAATCGCCAATCCCCTTGTTTCTTGTTTTCCCCAAGATTAAAGGCCAATGCATAACCGCTGGTTTCATTCCGAAAGGTTCGAGTAAATGTATTGGGATCATCCGCCGAATAGCCCTCAAAGTTCTCAAAAAGATCCAAACCAAAGTAAGCAGGACGATCGAGAAGCTGGCCTGAGAGTTTTGCCGAAAAGACGCCAAACAATTGATCCCTGGCATCCTGACCAAGAGGAAGATAGCGAGCACCCTCCTCCCCCTGCCGATCGTAAAGCGACAAAGCCCATTGCCAGTTCCAGTCATTGCCTTCCTGAGCCCAAAGCAGCTGTGCGGCATGCATCCAAGCATGGAAGTGTTCCAACCCATCGGGCATGTGAAAAGATCCGAGAGACAGCCGGACAGGCTGGGAACCAAATTTGAGCCCTGAGCTCATCGAAGCACCTAGGGGAGTAATATCTTCATCCCACAGCTTTTCGGTATTCATCCAAAAAGGCATGTTGGCCCGTCCCATCGTGATTTCCGTATCTTCGGCGGTGTACGTCACGAAATACTGGTCGGTAAATACACCTCGCTGACCATAGGAAAAATCCTCTCGGGTATAGTAAGTCATATCAACTACACGGGAGTCCCGTTTGTCCCCCACTCGTCCACGGACTAT
>CALJGU010000039.1 GCA_938075565.1 uncultured Opitutales bacterium | reverse complement strand
GGTGGTGTGTTTTCAGCCACTGAAGCATCTGCGGTAGCTGTCCTTTACGCCCTCATACTGGGAGTAGTGATTTACCGCGAAGTAAGTATCGGCGATCTACCACGTATATTTTTAAAGGCTGCCAAAACTACATCGGTGGTCATGATACTCGTAGGTGCTAGTCAAGCTATGGGTTGGATTCTTGCTTATGAGCAAATTCCTCAAACGGTCAGTTCGGCCTTACTCGCCATATCGGAAAACAAGTTCGTCATTCTGCTCATCATCAACTTGCTCCTGTTAATCGTGGGCACGTTCATGGACATGACACCGGCGGTGTTAATATTCACTCCCATCCTTTGGCCCGTGGTTGAAAAGCTTGGAATCGAACCGGTTCACTTTGGCATCTTCATGATAGCCAATTTATGCATCGGTCTTTGTACCCCTCCAGTGGGTACGTGCTTATTCATCGGTTGCGGAGTAGGAAAAACAAGCATTGCCAAAGTCGTAAAACCTTTACTCCCGATCTTTGTGGCCATGGCCATTGGCTTACTGCTCATCACCTATGTGCCCGCTTTGTCCACCTGGTTGCCGGGTGTGTTTGGGCTGTAGTTTTTTTCTTAAGCAGGTAGGGCGCTATCGCCGAGAGCGCCGTTCATCGTTCGCGCAAAAAACCTACAACTCCCTCATTCTATAAAACTTTGCTCCACCAGAAAACTCGTCCTCTTGGAACGGTTGCTGTTCTTCCAGGTCTAAATCCTCAAACTCACCTTCCACCATCCACGCATCCAAATCGGTGGATGACTCAAGTTGGTACAATCCATCGTCCGAAGCAGACATCCCGACCAGGACTTGATTCTGATTATTGATATCCAGCACAGCTTGCGGAGGAGAATAGGGCGCTAGGATTACATTATCCAACATAACAAAGGTGTAGTTGTTCTCAGCGCTTCCATTATTGCTCAGGGTGAATCGAATACGGAGTGTTTCTCCTCGAAAATCACTCAGGCTAACTCTTCGTCTTTGAATTCCAGAATCTGGGCTTATTGCACCTGAACTAGGATGGTAAACTACCAAGGGAGTCATGACTGGATCTCCGTTTTCTCTTTCTATGTGTAGGTCAAACGGGGTTCCGCTAAATGCACCCAACAATTCTGCGACACCTCGGTAATCAAATGATAGCGTGATAGCCTCAACGTCCGGGACTTGAATGAGTTGTGCTACTTCAATAGTGCCAATTTCCTGACCTCTTAGCCCAAGCGTTAGGGCTGCCTCGCCCACGGTCGGCTCGATTGGGAAATAAGAACCGGTGCCTCGGAATTCAACCGTGGGAGCGAGCTCGTATTCGTCAGCCGCTGTAATGGTCCAACCGTCCGTGCCCCCGGTTTCAAAGTTTCCGTTGTTGATAGGGGCATCTGCTGTTTGTGCATTGGACAGGATAAGCGTGAAGGCGCTGTCCTCATTTTTTAACAGGCTAAATTCAGTTGAAGTTTCGATACCGTTTAACTTGGCTGAGACTTGGTAGTCTCCATAGAATCCTCTTTCAGAGAAACTCCCACTCTCATTGCTCTTTCCATTGAAATCATTCCACCATTCTCCAAACACGAGATCGATGTAAGCTTGGCCGTTAGGCTTGGCTTCCCAGTTGCTTCGAAAGAGAGCGGCATTGCTTTGGGTTTGTCCCTCCCAAAATCCCCAGTGTTGGATTCCCACCGTGTTGGGGTGACTGAACAACAGTGTGAAAAAATCCCTCAAGTAGTCTGCCTGCATGGCTTCGTCTTCGGTATCGACTGTGAATTCAGTAACTCGGATTTCGAGATCAGGAAACAAAGTGGCGTAGCGTTCCAGAACATCCCAGAGAATGGGAATGGGTGTGGGAGAGTTATTGAAGTGCCCTTGCATTCCCATCGATGTGATGGGTGCATTGTTATCCACTAGAAATTGAAGGGTATCTTCGTAATGCTGTTGGTGGTCGGCATTCCTTCCACCGCCTGAAAGAATGCTATAGTCGTTGAGGTAAAGTGGTTGGGTCGGTAACACCGCTCTTGCTGCGTTGAACCAATCGACAATCACCTCATTCCCAAAGGCATCCATCAGATCATGATTGTCAAAAGGCTCATTTAAAACATCCCACTCATCAATAAAGGGTTCTGAGGCAGCGCCTATATCGGCAATGTGGTCGAGCACTAGCTGCTCAGCGGCAGGATCCGTATTGGCCGGGTTGTCATCGGGGATGAGTGCCTGCATGCTGTTTGGGAGATGCCTGTCCGATGGCCAGACCATGACATGTGCTCGTGTATAAAGTCCGTTTTCTTTCATCCACTGGGCTGCACCCAGGGCAACGTCTTCTCCAAAATTTTGTGTGCCCCAGTTTCCTTCCCAAGCTGGCCATTTGAATGCATTCAATGGACCCGCCTGATTGAACAACTCAAGTACCTTGCTTCGATACATCTCACGATCCGCACTCTCATTCACGAGCATAGCAGCTCGCACGGCTGATCCGAAATGATAGGCATGCTTCATAAACTGCACTTCTACCTCTGCATCGGGAACCGGGTTGCCATTCGAGTCAAAAATATGAATGCGCATAGGACCTTTCCTATGCGCTTCGATTCTGTCAGCCGCCGCCTCTCTCCAGGGAGCATCCGGTTCTCGCCCCAGATAGCTGGGCCTAGTTTGAGGTAGGTCCTCTACGGTGAGACTGCTTTTGTAATTGAGGAATTCAACACCGCCTAGCTCCCAGGATTGAGGATGGGCTCCACCACCAATTCCAAACAACAGGGTCATGTCACCCGCTGGTTGTGCCTCGGTCATTTGAAATGGAAACAGGAATTCCTGCCAGCCATCTTCTTTAAATGCTGACACTTCTCTCACCAGATACTTGGTGAAGTTGGGAGCCGGGCTTTGCGGGTAAACCGTTGTAAACGAAGTTCCCGTTTCATCCTCCGTCGAAATGGAGCGAAAGAAGAAGCGCAGCATCATCACATCGCCATTTTCAGCATCGACGATGGAAGGTAGTGAAACCTGCCCATTGAAAAATGCACCATTAGGATTGGTCACGGTCACCCGAATGGCTTGATCGAAATCGGGATGGTCCGCCTCCACGACCTCACGTGACCCCACAGGTCCGTCATTGTTACCGCTCCAGAATCCATGAGCCGCAATAGGATCAGCTGCGATCATAGAAAACCCACCATCTGGAAGCTCCGTGCCTGCATGGCCTGAAATTGCCCCCAGAGTGAACAGGGTCGCCAAAATCCAATGCCATATTTGGAAAGTTACACGCATACCTTCGAATTCTCCTCATGAGAGGCTATGGTTAGGCAAGGTATTCCTCTCTGAAGTTTTTTCAAACCAACGTCTCAGTTCTGAGATCGGTTGTTCTGCTATCTAAACTGTAGGAGCGGCTTTACGCCGCGATTGCTTTGGGGACGTTATTAAGAATCGCGGCGTAAAACCCCTCCTACAATTCTAACCATGAATGTAGCCGCGGTGCTGACACCGTGGAGATATCTTGGGGCTTTGTACCTGAATTCTGAGGTTTATGGAGACGTAGATCGAGCCCCGCCTGTTACTTGTATCGGTAAGTCTTGCTATCCTAACCTTGATCATTAGCTCAATCTTGATCTACTTCTAGAGCTTATAGAATCCCCACCGATAGAAATTATGAGCTCCATGAAAGCCCTTGAGTTAATCGAGTACGAAAAATTTGAATATAAAGAAGTTCCCTTGCCGGAAATCGCAGCGAATGAAGTGCTGGTCCGCGTGGCCGCCTGCGGGATTTGCGGTAGTGACGTTCACGGCATGGACGGTTCGAGTGGGCGTCGAATTCCTCCCATCATCATGGGGCACGAAGCGGCTGGCACCATTGCCAAGTTGGGCTCTTCCGTAGACGCCTCCAAATGGGCAGAAGGCGATCGCGTGACCTTTGACTCGATGATCTACTGCGGCAATTGCTACCACTGTAATCGTGGAGAAACCAACCTTTGCGACGACCGTATGGTGCTGGGTGTTTCCTGTGGCGACTATCGTCGGCACGGTGCGTTCGCTGAATACGTCACCATACCAGACCATATCCTTTATGCACTTCCGGATGGGATCACCTTCGAGCAAGCGGCCATGGTCGAGGCCGTGTCTGTCGCGGTCCACGCAGTCGCTCGTACACCAGTTGAACTGAACGACTCAGTCGTCGTCGTGGGCGCTGGTATGATTGGTTTGCTCTGTCTCCAATCGATTAAGGCTGCCGGTTGTGGAAAAACTTTTGTCGTCGATCTCGACGAATCCCGCTTGGCCGTAGCCAAACAATTTGGGGCCGACTTCTGCCTCAACCCATCGAAGGTCGATGTCATTGAAACCGTGGTGAAAGAAACCCATGGCCGCGGAGCCGACCTCTCCATGGAAGCAGTCGGCATTACCGCCGCGACTCAAACGGCGATCCGCACCCTTAGAAAAGGTGGAAGCTGCACGCTGGTTGGAAACATTGCTCAGACCGTCGAGATGCCTTTGCAGGAAGTTGTGACTCGCCAGATTAACCTGATTGGAAGCTGTGCTTCCTCCGGAGAGTATCCAGCCTGCCTAGATCTCATCGCCAGCGGCAAGATCGATGTCGGACCCCTTATCAGCCAGGTGCGTCCACTCGAGGAAGGGGGCGATTGGTTCTCACGTTTGCACAAAGGCGAAGCCGGCCTGACCAAAGTCATTTTAAATCCCTAGACTACGACCGGCACTGCGGGGACGCAGTTGCCCTACCATCGGTTGAAAGGTAGGGCCATAGCTTCCTAGCTATGCCGCCATTCAGTCCATCTTCAATCTACCACCTTCTAGCTTCCAGAATTCATGATCAACACCGGTATCATCGGAACAGGCAAAGTCGCCCACCTGCACGCAGCAGCGCTTGCCAAAAATCCCAATAGCAACTTTACAGCCGTTCTCGGTCGCACTCCCGAGCGCACCCAGGCCTTTGCCGATCAATACGGCGTGAAAGCCTATACCGATCTCGAAGCCTACATCGCTGACTCTGGTGTCCAGGCCTCTACGATTTGTACCCCGCATCCGGCGCACGTTGACTCGGCCGTCGCGGCAGCGGAAGCAGGCATGCACCTGTGCATCGAAAAACCGCTGGCTTCATCTTTGGAGCACTGCGATGCCATGTTGGCCGCAGCTGAAAAGGGCAACGCCAAGATCGGCATGGTTTGCCAGCGTCGTTATTACGAGCCGGTTGTCCGTGTAAAAGAAGCGGTCGAGTCCGGTAAGGTCGGCAAACCCATTCTCGGCATGGTCACCATGCTCGGTTGGCGCGATCAAGATTACTACGACTCGGATCCCTGGCGAGGTAGCTGGAGTGAAGAGGGTGGAGGAGTACTGGTTAATCAAGCTGTTCACCAACTCGACCTGCTGCTCTATTACATGGGCGAAGTCGATGAACTCGTCGGCATGTGGGACAATCTCAATCACCCCGGTATTGAAGTTGAGGATACAGCGGTCGCTTCCCTGCGTTTCAAAAACGGAGCTATGGGCCACATCCTGGTCAGCAACTCATTTAACCCTGCCTTATTCGGCAAGGTCAGCGTGCTCGGTTCAACCGGTGCCAAGGTCGGTGTGCAAACCGATGGCGGTCAAATGTTCATCCCCGGGATGGCAGCCATCACCGAACCGCCTCTCAATGATTATTGGACGGTTCCCGGGGAGGAGCACCTGCTCGAACAATTTCGTGCCGAAGACACGGAGCGTTTTGAAAGTATCAATCCAGAGGAGCACTACCACCAACTCCAGATCGACGACTTTATCGAGGCAGTGATTGAAGACCGCGAACCCAGCACCACGGGTCTAGAAGGTCGCAACGCGGTCGAGCTCTTCACCGCCATCTACCGAAGCGGCCGCGACGGCAAAGCGATCAAATTCCCGCTCCAGCCCGAGACTGACCGCGATGACTTTGATGGGCGGATAAAAGCAAAGAGCTAAGAGCCTCGAGTAGAGAACCAACGATCGTCCTCTTCCTCCTACTCCTCCTTTGGTTTCAGTGTTTGCGCCGCCGTTAATCGGATTCGGTCTTTTTGTAGGAGCTGCTTCAGCTGCGAATGTCTTTTTACCCAGCAATTTTAGGAAACAACTACCGAAGCGGAGCGACACCTCAACAAACGAAGTGAAGAATAACAAAAGGCTCAAAACGAGCAGTACGACTTCATTGAGCACATTTTATGATTTTTGTGCTTCTTGTGGTTAAATTGATCGCAGCTGAAGCAGCTCCTACAAAAAATACAGTCGCTCATCTTTTCCATTTTGAAGAGTGACTCGAACGCATTAAGCTATCAGTTTTTTAAAGATCTCTCTTCTACAGCTTTGCTGTGAGATTACCTATCCATGTCTGCCTACCTCCCAAGAATCCTTATCCTGACTTTTGCCTTAAGCCTCGGCTTGTCAGCTTCGGATTCTCCGATTCCTGAAATGCAGCCGGTGCCTGACTACCGTATGGAGAAAGGGTTTAGGCCGGAGATCATGGCAGCTCGGGTCGATACTCCGCCGAAGATCGATGGTATTCTGGACGAGGAGATTTGGAAAACAGCGCCATCAAGTGGGCCGTTGATTCAGAACTCTCCCTATCCGGGCGAACCGATGCTGCAACCCTCGGAGTTCCGAGTCGCTTACGATGACAACTTTATTTACGTCGCCTTGTGGCATTGGGATGCGGAGCCAGATAAGATCGTAGCTCGTCTTATGAAACGGGATGAGAGCCTACGTGCTGACGACTATTCGATTGTTGTATTAGATACATTTAACGATGAGCGAAACAGCTATTGGTTTCGTATCAACCCCAACGGTACGCGGCAGGACGGGATCACGAGTAACAATCGGAACATCAACACTCAGTGGGACGGTATCTGGGATGCTAAAACACAGGTGACCGATTACGGTTGGTTTGCCGAGCTGTCGTTCCCTCTCACGACCTTCAGCTTTGATCCTGATTCTGATACCTGGGGCTTAAATGTGACCCGCAATATCAAGCGCATTGACCAGCGGGGGATCTGGTCAACTCCCAGGAGGTCCATGAGATCATACTATGTGGCTGAGGCTGGAAAGCTGAAGGGGCTCTCTGGATTGAAACAAGGTCTGGGTCTGGAGTTAAATCCCTACATCCTTGGGACATACTCCGATGATAAAGTGACGGGAACGGATGACTTCGATTTCGAATGGGGTGGAGACTTCCGCTACCGCATCACACCGAAGATGAGTGCCACGCTCAGTTACAATACCGACTTCGCTGCTGCCGAAACGGACGCCAGGCAGGTGAACCTCACGCGCTTCTCTTTGTTCTTCCCGGAAAAGCGACGTTTCTTTTTGGAAGATAGTGGAGTCTTTAATTTCGGTGGCCTGGGTGGGCGTTTTCGACGCCGGTCAAGAACAACGCCTGTATTTCTACCTTATTTCAGTCGACGAATCGGACTAAGTAGCCGGGGGCAGGTGGTCCCTCTGGTGGGTGCAGCCAAAATGACTGGCCGAGTAGGGGAGTTTGACATTGGTGTGATTGATGCCGTCCTCGATTCCACCGACACTCTGGATTCACAGAATGTATTTGTTGGTCGAGTATCGCGGCAGGTGTTGGAGCAATCTTCTGTGGGAGTACTCGCAACGCATGGAGATCCAAATTCTGAATACGATAACCTGTTGCTAGGATCCGACTTTCGCTTTCTCACAAACAACTTTCTTTCACGCTATCGATTAGAAGCGAATGCATTTCTTCTCGGGACCGAGTCTGACGATCCCAGATTCAGCAAAAGCCTTTCTCCCAGCTTTGGAGGCAATGTCGTATTGCCAGCAGATAACTTCGAGCTCGAAGGTGCATTTCTGCAAATTGATGATGACTTCAATCCGGCGCTCGGCTTTGCGCCACGGCGAGGTATCCGTCGTTATTTTACTAACCTGACCTATCAGCCACAACCACAGTCCATTCCCTGGCTTCGGCGCTACTACCTAACTTACGAGGGTGAAGTTGTGACCGACTTGTCAGGTGATTTGCAGTCGGCAAACCATTTGTTGACTCCGGCTGGTCTCTTGTTTGAGAGCGCGGACTATCTTGAGTTCGGCTTGGAGCACTCGTCCGATGTCCCGCAGGAGGATTTTGAGATTTCGGAGGGCGTCGTGATTCCAATGGACGACTATTCTTGGACTCGTGGAATCGTCACTTTTGAATCGGCAACCAAGCGATCGTTCAGCTTCACCCATGAATTGTCCTTCGGGGATTTCTATGACGGCACTCGCGTAGAGAATTCTTCGGAGATTACCTATGTGCCCTCCAAGCATTTTGCATCTATTGTCGGTTACACCAAACAGAACGTGGAGCTACCTCAAGGTGACTTTGACATCAAGTTGATGACCTTGACGGCGCTGATCAATTTTACGCCCGACTTCACCTGGTCGAACCTAGTGCAGTACGACAACATCTCCGACAGCATGGGCATCAACAGCCGCCTCATCTGGGAATACAAACCGGGCGCCAAAATCTTTCTTGTAATCAATCAAAGCTACCTGGATGAGACGACCGGCTTTGTTCGCCAGCAAATGGACACGACCTTAAAGCTGAGCTCGATTTTTCGGTTTTAGTTTATGCAGCTAAAAGCGGAATTCTTTAATCGGAAGTTTAGACTAGTTCGTATCTGCGTCTTTTTTGCTTTGTTGATAGGCCTCGATCTTCATGTCGTTGGCAATGATGGCCATCAGGTCTTCGTAGTATTTGGCCCAACTGGCGTGATGTGCTGAGTCGGGTGACAGCTCAGGAAGATCTAACTTCTTACTGGCTTTTCGTAATACGACTTTGAGGCGTTTCCCTTTGGAATGTTGGTTCAGCACATAATCATCCCGAACCATCTCTTCTTCACTTCGGTTGTCCAATTGATAGCGGAAACTGAGTGTCTCCTGGTAGTACTTTTCAACGGCGGCTGTGAACTGTTCGTCTGAGTTGGGTTCCATGGAAGCTTATCTTAACGATGGTGATTGAAATGAAGGGAATGGAGAGTAGCTGTGGTGTCAGCGGATTCGTTCAATAGGTATCCTGAGAGAAGCCTTTTATTGGGTCCAGAGAGAAACTCGATGCTGGACTGGGAAGAGTTGGGCTCCCGCCCTTGTTAGGGCTCCTATGACTCTGTCTTGGAAAAGAGCCTCATATCAGCTTGCTGGAGGGAGGGGCAAAGGAGCCATAATATCCGGCCAATAATGTTTGACATTGTCGAAAATCCTTAGAGCTTTGTCCGCTCTTAAGTGCCTCTCTAGCTCAATTGGTAGAGCAGTTGACTCTTAATCAATTGGTTCGGGGTTCAAGTCCCCGGAGGGGTACCAAGGCCGGTGTAGCTCAATTGGTAGAGCAACTGATTTGTAATCAGTAGGTTGCGGGTTCAAGTCCCATCGCCGGCTCCATTTAAAACACTGTTTTAGAGGGAGTTGTGAATGTTAAGGCAATTTCCATTGTATTTCATTGTAGGCAGATTTAGCTTGTTTTCAGCCGTTTTAGGGGCAATGT